>NVVH01000004.1 GCA_002402135.1 Fidelibacterota bacterium | reverse complement strand
AAGTAATGATAGTTGGTGGCGGAAGATTAAGTCAGGAGAGTTCCGCGAGTACTATGAACAAGCATACAATTTGAGTGTAATATGAGAAAAGTATCTGCTCTTGCTATTGTTCTGATAGTGATTCCTTGTGGGATACATCCTCAAACCTATGGTCGTATGAGTATCGAGCCCCAGATATTCTCGCAGGAGGAGATTCAAGCACTGGATTCATTTGAAGAGGAATTTGTATTAGAAGGAGCTATTGATCCGGCAACGTATATTCTAGGACCTGGTGATGAACTGGGGCTAAACATCCTTACCAGCGAAAATATCACTTGGCCTTTGCAGGTATCTCCTGCTGGAGAACTGCTTATTCCATCCGTGGGAGTCATACATGTAGGCGGAAAGACACTGCAGCAGGGAATCAACATTGTAAAACAGTTTATAAAGGAGCGGGCATTCCCCAACGCAAAGGTCAGCATGACCATAGTCAATATCAGGAGGTTTCAGTTGCAAGTTTCCGGTGCTGTAAACCGTCCCGGGTTTGTTACGGTGACACCCGTAATGAGGCTGGATCAGGTAGTGAGAAATGCGGACGGGTTTCACCAGTTTGCCCGGGAATTTGATATTACTATCCGGAGAAATTCAGGTGACAGTAGTAAAATAGATTTCCTTCAGTTTCTCAGGAACGGCGATCTTTCTCAGAACCCAACGTTTGTTGAAGGCGATATAGTAATCATTCCTTTCGGGGATGTGGAGAAGGAAGGAGTGGTCATTCGAGGAGCCGTGACGGGAAGAGGTTACGACATCATTAGCCCAAACGAGACATTGGAACACTTTCTATGGAGAAAGGCTAAGTTCCGTGAGAACGCAGATTTAGAAAGCGTTACCATAACTCGACAGAAAAATGGCAAGGAAGAGCATCTTCAGATACAGCCGGAACGCTTTTCCTCAGTGATACTAAAACCTGGTGATACAATTGATATTCTCCGGGAACGGGGTATATCAGTGAATGGGTTTGTTCAGGTCCCGGGGAGTTTTCAGTTTTTTCCCGGTTTCACCGCAGCTGACTATATTAATCTGGCTGGAGGCAATACAACGGAAGGTAATCCGAATCGCGTTCTCATACGACATTTAGACGGCAGCAGAAATCGCGGGCAGGATGTAGTTATAAGGCGCGGTGATGTGATAGTGGTTCCTCGGAATCTGAAGAGTTCTATTTTTGGTGAAAGTTCATTAATGCAAATCGGAACGGCGCTCCTTACCGTTTACCTGACATACTTGGCTACTCTGTAAAAAAGGACGATGTAGACTTATGCAGACACTAACCGATCACGAGAAGAAAATACTGGGGTTGGTCAAGAAACATCCAATAATCTTGGGCGACCGTTCAGAACGCGAGAGAGTAGCTGTGGCTAACGGAATGACGGAGAAGACTTTGCGGAACCGGATTGCAGATCTGAAGCGGTATGGATTGGTGGATAGTAAAGGAGCAAGTATAAAGGAGACTAGCAAAATAGCAGATGTAGAGAAAACACCTATAGGAGATTCGGTTTTTCAAGTTCTCTGGAACAGAAGGCGCTTCCTGTTTATCAATTTCATTGCAGTTTCTGTCTTATCAGTTATTGTTTCCTTGTTATTGCCAGTATGGTATGCGTCGTCATTTACCATTCTTCCTTCGTCGGCTGGGGGAGATATCTTTGGAACGATAGGTGGGGGTACAGGTGCATTGTCTTTACTTGGTCTAGGAAATACGAGCGAAGAAACCAGCAACTACATCTCTATCCTAAACAGCAGGAGAGTGAGAGAGAGAATTATAGATGAATTTAATCTCAGATCAGTGTATGGAGCTGAGGAGATCGAAGATGTTCTTGAACAGTTTAAGGCAAATACTGATATCGAGGTATCTGATGAGGGTGCTTTATTGTTTGTTATTTACGACCGCGATTCAATCCGTTGTAAGAAAATGGCTGATTTGGTTTTAGAAGAACTTGGAAAAACCAGTATCGATCTCAAAACCAAGACTGGTATAAGAAACCAGGGATTTATATTAGCTCGGATTGAATCCTTAGAATCGGAACTAAGAGAAGTTGAAAATTCACTACGTGACTTCACACTAAAGCATAATGCTTATGAGCTCCCCACACAGCTGGCCGAAAGTGTTGTACAACTGATAGGTTTCGAGGTGAAACTAGCCGAAACAGAAATAGCCTATAATATTGCTAAGCATACCCTAAGTAAAGAAAGTCCATCACTGAGAAATTTGAAATTACAGAAAGATGAGTTGCGTTCTCAGTTGAAAGTRTTGAAAACTGGATGGGATGAAGAGAGTTTGTTTCCAAATCTAAGTGATACTCCAGATTTGTTATTGGCGTATGCTAGAATGAAACGTGATATAGAAATACATGGTGCGATACTGGAGTTTCTTTATCCTCAATATGAACAAGCTCGCCTTCAAGAGGCCCGAGACGAACCTACTCTGCAGATATTGGATTTTCCCCATGTCCCTCAAAAGAAGGCAAAACCGCAGAGGGCACTGATTGTGGTTGGATCAGTTACTTTCAGCTTTTTAATGGCATGTTTTTGGGTTTTAYTGAGGAATAGAGTTTGGTTGAGTGCACCTAATCAGAGGAAAGCTGGAGCAGCATGAGTTGGTCAATCGATCACTGAGAATCCACTATCCACTATTCATTTTGCAAGCTGGTGGAGTCTTATCGACGATAGTTCATCCTCTTGCACCTTTTATTATCTCAGGCCTTGGTTTAACCATTGCCGCGTTGTTTTACTATAACCACCTAATTCTTATTATTTTCATAAGTATCGGTTTGATCAAGGGTTGGATAATTGATGCTATTCCACTCTTCCAAACTGTAGATTTGACCCTTCTCATAAGTGTATTAGTCTTGATTGTGATCCTGTGGGAATTATCCAATCCTGAAGTTCGAGCCCGCTTTCTTGTCCATCAATACTACTTTACCGCTTTCTGTTTGTGGGTACTCTGGTTGCTTTGTACATCGCTATATGCGCCACGCGTTGATTGGGCTTTAGAGAAAGGTCTGAGATTCGCCTTGTTTGGATTTACTCTCTTTATGGCGCCCCTCGTCATGTTCAAATCTAAAAAGGAGGGTATGAATTTTCTTAAAATACTCATCGCTATCGGATTCATCGGAGCACTTGTTTTGGTAACCAAAATGTTGTATCTAGCAGCCACCGGTTCTTTTGTGGAGTTGACAACACGCCTTGTTTTGTTCAGCAGTAATCCAATTCAAACTGCCCGTTTCATGTCTGTATGTGCTGTACTAACGGGAATAATGATGACGTTCAGCGAAAAGAGAAAGTTCTTATTTGGATTTTCCATGCTTGTTTTTGTGATAGCGGCTTTATCTACCGGTTCACGCGGACCGGTTCTGAGTCTCTTTGTATCCTTAATAGCATTGGGAATAATAGTAGGTGGAAATCTACGGAAACAAGTAGGTATCTTGTTCCTTGTGGGTACTCTAGTGGTAGTGACAGCTCTGTTTACCATGCCTGAGAACTTAACAGCGAGATACAACGTCTTTGCAAGCAGTGAACTGGTAGTTACAAGGAAGGGACTTGTTGTTTTCAGCACGATATCGAGTAGATGGATATTATGGAGTAATGCGCTTGAGTTATGGCTTCGTGATATCCCCCATTTTTTGTTTGGAAGCGGTGCTGGAGGATATGCAGCACTTTTTCCTTGGAGGGATTTTCGTTATCCTCATAACCTGTTCCTCGAAATTCTCGCTGAGTTCGGTATCATAGGATTAGTTTTTTTTCTTTCTCATGCAGTGCTAGCTGTTATAGACGTTGTAAGGCACTTCAGGAAAAGGTACTCTCAACCGGAAGTTCTCTGGCTTGGTGCTACCCTAACTGTTTTCTTCTCAGCTATGTTCAGTGGGGACATAAACGATAATCGATTAATATGGTTCTTTCTTAGTGGTCTTTTGGCAGCAGTTCACTCAGGTAATAGCGAGAGAAGGTTATCGAAAATTGAATTAGATTCTCCTGCTGTTCTTACCTGATGTACTCTACAACTAAACAGGTCTACCAGACAATCTACAGTGGTCTCCCGATAATTTTCAGGTGACATGAGCGACAACCGTGTACTTTGGATGTTTATGGCCATTTCGATGGTCTCCGCATAGGGCAAACTCTGACTTGACTGCTAAGGATGAAAGTGCTTAAGGGACTAAAGGGACGAATGACCATCAAACAGGACTTTATCATGACTTTGGTGAATGGCGTTGTAGTTATGATAGGCATTTTTCTACTGAATGGGTATGTAGCTCGTCATCACGGTTTGGAAACATTGGGACATTACTTACTGGTTCGAAGGACGAGTTATGCTGTTGTAGGGGTGTTACTTCTGGGAATGAATGTTGGACTTCCCAATTTTGTCGCAAAGGATCAAAAGGAAAGTTTTGGAGATTCTGCAATTGTAATATTATTCACATTTACACTACCTGTTTTACTTCTTCTCACTTATTTTGTTAGTTCAGGTTTCATAAGCGGTTTTTTACCTGATTTAAGTTGGACATATTTTGCTTTTGCCTTGGCCGTATGTATCCAAAGTATCACCTATGGACTCTACAGGGGACATCTGAGGATGGTAGGAGCAAATCTGATACACTTAATYTCGACGGCGGTTATTCCTTTTGTGGCATTCATAATACTCGATAAAGTTGATGTAATTTTCAGGATTATCGCAATTTGTGTCACTGTTGTGGCTAGTGCGAGCTATCTTGTTAGAAACCATGGATTCAATCCTCTTCGAGTAAAGCTGAAAGTGTTAAAAAGATTAGCCCTGTATGGTTTTAAACGAATCCCGAGTTTTGCTTCTCAATTCATTCTTCTCGCTGGTGTGCCGCTATTAGTTATGTCACATGTATCCTTTTCGGATATTTCTTATCTTAACTCTACCATCAGCTTAGTAAGGATTTTCTTGGTATTTGTAGGCCCTCTTGGCATAATACTTCTACCCCGTATTTCACAAGCTTTGGCTCAAGGTAAAGTTGATCAGGTAAAAGGTGGAATTGAGATGCTCCTAATGTGGGTTTTATTCGGGGGATTATTGATGTCTTTTTCGTTAAGCTTATTTGGCCCAGAAATACTGAAGTTGTGGTTAGGGAATGTATCTGTCAATGGTGCTTGGACAGCCAGAGTATTGCTTATTGCCCTTCCCTTTTATGCTATCGTAGGTGTTTTACGCAGTCCAATTGATGCTGCCTCTGAAAGGGGATATAACTCGATCATATATTCGTTAGCTGCAGTACTATTGCTAATTTCATTCTTCTTKATGAAAAGTGCTGGAATTTCGGTTTTAAAAGCAGGGGTCATCAGTTTTTTGATTGGATATATAACCGCAGCTATCTTTAGTTTGCTAATTGTCTATAAGTTATTAAATGTCCAGCCATTTAATATGTCTTTGCTCATACATATGATTGCTGGGTGTTTATTGGTAGTTGTGGGTAATTATATCGTTATACGAACCCATTTACAACATAGTATGCAAATTGTCGTATTTTTCCTGGCTTTCCTTATTTTGTTTTTAATCTTTGTTTTGAAATCAAGAAGAGAGTGGGTGATTGAATTTAGAAAACAAGCGTTGGGACAAAATAAGGTAAACTAATGCGAGTGATTCATTTAACTTCTGTACACCCATGGAATGACAACCGAATATTTCATAAGGAATGTGTTTCTTTAGCTCAGAAAGGATTTGACGTATTCTTAATTGCACCGGCGACAGAGAAAAAAGTAGTAAATGATGTACATATAATTCCCTTATCAGAGGTTAAATCCAGGTTATTGAGGATTTTAGTTCAACCAATTAGACTCTTTTTCAAAGGRATGCAATTAGAGGGAGATATATACCATTTTCATGATCCAGAACTTATTCCCGTTGCATTATTCCTAAGATTATTTAGGAAAAATGTTATTTATGATATTCATGAAGATAATATTAGTGTGATTCAAGCCAGGCCATCTATTCCTTGGTTCTTTAGAAATTTACTAGTGATTATTGTAAGGATCGTTGAATGGCTGGCGCAGAAAGGTATGCATATTATTATTGCAGAATCCTATTACAAACGCAGATTTAAAAATGGGTTGATAATAAAAAATTATCCTTTAATTCATAATAAAATTAATTTAAATGAGAACAATATTTCTGTTACAAATGCAATTATTTATACAGGAAAAATAACTCCAATCCGAGGAGCACTGATCCATTCCTCAATTCCAGGATATGTTCCTGGTGTAGAAGTACATATGGTAGGAGAACACACTTCTGCTTTACGGGAGGAGATGTTAAACAATACTAGGCATGGAAGAAACAAACTATTACTTATGGGCACAGATGATTTTGTCTCTCCTTCTATAATTCAGGATTATTATTCGAAACATAAATGGCTCGCAGGGTTAGCTATTTTTCCATTCTCTGATCACTATAAAGAAAAGGAACTGACCAAATTTTTTGAGTATATGTTAAATGGTATACCGATAATCTGCAGTAACTTCCCAGTTTGGAACAAACTTGTTGAAAAAGAAAAGTGTGGTTTAACTGTGAATCCCAATGACCCTCAGGATATAAAAGAAAAAATAGAATATTTACTTAACAATAAGGAAGAAGCTATATCAATGGGTGCTAGAGGACGAGCMGCAGTSTTAAGTAAATATAACTGGGAATCTCAAGAAAAGAAGTTAATCGAACTGTATGAATTGATTGTGTCGTAAATAGATACAGTTATGTTATTGATTTTTCAAATTCTCTTCATCTTTGCTATGTTTTGTTTTTTTTATTCCACGATTCTATTCCCCATTTTTTTATTAACTAAACGGAGGAAGAGATATAACATCGTTTCAAATTATCAACCGTTTGTTTCACTGGTTATATCTGTTCATAATGAAGAGGAGATTATTGAGAAAAAAATCAAGAATTCTATGGAATTGAACTATCCAGGAGATAAGCTTGAAATAATCGTTTCCAGTGATGGTTCTACAGACAAAACGTCAGAAATATGTCAACGATACGTTAGAGTGAAGTTTCTTGATCTAGCTCGAGAAGGTAAGACTGCAGTTCAAAATGAAGCATTAAAGCACGCCAAGGGCGAGATCATTGTTTTTAGTGATGCGAATATATTATACGAAGCTAACGCTATAAAAGAATTAGTTGCACCTTTCTCCGATAACAGGGTTGGATGTGCATGTGGTCGATTGATTTACACCAACGATAAGGTAGAGAGCATCTACTGGTCTTATGAAACAATGATCAAGATACTAGAGGGAAGAATTGGGAAGCTGGTAGGAGCCAATGGAGGTATTTATGCTGTTCGAAAAGAACTATATCTACCGTTAGAAAATGATGCGATTAGTGATTTTTTGGAGCCAATTAAAATATATGAGAGTGGATACGATGTGCTTTATGTTAAGAATTCAATTGGATATGAGGTAGAACCAAAGATCATTTTTTCACGAAAAAGACGGATCATTTTGCGAAGTTTGAATTCTCTCAGATACCTTGGGAAAAGTGTGATACCTTTTAACAAAAGAAGTTTATTCTCCATGCTTGTGCCTCATAAATTTATCAGATGGTTTATGCCAGTCTTATTAATAATCTTGCTGGTATCAAGTATTTTCTTGGTAAAGTTATATGTCTATCGCTTTTTACTTTTCTCGCAAATTCTCTTTTATGCTCTGGCGATACTAGTAAAGCCCGTAAAGTATTTTGTTATTGTAAACTCATCATCTTTTATGGCCATAATTGATTGGATACGGGGTAAAAAGATAAACATTTGGGAAGTTGAGCGTTAATAACTGAAGCTAGTTATGATGAATCGGATATCTCAACCGACATTTATTGTAATCGGTCCCGGTCGTACAGGAAGTACAATGTTATATATGGCTATTAAAGAGCATCCTCAGATTTGTACCGCAAGAAATATCAAAGAAACCAACTTTTTTACTGACAATTATGAGAAAGGTTTTGATTGGTATAAGTCATTTTTTGATCACTGTGACAATCATGTAGCTATAGGTGAAGTAAGTAATACCTACATATATGATACTCAAGTTCCGTCAAGGATACATAGTTTCCTTCCAGATGTCAAATTAATATCTGTTCTCAGGAATCCATATGACCGTTTAATATCCGCCTTTAGTTTTAGAAAAAGAATGGGGGAACTTGATTCTTCGTTGAATATTTTTGACGCACTACAGAAACATCCCGATCTTATCAGTCAGAATTTCTATTCAGATCAATTAAAATGTTATCTTCAGTATTTTCGTTCMGAGCAGGTTCTAATAGCACTCTATGATGACTTGAAGACAGCTCCCTCTCAATTTATTTCAATGATATTTTCGTTTATTGGAGTTGATGCTGATTTTAAAACAGAAGCTATGAAAAATCGAGTGAATCCCTCTGCAGCAGTACGATTTCAATTCCTTTCCAGAGTGATAAGGAAAGGAGCGGATTTTCTGAGGCGTAAAGAAAAATATAGTACCTTGGGGTATTTGAAAAGTTCTGTTTGGTTTAGGAATATGTTATTCAAATCAGATAGTGGTATATCAGATAATGATAGAAAAGAGTTGATTGAAATTCTAAGGCCTGAATTTCAACCACATATTGAATGGGTTGAGTTAAAAACAGGTAGAGATCTATCTCATTGGTATTACTAGTATCTATAGCTGGTGATAAACGAGGTTTTGTTTCTGAGTATGGTCAATTGAATAAAAGGGGAAAGAAAAACCACATGGTTTGCAGATCGTTGATTCAGATCAGTATTATCTTTGAAAAAGCTTGTTTCGAAGAGACAGATAATATAATTTATGCTAAACAAGGAGGATTGTTTATCGTCAAACGCTAAAGGTTTTATCTCGAAATAGATTCTGTAATGGGATCAAAAATGGAGCCTTTAATGACGAAAAGCATATTTACTCAATGTACCGAATGTGATGCAGCGCATTCGGTTTTTTATTGTTATTATGTAGAATCAGTTGTAGCTGAACCCATTCCATGATAAGATCAAGTATCAGAAGAAATTTACGTTACTGGACAGTTGTGGCCTGCCTTCTGGTGGGCGATTGTTTGGTGGGATGGTTTGCCTTTAAAGTAACTCTTCATCCTTTATTATTGGCGGTTGGATCCTCAAGAGAGGAAAGTCTTTTAGTTCTTGTCCTGGTTCAAAGTGCCGTTGTACTACTACTTTTATTGAACGGACGGTACCGAGTGGATCCTACCATTTCGCGATTCGTTGAAGTTCAAACTGTTTTCAAAGTAACTTTGCTCCTTGCTGTAACAGTTGTTCTTCTGAAAGAATTCGGTAGTCTTCCCATCAAGGTAGAAAGTGGAGAGGTTTTAAAGTATTGGATAGCTCTTGCCTTGTTTCTCAGTACTAACAGGATTGTTATTCGTCACATACAGAAAATCCTACTACATCGGGGAATTGGACAAAAGAATACTTTAGTGGTTGGTGTTAACTCGAAAGCCCGGAAAATGGCAAGAGAATTGAAGGACTTTCATCTGGGATATAATGTGGTAGGATTCGTTACACCCGGAACTGTCGACCCAGAACTAACCAGTGTCGATGATTTACCCATTCTGTCATCAGTAGCGGATATTCAACAGGTAATTACTGATAAAAGAATCAGTGAAGTTGTTATTGCTCTTGACAAACCCAATCACGAACGGCTTTTGGATATAATTACCTATGCTAACGGTTCACCTGTATCCCTGAAGATATCACCAGATATGTATGAGGTAGTGAGTGGTCTAGCAAAGACCGAGCAGATCGCCGGATTACCATTAATACAGATAAATCCTGAAATAATGTCTCAACAGCAGAAATTTGCTAAGCGTCTAATCGATGTTGTCACTGCTTTTATAATTTTGTCTGTCTTTTCTCCATTATGGTTGCTTCTTGGCTTGGCAATAAAAGTAAATTCTCGAGGTCCAATTCTTTACCGCCAAGAACGAGTAGGATTAAACGGTAAAAGATTTATGGCATTCAAATTTCGTTCCATGGTTCAAGATGCAGAGTTAGATACTGGGCCTGTATGGGCAGATAAAGATGACCCTAGAATTAMTAAAATTGGCCGGTTCATGCGCCGTTTTCGATTGGATGAAATACCCCAATTCATTAATGTAATCAGAGGACAGATGAGCGTAGTAGGGCCAAGACCGGAGCGTCCTTATTTTGTTCAGCAATTGAGTGAGGAGTTTCCCTTTTACTATAGGCGCCATAAGGTGCGACCAGGGATTTCCGGCTGGGCACAAATAAAACATCCTTATGATTCAGATTTGGAAGATGTCCAAGAGAAATTAAAGTACGACTTCTTTTATATCGAAAACGCTGGACTATCCCTAGATTTAAAAATCATGGTCAGTACAATWGCGGTGATGTTATCCGGAAAAGGAAGGTAGGATTTTCTATTTATTATTTACGATTGACGATTGATTATTGAAGATCAACTGTTAACCTTTAATTATTGACTATTAACTTATGATGAATGTCAACATGATCGAAATCGATTTGAAAAGCGCTCCTGTGGTTATATTTTCTATACTAATTAGATTTTTCAAATGATAAAAAGAAATGGTTAAAGTCAAATTTATTGTCTCACTCTGTCTGTTTTTGGGGTTCCTGGTGGGCTTGAACTTGATAAAGGGGCAGAATCTTGTCAGATCTAATTCAGCCACACTTTATCTTGCAGAGACTAAAACAATTGCTGACGGAGTAATAGACGGCTATCTGGGTAATCGTTGGGATCACTCCTGGCAAGTAAAGCAAGGGTTCGGCGGCAATGATCTCGCTGAGAGTGAATGGGGTAAAAGTTTATTCCGAAAAAATCGACTAAAATTCTATCCTTCATTAGAAGGAGTTGGCTCAGCTAACGGAGGTGATGTTCAAAGAAATGGAAATGTATTGAATGTCGCACCGGTAGTAACAGCTGTGGCTCGRTATCATCTGCCTCCGACAGGAAAGTACAATATATTGCTCTGGTCTCGGTTCGAAAAACATTCAGTACTGAGCGAAGAAAATCTCGATCCGTTTGGTCATGATTTCAGTTCCAATCAAGAACCAGGACGGGTATCCTTTCACGGCAGTGACTCCACTTGGTCAGAGTACGATGTGGGAGATGGAGGGATTATCCTCTTTTATCCTGAGGGGGAATTTACAGTTGGCAAATCAAATCCTATTTGGGGACCGGGCTATACAGGTCAACTGCTCTTTTCAAAAAAAGCCCCCAGTTTTACCCAAATAAGTATCCGCCACAAGTTCTCTGAAAACTGGCAGTTTTCCAGTGTACACGGGTGGCTGAATTCGAATATTGATGACTCAACTTACTTAGATGTTTACGGGCCTCATGGAGGATTACCACTCATAAGAAAGTATGTGGCAGCACATCGAATGGACGTGTGGATAAAAAAGAATTTTCGCATTGGGTTTGGCGAATCTGTCATTTACGGWGGAAGAGGGGTAGAACCGGTGTACCTCATTCCGTTTATTTTTTCATGGTCGTCACAGCACGATTTAGGTGATTCTGACAATCTCCAGATGTTCTTCGATTTTGACTGGGTGATGAAACGTTTGGGAAGATTTTATGGTGCTTTTTACTTAGATGAGTGGGATTTTGTAGACACCTTTTCTGATAGCAGCAGAAGCTGGACGGCGTACCARTTTGGAGCTGCAATCAGTTTACCTATTATACAGAACTGGTCACCTTTGCTAAGAGTAGAATATACCCGTTTATCCCCTTACGTTTATGTTCATAGGAGTCAGGTAAACAGTGTTGAACACCACGGTCATTGGCTCGGTTACTGGTCAGGACCAAATTCAGACAATTTCTTTTCTGCTGTGGAGTTTATGCCGAGGAGTGACATATGGCTTCAATTATACTATCAATCTTCTCGACGCGGAGAGGTGACTGATGAGACAATTGATGCACAATACGAYCATCAATCWGTTGAATTTCTTTACAAGACTTATGAAGGAGAAGTAGAAACCCGTACCATAATGGGTCTCAAGGCTGCTGCAGCTGTAAATTCTTGGCTAAAACTGGAGTTGGAACTTTACAGTGATGACTGGTTGCAACGACTTGATAAGAGCGGGGTTGGGCGGACTTCTGATCAGAAGATGGATGCTGTTGTAAAACTGGTCATCGGTTTGTAGATTCGCTCGAAGTACATTTATTGTGTAATTTATAAGAGCTGACTTGGGGATTTGGATGGTAATTTCTCATCTCAGGATTTAACTTCCCTGTTGAATTTGATTAAACATAAGTAGAGGTTTTAAACGAATGTTATCACTGCAGACTATACGGGATCATCCGGAAATTGTGGTTCAAGGTGCCGCCAATAAGGGCGAWAAAATAGATATTAAAGGTATTCTCGCTCTGGATGGYAAWGTACGCAAGATTATCAAGGATGTGGAAGATCTGAAGGCGAAGCGAAACCGGTCCAGTGAGGAGATCAGCAAACTTAAACGGGGTGGAATGGATGTAAGTGAACTGATTAGTGAGATGCAGAATGTTGCCAATCAGATCAAAAAACTTGACGGTGATCTTGCTGCAAAGCGTGAGGAGCTTCATGAGAAATTGATGTGGATTCCAAACATTCCACACCAATCGGTTCCATTAGGTGACGATGAGTCAGCCAATGAACATATCCGTAGCTGGAGGGAGAAACCGAAGTTCGATTTCGAGCCACTACCTCACTTGGAAATTACAACAAAATTGGAACTTTTGGATATGGAACGGGGAGCTGTCATATCCGGTTCGGGGTTTCCACTTTACACCGGTCAGGGAGCAATTCTTGAGCGGGCGCTCATCAACTTTATGCTGGATCATCACCTAAAGAGAGGATACCGGGAAGTGCGTACACCTTTTATTACTCTCCGTCAGGCAGCTGAGGCGACAGGGCAGTTGCCCAAGCTGGAAGATGACATGTATAGTATAGAGCAGGATGATCTTTTCCTGATTCCCACAGCTGAAGTTCCGGTGACGAATATCCACAGGGATGAGATTTTGGCTGAAGAGGATCTTCCCATCCCATATGTAGCCTATTCTCCCTGCTTCCGTAGGGAGGCGGGTTCATACGGCCGAGAGACCCGGGGGCTGCTGCGGGTTCACCAATTTAACAAAGTAGAGTTGGTTAAATTTGTAAAGCCGGAAGATTCTTATATTGAACTGGAAAGTTTAACATCGGATGCTGAATCTATCCTCCAAGCTCTAGGGCTGCATTACCGGGTAACGCTTCTTTGTACCGGTGACTTGAGTTTTGCTGCGACAAAATGTTATGATCTGGAGGTGTGGGCTCCGGGCGAGAATAGGTGGCTGGAAGTTTCGAGCTGCAGCAATTTCGAAGATTTTCAAGCACGGCGAGCCAATATTCGCTACCGTAAAGAGGGTGGTAAGCCAGAATTTGTTCATACTCTTAATGGTTCCGGTGTGGCGACTCCCCGTCTAATGATTGCCCTACTGGAAACCTATCAGCAAGATGATGGAACTGTCTGGATACCGGAACCGCTTCAACCGTATATGCATACTTCACTCTTGAAATAAACAATGGCGGGTAGCTCATGATCCGAACTACTTTTGTCCTGATAAACCATCTCATCTGGACAACAGTGCTCGGAACAGTTATCATTCTAATTTCACCTTTTGATCGTTTCGGTCGTACAGGCGGAAAAATCATGCGCTTGTGGTCGTGGATTATGCTGAAAGCCAGTGGTGTACGATACCGCATTTCAGGACTAGACAAGCTGGACCGGGCTCGTCACTATTTTTTTGCGGCCAATCATGAAAGTGCTTTCGACATTCCGCTCTGTTTTTCGGGRCTGCCGTTTCACGTGGTTTCTTTAGCCAAGATAGAGTTGAAAAATGTTCCTTTTCTGGGGTGGGCAATGAGATGCACAAAGCATATTTTCATTGACCGTTACAGGATGAGAAAGGCAGTGGAGACCATCCGTGAAGCGGAAAAATCGCTCCGGAAGAATCCCCGTTCCGTACTGATTTTCCCCGAGGGAGAGAGGACTGTTACTAGTAAAATGTTTCCTTTCAAGCGAGGGGCACTTCGATTGGCTATCAAGGTTGGGATGCCTGTGGTACCTATTGCTATTTGCGGGACCATGCAGATTAACAAAATGGGTTCTTATATTATCAAGGGGGGAGATGTGGAGCTGCGAATTGATCATCCAGTTGAGACGATTGAGTGGCAAGGAAAAGATGCACAGGATTTCACAGATTTAATTGAAGAAAAAGTATCTTTTATGAGGGATTCATGGCATACAAAGATGAACCAAGTTAAAACTTGAACCGTGGAATGAACTTCCTGGAGCTAAGCTGGCTATCTCCTGCTATTTTTGAACCTAAATCCGGGTGGCTAAGAGAGGAGCAGTTGGCTAACTGGTGGTTTAGTTTGCCAATAGGGAGTCGGCTAAAAACGGTTGAGGGAGATACGATTCATCTGCTTGAATACGGTGATAAAAATCGATATGATGGGCCTGATGTAAACGGTGTTTTACTGCTATCATCTGAAGGACTTTTGCGCGGAGATGTTGAATTTCACTTAAGGGAAAAAGATTGGAACTACCATGGTCATCACACTAATCCCCGTTTTGATAATGTTGTGCTTCATGTGGTTTTGGAGATTGATGCATCCCGGGTAAGAAAAACCGATGGAAGAGCTGTTCCTGCAGTGATAGTTCCAATTAAAGCTGTGGAGAGGTTGTCCCCAAAAAGCTGCAGATTAGATGCAGTCATCGATTCTGAGAGAGTGCTGAGTGCGTTATGGCCAATGACTCACATCCGGTGGAGAGAGAAACTGTCGGCTGTCAGGGAGGCCGTCAAGAGATGTAGTGATATTCGACAGGCTTTTTTTGAATCTACGTTCTGGGCTTTAGGGCTGAAAGGGAATGAGGACAATTTCCTTCGACTGAGCAGATTAACTACGCTTCGTGAGTTGGAACGTTTGGGTGATGAAGTGAGGATACATAAATACCTTCTTCATTGGAGCGGAATTGATGAAGGAGACAAACAAGTTAATCCTTCCATTTATTGGAGAAGATGCGGTATCCGACCGGCAGCTCATCCGGAAAGTAGGCTTAAATTCGGGGCTGCTGTGGCAGTCAAACTTTTGTCGGGTTGGGAGCCGTGGTCGAATCGAGAGGATGGAACATTCAAGGCTCTTAATGGTTTGTTTGACAAAAGTCTTCCCGGTCAAAGCTGGTGTTTTGAATGGCTTGGTAATGTAATYATACCTTTCCAAGCAATATGGGAAGAGGAGAATTCAGAAAAAGTGARTGAATTGTTAGAGGAGTGGTGGAGATTGAAGAGCAGTCAGACTTATGGGAAACTGAATAGTCAGTTTAAAGGTYTCATAAGTCCGCAGCTTTTAAAATCTTTTGGAGTGCGGCAGGGACTGTTGGCGCTACAGTCTCGATATTGCAATGAAAAACTCTGTGATTTTTGTCCATTAAGGGGAGAGTAATGGCAGTTCTTTCTCGAGAAGATATGAAAATATTGAGCCTGTCTCTTAAAAAGAATGGGAAGTCGGTTGTATTTACAAACGGCTGTTTTGATCTTCTCCACCGTGGTCACGTAGAGCTGCTCCGGAAAGCCCGAGAGCTGGGTGACTGCTTGGTTGTAGGTCTCAATTCAGATAGATCAGTAGAGAAACTTAAGGGCAGTGGTCATCCCTTACAGATAGAGGAAAACCGTGCTGCTCTACTTGATGCACTGGCAGTTGTCGATTATGTAACGATCTTCGGAGAAGAGACACCATTAGAACTGATTTGTGAGCTGAAGCCAGATATTCTGGTGAAAGGTGCTGACTATGATGCTGGAGAAATTGTCGGAAGAAAGGAAGTGAGTTCCTGGGGTGGAAACGTGGTTCGAGTTCCTTTAGTTGAAGGAGAGTCAACTCGCGATATAATTCGACGGGCAGCAGCTCTTGGAAGTGACAAAACTTCTTGATGAAAGAGACTCTAAAAAGTAACTTCGCTCTCTTTGTGATGAATGAATAGACTCTCTTTTACTAGTTTAAGTATCTTAGCAGGAACCGCATCCTGGCTCTTTTCAGCTGTTCCTCAAACTCCAGATTCTACGATTATTGATAGTACGATCATCAAAATATCAGATGTCACAATCGACTCAGTGGAAATTTCATCAGATTTAGAACAGTCGATTCATCATATAGATCCCGGCAAAGGTTTTTCCTTTATTTTATCGGATGTTAAAGGACTTTTTGCAGAGGCCCTTATTTCTGATCAACATAACGATACACTGGAAGTCATTTATCTCATTGATAAAATAGTAGTACTGTTGAATCAGGCGGAGCAGTTAGGTGAAATGTCTGGAGAGGATCAGGAAGAATTCAGTCGATTTGAAACAACCTTACTCTATTCATACGAAAATTATTTTAGTACCATAACTCAGGGTGAAACTCCCATCGCTATYGCCAGTCTTCGGGAGGAGCTGGCCGAATATTTAGAACCTCTGGAATTTGAAATAAACGGGTCCAAATTCCAGGTAATTGATGACCGCGAAGGGCACATACCACTGATCATGAACAGCCGTGTTGAGCAAGCTGTAAAGTTCTTCCAGACTAAGGGCCGCCGTAGTTTTCAAATTTGGCTCTCCCGCTACCCGGGGTATAAAGATCTAATCACTAATATCCTGAAACAAAATGAACTTCCAGAAGAGCTTATTTTTCTTGCCATGATAGAAAGTGGATTGAATCCCAAAGCTTATTCTCGGGCTCATGCCGCAGGAATGTGGCAGTTTATCAGTTCAACTGCCAAGCTTTATGGACTTAATCGTACCTGGTGGATTGATGAACGACGGGATCCAGAGAAAGCAACAAATGCGGCGGCAGCCTTTTTAAAAGATTTATTTTTGGAGTTTGATGATTGGTATCTCGCCCTAGCGGCTTATAATTCTGGATCGGCCAGAGTTAACCGTGCTATGAATCTCCATCAGACAACTGAGTTTTGGCGATTGAATTCGCTTCCGAGGGAAACGCGAAACTATGTCCCCACTTACCTGGCKGCGGCAATCATCAGCCGGAATCCTGAGCGGTATGGGTTCACTTCTCCAACTTCGAGTAAAATATCAYTCGATGAGGTCTTAATAGAAAAAAGTGCAGATCTTACGGTACTGGCACGCTGTGCCGATATCTCAGTGAAGAAACTGAAGCAGATAAATCCTGAACTCAGGCAGTTTGCCACTCCACCAGATCAATCTTATGCGCTTAAACTTCCTGCTGGAAAGATTGAGGCGTTTACTGCTGCCTTTAATGCTCTACCTGAAAACAGYCGTTTTGCTCCCCAGTATCGTCAGCATCGAGTTCGAYCAGGGGAAAGCTTATCAGCGATAGCTTCAAAATATCGTGTTTCTATGCACGATATAGCATCTGTAAATAAAATCAGGAATTATAACAGAATTCGTGAAGGGACGAAACTGACAATTCCAGTTCCGTCTACAGCAGCTAGTGGACCGGTGGCATCGGCGTCGGCACAGAAACCGCAGGAGACTGTCAAGTACAAAGTGAGGAAAGGTGATACTCTTGGACATATCGCCGAACGGTATGACACTTCAGCTCGAACCATTCGCAGATGGAACGGTCTGAGCTATGGCGCATATATTTACCCCGGACAGAAGTTAACTATTCCAGTGAGATCATCACCAACAATAGCATCTTCTNNNAAGAGTGATTCTGTGAAAGAGATATATATTGTTCGAAGAGGAGATACGTTGAGCCATATCTCCAATCGTTATCGTATCCCCATTTACAAAATCGAGCGGTGGAATAATCTTAGTAGGAACAGCTTTATCCATCCCGGACAAAAGCTGGCAATCTACATCAAGGAAGGTTAACTTTTCTAGCTTTCGAAGAGCGRATAAGATATGACAAAAGCGGATATCATAAACAATGTGTCAGCAGCTACCGGTCTGACAAAAGTAGAAACRGAGGCGGTACTAGACGGAGTCATGACGACCATCATTGATTCTCTAAAGCGAAACGAGCGCGTAGAACTCCGTGGGTTTGGTACATTTGGAGTCAAACGCCGCGATCCGAGGAAAGCTCGAAATCCAGGAACGGGAGAAACTGTCTATCTGCCTGAACGGTGTGTACCCACATTTAAACCATCGAGTGTCATGCGCAGAGTTGTGAATGATGCTCTTATGAAGTAAGGATATTCATGCCTAGCGGAAAAAAACGAAAAAGACGCAAGATCAAGACCCATAAGCGAAAAAAACAGCTGCGTCTAAACCGTCATAAGAAAAAGAAGTAGCATCTATCTGAACTGAAGGGCATGAAGGCTTCCCGCTGCAGCATCCTGATTCTTCTCGCGGGTTTGTTTATATCCCTCAGCACATCACTCTACAGCTGGGGATTCGAAGCTCATAAACTCATAAATCGTAAAGCTGTAGAACTGCTCCCCGGATCGTTGGGAGAGTCCTTCAAGAATAATATTGACTTTATTTCTGAACACTCAATTGACCCAGATCTGTGGCGGATGGAAGGAAACGATCCAGATGAAGCGCACGGGCATTATATTGATGCTGATTTATATGAAGATTTTCCCTTTGATGGCATTCCCAGGGACAGGAAACTAGCTGACGAAAAGTTTGGTGAAGAAAATCTACTTGCATGGGGGACGGCCCCTTGGCGGATTGAGGAGTACGTCAATCGCCTAGCGGATCATCTACGTTCTGGGAACTGGGAAGACGTACCTTTGACAGCTGCTGTTTTGGGACATTATGTTTCCGATATCCAYATGCCTCTCCATGTGGTGGAGAATTACAACGGACAACTTTCAGGTAACACCGGTATCCACAAACGGTGGGAAGCGGATATGGTTAATCGCTATTTGTTGGGAGCTATCTATCCCAAGGGAGTCCTTAATAACTATAATGATCCTGTGGAGATGGCGTTTACCATTGTGAAGGAATCATATCCCCTACATTTCGAACTGCTGCGAGCAGATTCTCTGGCACGTTCCGGTTTGACCAATGAGCAGCAAGATCTGATTCCCAATCGCGACGCCTCCATGAACGGCACCGGCTACATCGAGATCCTTTATAGTGAAACCGGACAGATTGCCAAGAAACGGATGGAAGATGCAGCTGTCCGAGTTGCTTCTTACTGGATAATGGCGTGGGAAGCAGCCGGTAGTCCGCTTCCACTTATACAGTACAGTAAGGATAATAAGCGATGACTGTCGACGATTACACATCATTGAGTTCTTCAGGAGATATGACTAGCGTTCTCACTGTCTCCCAGATTACAGCTCAGGTAAAATCAGTTTTAGACGGCACTTTTCGGTCGGTATTAGTWGAAGGAGAGATTTCCAATTTTCTGCATCACGGTTCGGGCCACATGTACTTCACGTTGAAAGATGATAAGGCAGAACTAAGAGCAGTAATGTTTCAAGGTGATAATAGTCGGCTGAAGTTTATCCCTGAGGGTGGGATGAAAGTCTTAGTTCGTGGTAAGGTTACAGTTTACGAGGCTCGAGGTGTTTATCAGATTATCATTAAAGAGATGGAGGCAGCCGGGCTTGGAGCTCTCTATATTGCCTTTGAAACGCTGAAGAAAAAGTTGGCTGCGGAGGGTCTCTTTGCTGATGAAAGGAAGCAGCCGTTACCGTCTTATCCTGCTACTATTGGGGTCATCACTTCTGGAACCGGAGCGGCTCTCCAGGACATTCGGAACATACTTTCTCGCCGGGCACCTCATGTGAACATTGTAGTGAGGCCTACGCTGGTTCAGGGTAAAGAGGCCACTGAAGATATCGTGACTGCAATCCAAGAATTTTCGCAATGGGGAGGTGCAGATATACTTATAGTAAGTCGCGGTGGCGGTTCAATAGAGGACTTGTGGTGTTTCAACGAAGAATCGGTAGCGCGAGCCATTGCCGACTGTCCCGTACCGGTTATCTCAGCAGTGGGACACGAGACAGATTTTACTATTTCCGATTTTGCTGCAGATGTACGAGCCCCAACTCCATCCGCTGCTGCAGAGATTGCCTCTCCACCTCTGGATGATTTGCTAGCGTATTTAAATGAAGCTGAGCGACGGATAACTGAAGCAGTTGGCCGGAGAATCGAGATAGCTTGGCAAAAATTGGATGGACTTACTGCTAGATACGGTTTTCAGAAACCTCAAAATCTGGTGGATGAAAAGTTTCGCTATCTTGGTGAAGTTGAAAAGCGGATTGGTCAACAGATTGAGTTTATACTAAGTCTGCAACAGTCTAAGTTTCAGGGGCTCAATGACCGCCTTCTTTCTGCTAGCCCGAAGAATATTTTAAAGCGAGGTTACTCTATTGTGCATACCCTTCCCGAACGGCAGATTATGGCCAGTGTGGAGAAGCTCAAAGTGGGGGAAGAATTTGGCGTGATCATGTCCGATGGTGAAGTGACTGCAGTACCGAAAAAAATAGAGGAGAAGTGATTGGTAGCTGGTGAGTAGTGAATGGTGATTAGTGATTGATGATCAATTAATATAAATTCGTAATAAGGATTTAAGAATGGTAGAGAATAAGAAACTTAAATTTGAAGAAGCAGTAACCCGTTTAGAGGAGATTGTTCAGCAGCTTGAGGGTGAAACAGTCTCTCTCGAGGAGAGTCTAAAGTTGTTCGAAGAAGGGATGAACCTCACCAAATTGTGCCGGGAAGAGCTCACTGTCGCCGAATCGACTATCAAAAAGCTAAGCAGAAACAGTGAGGGCGAGTTGGAGGCGATAAAAGAATAGGCATGAAAATCGGCATTTGGGCTAATACCAGTAAAAAAGCCTTCTGGGATATGCTGCCAAATCTAATGGTGTGGCTRCGGGAAAAAGAGCAGTCTGTCTATCTTACCACTCGTATTCACAGCTTGTTAAAAGGAGACGAAGGTTACAACTWTAATGTAATCCAATCTGCTGAAATGTTCAGAGAACTTAACCTTCTTCTGGCTATGGGGGGAGATGGTACGATACTCTCYGCGGCACGAGCARTAGAGGATCGGGGCACTCCGATTTTAGGAGTGCACTTGGGTGGCCTCGGTTTCTTGGCAGAAGGCGGACAGGAAAATCTTAATCACCGGTTAGAGTCCATCATTTCCGGTGACTATACCATTTTCCCTCGGATGGTACTAGAAGTGAGTATTAATGGAGGCATTACTTACCAGGCTTTGAACGATCTGGTAGTGGACCGGGGCGAAAGCTTTCGCCTGCTGAAATGTTCTCTCTCACTGAATGGAAACCTCATTACCAACTATTCTGCTGATGGTCTTATCCTAGCCACTCCGACCGGATCCACGGCTTATAACCTGTCAGCCGGTGGTCCGATTGTCGCCCCTTGGCTCTCGCTGGTGACAGTAACACCAATCTGCCCCCATTCATTTTCCTCCCGCCCGATTGTGTTACCTGCTGATCAAGAACTGACCATCACCTTTCCCAATGCAGAWGAAGACTTTCGTCTTACAGTTGACGGACAGGCAGAAGCGAAACTAGCGAAAGATACCGTGTTAACAATCAGGCGGACGGATTACGATATACAGATGGTTACSTTTGAGGACCGGGATTACTTTCAGACCCTGCGGACGAAATTAGGTTGGGGAGATGAATAACAGTAGTAGTGATATTTACAGGATAATTTAACCGAAAAGCTGGCGATGCTGGCGAAGCATACAGTCATTCATAACCACTAACAAACCGGCCTCTTCCGCCCACTCAGCWGCAGCTTYATTTACCACACCATCCTGCAGCCAGAGAGCTCTGGCGCCAATTTCAATAGCGGCATCGATGATAGGATCCACGTGTTCCGGCCGGCGGAAGACGTCCACCACATCCACTGATTCAGGAATATCCTGAAGGGTAGCGTAGCTCGTCTCGCCARGAAGTTCATTATGTCCTGGATTTACCGGAATGATGCGGTACCCTTGATCCTGAAGGTACTTGGCTACGTAGTGACTGGGTCGCTGAGGCTTGGGTGATAGGCCCACCACGGCAATGGTCTTCATATCGTAGATCTTCCTGATAGTTTCTGGTTCGTTCATTATGCTACCTGTGGAACAGGTTTTTAATGATATATCCGGCCAGGTTCGGATTTTCCTTCATTCTGCGGACTGAGTAAGCGTACCATTCTTCTCCGAATGGGACATAAACGCGTACCTTGTGACCGGAGTCTCGTAACTCCTCTAAACGTCCCTTTGTAGGAACGCCGTAGAGCATCTGAAACTCATACCTATTTGATTGGATGTTTTTGTTCAGGATCCATGTTTCCAGTGTATCGATTATATAAAGATCRTGGGTGGCGATGGCGGCATAACCTTTACCTTCCAGAATCATCTTTACCAGACTGATGAAACTCTCACGGATCTCTTCCCGGTCTTGGAAAGCAATTTCTGCCGGCTCTAGATAAATGCCTTTACAGATTCTAACATTAAGCTTCTCACCCAGGTTCTTTTCCAGATCTCCGATACTGCGTATAAGGTACGACTGCAGCACGAAGCCCACCCGGTCATATTTTTCAAGGCAGCGGTGATACAGGTTTAGTATCCGGTCGGTATAGGGAGAGTTCTCCATATCAATGCGCAGGAAGTTGTTTTGCTGGAGAGCAGACTCTAATACACGCAGGAGGTTTATTTCTGCTAACTTGTCATCAAAGCCGAGGCCCAGATGAGTCAGCTTCAAAGAGATATTGCAGTCTAACTCTGCTGCAGAAATTCGATTATATAGTTCCTTGTAAGCCAAGGTAACTTCCTCAGTTTTATTGCTTGAAGTTGTATGTTCACCCAGAATATCCAAGGTGACATCAAAGCCGGAATCATTCAGTTTTTGAATTACATTCAAAGCTTCATCAACTGTTACTCCTGCCACATAACGGCTGGCAAATGGTTTGGCAAATGTGCGGGGGATAAAAGGGAGAATAGCCGAGATTGTTTTGTTAAAGAGTGCCATTTATTTTTTAATACAAATTTACCCGATGAGTATGGGAAGGACAATTGTTTTACTATATATTTAGATCCTGAATCTTTAACAAGTGACCAATTACCAAACTTTAGAAAAAAATCTTACACTGAAGAATGAAGATTTTGAGATTTAATTAAAAGATAATTATCTCAATTATTTGGTGTTTCTGAAGCGAATATTACACTGAAATTGGCTTGCAAAAGGCAAGTGAGGTCGGTAAATTTTCTTCCGTTTTAATCGTTTAATAAAACAAAAAAAATGTACCAGAATTTTGGCACGGCCTTCGTTTTTGTCCTACTTGGAATTGTCTTAGTAGCAGTTCCCCTTTTGCTGCAGCGAATTCTTTCTCCCCAAAATAGATCCCGCGAAAAGCTYACCACTTATGAGTGCGGAGAAGATGCCGAAGGGAGCGCATGGATTCAATTCAATATTCGATTTTATGTGATCGCGCTTATTTTCATYATTTTTGATGTGGAGGTTATATTCCTTTTTCCTTGGGCAGTAGTTTATAAAGAATTAGGTCTCTTTGCTTTTGTGGAGATGATGATATTTCTCGCTATTCTTTCCGTAGGTTTAATTTATATCTGGCGTAAAGGTGATCTGGAATGGGTGAAGCTGTCCGTTCCATACGGTAGCGGTCGATACAGTAAGCTGAATGTTGCAGAGGATAAAGCCGAACCTATATTAGAGGAAACGGCTGTCTGATTGGCATCTGCTGTCGAAATGCACTTTAAGCAACTGGTAGAATATATCAATGAGGAGTTCCGCAAGGAATTCGTAMAGACGGGCGAAGAGGCGCCGGCAGATCACATTTCCGTAGCAACTGCTGACTGGAAAGCCTTTGCCGAGTTTCTCAAGAATGACGAGCAGCTCTTCTTCGATGCCATGATGTGCATTACCGGAGTGGATTACGGTGAAGAAAGTGATCTCGGTGTCATCTACAACCTCCACTCTATGAAGCATAATCACAAGCTGGAAGTGCGGATTAACCTACCCCGTGAAAAGCCGGTTGTTCCATCTGTAGAACAGATCTGGCGGATTGCCGATTGGTTCGAGAGGGAGACATATGATATGTACGGAATAGAATTCCAAGGACATCGCGATCTTCGCCGGATTCTATTGCCTGAAGACTGGGAGGGATTTCCCCTCCGAAAAGACTACGAGTTCCCCACRACCTATCACGGCATTGAGGTCCCCAAAATGAAGGAAGGTTGGGAATGACTGATACTCTCGATCTGGAACTYGGCAGCGTTCAGGCCGAGGAGATGGTCCTCAACATGGGGCCTCAGCRTCCCAGTACACACGGAGTACTCCGGCTGAAGGTTCGGACCGACGGCGAGATTGTTACCCACATTACACCCTACATTGGTTATCTACATCGTTGTTTTGAGAAGCACTGCGAAAATGTCACCTACGAACAGGTGATTCCTTACACCGACCGGTGTGACTATATCGCTTCTATGAATAACAACTTTGGTTACGCCGTGGCTGTGGAGCAGCTCATGGATATTAAGGTCCCTGAGAAAGTGGAGCACATTCGGGTGATCGTAGCTGAACTGAACCGGATCGCCAGTCATCTGCTGGCCGTGGGTACGTTTGGTCTTGATGTAGGCGCTTTTACACCGTTCCTATACTGTTTCCGCGACCGGGAGCGGATTCTCGACCTTTTCGAAATGTTGTGCGGAGCCCGACTACTCTACAGCTACATATGGATAGGGGGTCTGTCACAYGATCTCCCCGTRGGCTGGGTGGAGAAAACGTATGAATTTCTAGACTATTTTGAACCTCAGGTTGAAGAGTACAATAACCTTTTGACCTTCAACAAGATTTTCATTGAACGGACGGCTGACGTGGGCGTCCTCCCTCGCGAGGTGGCGATCAGTTATGGCGTTACCGGCCCAAATCTCCGTGGCTCAGGAGTAAAATGGGATTTGCGGAAAGACGATCCGTACAGTATCTACGACCGGTTTGAGTTCGATATTCCCATAGGGACCGGAGTCATGGGGACGGTAGGTGACTGTTGGGATCGCTATTATATTCGTATTCGTGAAATTGAGGAGAGCGCTAAGATTGTCAGGCAAGCACTGGAACAGTTGCCCAGAGACGGTGATGTTCATGAGGCATTGCCGAAGAAAATTCGTCCTCCAAAGGGTCACATTTATTCTCGGACAGAGACGCCGAGAGGTGATTTGGGGTACTACATTATCAGTGATGGTAAACCGATTCCTTACAGATTGAAAATGCGGTCACCGGCTTTTACTGCTTTGAGCTGCATAAATGAGATTTCACACGGATGGATGATATCTGACGTCTTTGCCATTCTGGGGAGTCTCGACATCGTACTGGGGGAGATTGACCGCTGATGGTAAATTACTTTTTAGATWTATTTGCAAATGTTTCTTGGCTGGCAGCAATGCCGTCAGGAACCCAGTTTGTTCTGGCGGCTCTTATGACGGGACTTCCCCTATTCCTCTTTGTGGCTRTAAATGCACTTATCGCAGTTTATGCTGAGCGGAAAATTTCGGCATTTATGCAGGACCGATTAGGTCCAATGGGGCAGGGTGTAGGCCTACACGCCGGGAAGTGGGGTCTGCTGCAAACTTTAGCTGATGCTCTTAAACTTATTTTAAAACAAGATATCATCCCYGCCTTGGCTGACAGAAAATTATTTATTTTAGCACCCTTTATTATTTTTATTGCAGCTTTCGTTGCCATTGCAGCAATGCCGTTTAATCAACATATCCTGGCTGCTGATTTCAACATAGGTGTCTTTTTCATACTTGCTGTTGGATCGGTGGGCGTCATCGGTATTATCATGGCTGGCTACAGTTCGAACAATAAATGGTCTCTCTACGGAGCCATGCGTTCAGCCGCACAGATCATTAGCTACGAAATTCCGGCAGCCCTTTCGATTCTAACGGTCATCATGCTGACTGGYAGTCTACAAATGCAGGAAATTATTAAGGCTCAAAGCGGTACCATYTGGGGTATCCTTCCCAATTGGTTTATCTTTAACAACCCTTTTACTTTTCTGGCATTTTTCCTATTCTTTATCTCAGGTGTAGCGGAAACAAACCGAACCCCGTTTGACCTCCCCGAAGCGGAGTCAGAACTGGTAGCTGGATTTCATACAGAGTATTCCGGTATGCGCTGGGCGTTTTTCTTCTTAAGTGAATATGCCAACGTGTTCATCGTTTCAGGTATCACCGCTGTYGCTTTTCTGGGTGGATGGCAAAGTCCCATTTCCGGTTACCTGGACGGACCGATCTGGGGATTAGTCTGGTTCTTCGGAAAAGTCAGTTTCCTGATTTTGGTGATGATGTGGTTCCGCTGGACTTTCCCGCGGCTGAGGACAGATCAACTTATGAGGATGGGTTGGAAGTATTTCCTGCCGGCATCTCTCGTAAACATTCTGGGTGTAGGTTTATGGGACTTAGTTGTGAATTAGGATAAGGATGAGAAAATACTTCTCTAACATTTGGCTTACCATCACCACGCTGCTTACAGGCATGAGGGTGACACTGGGCCATGTGCTTCGAATCCGAAAAGGGTTTGTAACACTCCAGTATCCCGTGGAGAGATGGCCCCGTCCGGAGCGAAACATCGGTTTCAGTGAAGACAGCTATAACGTTATACGCTCCCGTCTTACCGTAGATATGGATGACTGTATCGGCTGCCTRAAATGCGAGCGGGCCTGYCCCGTGTCGTGCATTAAGATTGAGACTGAGAAAGTGGAAAAGGGGGAGGATATTCTTGAAGCGAATCATCGGGGAGTCACTTCCCAAGGAACRCARAAACGCCTTCTTGTTACCCGTTTTGACATAGAYATGACAGAGTGCTGTTATTGCAACTTATGTACTTACCCGTGTCCGGAAGAGTGCATTTTTATGACGGGGGGCCCAAATTCTGATAAACACGGTTTAGATTACGAGTTTTCAGAGTATGATCGAAATGATATGATCTTCCGCTTCGCTAAAGTACCGGAAGATATTGTTGCTTCTTACAAAGATAAGAAAGTGAAAGTGGAAACATCCCGGACCGAAGCAGACGAGGGCGCTGAATCGTGAGTTTCTCTGATCTGACATTCTTCCTTATTGTAGCATTAACCATCGGTTCTGCACTCTATGTAGTGACTTCTCAGCGACTCGTTTATTCGGCTATGGCGCTCTTTTTCACACTTCTTGGTTTAGCCGGTTTGTATGTCTTTTTGATGGCTGATTTCATAGCCGGTACTCAGGTTATTATTTATGTAGGAGGAATCCTCGTATTACTCGTTTTTGGTATTATGCTAACGCACAGGATTTCCGATATTCGTTTATCCCATACCAGCATGCAGCGAGGTGTGGGCGGAGTTGTAGTGCTATTAATTTTCGTCGGTCTTTACCGAATGATTACCTCAGCACCGTGGTATCTGGAAGCTGCTCCAGCTCCGGAAAGTACTGTGAAAATTATCGGAACGTTGTTGATGATTGACTATCTGCTGCCGTTTGAAGTGGCGTCAGTTTTATTGTTAGCAGCACTGATAGGCGCAGCAATGTTATCGCGGAAGAGCGAATCATGAACGATCTAAATACTTATTTAACTATTGGTGCTATTCTTTTCAGTCTTGGACTGTACGGTGTTATCACTCGGCGAAATGGTGTAGCCGTTCTCATGGGAGTTGAGCTGATTCTGAATTCTGCCAATGTCAACTTCATCGCCTTTGCCCGCTTCGGGGGTATGAACCTCTCAGGACATATTTTTGCTTTGTTCGTCATCATCATGGCTGCAGCCGAGGCAGCAGTGGCTCTGGCGATTATTATCAACCTCTACAACAAATTCGGCACTTTAAATGTGGACGACGCCAGGATTTTAAAGCAATGATAACATACGCACCTTATTTCCTGTTGCTCCCGTTGGCGGCTTTTGTCATCCAGATATTCTTTGGCAAGCGACTCCCGCGGAAGGGTGATTGGGTGTCCATTTCCGCCGTAGGTATCACACTCTGTCTGGCTATTGCCATGTTCGTTATGATGCTTTTCCTTTATAAGCCCGGTATGAAGGAAGAGTTGACTTGGGAGTGGTTCAATCTGGGACAATTGAGTGTAAAGATAGGTGTTCTCATAGATAATGTTACCGTCATCATGCTCTTGGTGGTATCACTCGTCTCTGGACTTGTGCATCTATATTCTGTCGGCTATATGAAAGACGATCCTCGATATTCCCGTTATTTCGGATATCTCTCGCTGTTTACCTTTTCCATGAACGGAATTRTCCTCTCAAATAATCTGCTTTCCATCTATATGTTCTGGGAACTTGTGGGGCTCAGTTCTTACCTCCTTATCGGTTTCTGGTTTGAGAAGGACTCAGCCGCTGATGCCAGCAAGAAAGCTTTTCTGGTGAATAGAGTCGGTGATATCGGCATGTTCATAGGTATCATGCTTTTCTTTACCGCAACGGGATCGTTTCTTTTCTCTGATATTTTTGATGGTGTCGCCGCCGGCGCTTTACCACTCCCCGYATTGACAATTGCAGGTCTTTGTCTTTTTGCCGGTGCGATTGGTAARTCGGCACAAGTTCCGCTCCATGTCTGGCTGCCGGACGCCATGGAAGGACCTACGCCTGTGAGCGCTCTCATTCATGCGGCAACCATGGTAGCTGCCGGTGTCTACTTAACCTTTAGGATGTTYCCGYTATTTACGCCTGTAGCGCTGACTATAATTGCCTACGTAGGCGGTATAACGGCAATCTTCGCTGCAATTATCGCTGTTACTCAGAACGACATCAAGCGGGTGCTCGCTTATTCCACCGTGAGCCAGCTCGGGTACATGATAATGGCWATYGGAACYGGTGCTTACGTTGCAGGCTTCTTCCATCTGACKACTCACGCYGCTTTCAAAGCTGCCCTATTTCTYTGCAGCGGAAGTGTGATTCACGCAATGCATCATGCGTACCATAAGCTGGGAGATCACGATTCAGATCCGCAGGATATGCGAAATATGGGCGGGATGAAGGACAGAATGAAAATTACTTTCATGACCATGCTYATTGCCACCGTAGCCCTATCGGGAGTACCGTTTATGTCCGGATTCCTTTCCAARGACGCYATTTTAGCGGGGACACTTTCATACGCTTTGCACCATCCAGAGCATTTCCTTCTTCCAGTGTTTGGATTTGGAGCTGCGTTGTTAACAGCTTTCTACATGTTTAGACTGATCTTCATGACATTCTATGGCAAACCGGCGAAACAAGAAGTGCTTGACAATATTCATGAATCGCCGGCAACCATGACCACTCCGTTAATAGTATTAGCGACTCTATCGATCTTCATTGTTTATACGCTTCCTTATATAAATCCATTTTCTGACCACGGCTGGTTCACGGATTTGATAGTGGCGACAAATTCTGTAGTACCTCAGTATGTGAATCCTTCCGCGCATGAAATTGCTGAGGGGATACATCACGCTCATCTGCCGGCTATGATTATTTCGGTCATCGTTGCGTTCACTGGCATTGCATTAGCAGTGATTATCTATCTGAAAAAGAAGCTATCCGCGGAGAAGCTGGCAAAGAGTTTGGCGCTTCCATACAAACTATCTTTTAATAAATTTTTTGTAGATGAGATATACAGTCGATTGCTAATAAATCCGACCATTAAACTGGCCAAGGCTATAGGCTTCTTCGACTGGGAAATCTACGACAAATATTTTATCAACGGTTTTGGTCGTGTAACGGATCGTCTCTCCCGATTCATTGGGATCAATTTGGACTACGATGTATTGGATCAGCARATTGTAGACGGTGTAGGGAAGTCCACCCGGTTCTTTGGAGGTACTCTTAAATTTATTCAAACTGGAAAGATCCAGAATTATCTAGTCTGGGTGCTAGGCGGAATTATTATCATTTTCATCATACAAGCTATGTAGGGAAGAAAGGAACTGYTTAATATGGATTCGAATATTCTAAGTTGGTTGATTTGGCTGCCTGTGATAGGCGCGGGTCTTATCATCTTTGTACCGAGAGACAAAGGTGATACCATGAAATGGATTGCTGCTGCTGCAACTGCATTGCAGCTTATCTTCGCTGTTCTATTGTGGACACGGTTTGACAGCTCTCATGTAGGATTTCAGTTTCAGGAAAAGATGAGCTGGATTCCCTCATTTAACATCCAGTACTATCTGGGGGTTGATGGTTTAAGTMWKSSYWWSKTMTKKMTWACGRCGMKSWTSKCCTTTATCTGCATATTCGTAAGCTGGAAGATCGATAAGGCTCCCAAAGGATATTTCGCTCTATTCCTTCTCTTGGATGCCGGAATGATGGGTGTTTTCCTTTCTCTCGATTTCTTTCTTTTCTATGTATTCTGGGAAGTGATGCTGTTGCCTATGTATTTCCTCATCGGAATGTGGGGCGGACCTCAGCGGGAATATGCTGCCATAAAGTTCTTTTTATATACTCTGGCTGGATCAGTGCTGATGTTTATTGCTATWCTTGCACTCTACTTCACCTGCGGGCATACATTTGACATGACTGTCTTGATGGCTCAAGCCAATGACGGATTGGGCTCTATGACTTGGTGGGGTTTCAATGCACTTAAAGTTGTCTGGATATTGCTTTTTATCGCTTTTGCCATTAAGGTACCAGTTTTCCCGTTCCATACATGGCTCCCTTTGGCTCATGTTGAAGCGCCTACCGCCGTTTCCGTGATTCTTGCCGGAGTCCTGCTTAAAATGGGTACCTATGGTATCCTTCGTATCAGCTACCCCATGCTGCCGGATGGTGCGATATGGTTTGCAGGTGCGTTGGCAATCTTGGCAGTTATCAATATCATTTGGGGTTCCTTGTGTGCGCTGGCTCAGACTGACTTGAAGAAGATGGTGGCTTACTCCAGTGTGAGTCATATGGGATATGTATTGCTCGGAATGGCAGCAGTTGTTGCTGCGGGAGAAAAGAATGGCGGTAATGYATTGGCTGCAGAAGCGGGAATGAATGGTGCCGTCCTTCAGATGTTTAATCACGGTACAATTACAGCCATGTTGTTTATCTTAGTGGGTGTTATTTACGATAGGGCTCACCATAGAAATATAGACGGATTCGGAGGTCTTGGTGCTCGGATGCCGGTTTATACTGGTGTTGTAGCGCTGGCATTTTTTGCCGGTCTAGGTCTCCCGGGTCTTTCCGGATTTATCAGCGAAGCCATGTGTTTCATCGGAGCATTCCCTGTCTTTAAGACAATCGTAATCATTTCGACTCTCGGTATTCTTCTAAACGCTGCCTATTTCCTTTGGGCTTTTCAACGGATATTCCTTGGAAAGTTAAACGAGAAGTATGTCGATCTTCCTGATATCAATAAGCGTGAGTTGTTTACACTGATTCCTTTAGCTGTGTTAGTGATTTTATTGGGAATTTACCCCGCGCCTGTCCTAGATGTCATGAAAGTGACTATGGGGAATTTGATTCATATTATACAGCAGAGTTCACTCTTGTCGGCATTTTAATTCTAGATAATGGACAATTTTCAGAGTATTAAACTGTTCATTCCTGAGCTTGTACTCGTGGGTACAATGTTGATTGGGATAATCGCAGATCTCTTCTACCAGCGTGAGCAATCGTTCCGGGTAGGATTTTGGGTTATTGCAGGACTTGCGATTGCAGCATTGGCTCTTTTTCTGACCCCTGCGGGTGAATCGATTACTCTATTTATGGGGACTATTGTCATAGATCCCTTTGCACGAATGTTCAAGTTTGTTTTTCTTCTTGCTACGACTCTGACAATTCTGATTTCTCTGAAAACAGATGAATTAAAGTCCGTGAGAACGGGTGAGTATTATGTGCTTATTACCGCAATGACATTGGGAATGTTCCTCATGGCGTCTAGCGTTGATCTGATTATGATTTACCTTTCCATTGAAGTGGTCAGCATCGTTTCATTTATCCTGGCGGGATATCTGAAAACTCAAGTTCGCTCTACTGAGGCATCCTTGAAATATGTTATATATGGTGCTTTTTCATCGGGCATAATGCTCTACGGTTTTTCGCTCCTTTTTGGTCTTACCGGCACAACCAAACTTTTTGAGATTAGAGAAAGTCTAGCCGTTCTAAATGGAGGAACGCTAACTCTGACGGTTGCCATCGTAATGATAACGGCCGGCTTCGGTTACAAGATTTCAGCTGTCCCGTTCCACTTTTGGACACCTGATGTCTACGAAGGGGCTCCAACACCCATAACAGCCTTGTTGTCAGTAGGACCCAAAGCAGCTGGTTTTGCTCTRCTCATTCGTGTATTCAATACTTTGTTCAGTGGGACTGATGTTTTTGCAGCTTCTGTCTGGCAATCACTGGAAGGACTTCCCTGGCAGGAAGTGATGGCTGGTTTAGCWGCTATTACGATGACATTRGGYAACGTRCTCGCTATTCAGCAGTCCAATGTTAAGCGACTGCTAGCTTATTCCAGCATTGCTCACGCAGGATACATTCTTATGGGTATTCCGGTACTATCTCAGAGTGGCATCTACGCTGTGATGTTTTATGTAGTAGTTTATCTCTTTATGCAGTTGGGAGCATTTTTTGTGGTGATTTCAATAAAAAATAAATTTGGCACCGAAGATATTGAGGAGTATGGAGGACTGGGTTTCAAGGCACCTTACCTCGGCGTAACAATGGCTATTTTCCTCTTTTCCTTAACCGGTCTGCCGCCTACTGCTGGCTTCATCGGTAAGTTCTATCTTTTCTCAGCGGTGATAGAAGCCAAAATGTATTGGCTCGCTATCGTGGGTGCCCTTAACAGTGTTATCTCGCTTTATTATTATATGCGAATTGTTAAGATGATGTACCTTCAGGGAGAGCGAGAAGCTGAGCTCTATCTTCCTCCGAGATTTCAGACTTCTCTATTGGCGGCACTAGCTGTTCCAACTGTTATTTTTGGTGTTTATTGGACTCCCATTGCGGATTGGATTCGCAATTCCTTGGTCTTCTTCCTGCCGTAAGCGTAAATTCGCCTGTACCGACGAGAGAATCTCACCGCATGATGCGGTTTCCGTCTATTGTTACTACGGTAAACAGGGAAGATGATGCTGGAAAATTATACTCCACTACTTTTGGTTTTTATGCTGGCGGCAGGATTTGCTTTTTTGCTGTTGACATTATCGCATCTGCTCGGACCCAAAGTAAAATCAGCAGTTAAACTGTCTGCATATGAATCGGGTGTAGATCCTATCGGACCAGCCCGTGTCAGAATATCCATTAAGTACTTCCTGATCGCTCTCTTATTCGTCATCTTTGACATTGAGATAGTCTTTCTTTTCCCGTGGGCTGTTATTTTTAAGGATTTTGTGCAATCAGGATCTTTCATCTTTTTTGAGATGCTGGTCTTTATGTTAATTCTTCTCTTCGGACTCGTGTTTGTCTGGAAAAAAGGAGCTTTAGATTGGGATTAATCAAAGATACAAAGTCTAATATTCTTACAACAACAGTCGAAGCGGCTGTTAACTGGGGTCGCAAAAACTCCCTCTGGCCAATGCCGTTTGGAACTGCCTGCTGCGGAATCGAATTGATGGCAGTGCTGGCGTCCCGTTCCGATATTGCCAGATTCGGAGCAGAGGCGATCCGATTCTCGCCACGACAGTCAGATCTCCTGCTTGTTGCCGGACGTATCACCATCAAGATGATGCCGGTTTTACAGCGTATCTACGAGCAGATGCCGGAGCCTAAATGGGTCATCTCCATGGGCGCCTGCGCCTCCAGCGGCGGCGTTTTTGATACCTATAGCGTTATTCAAGGTGTTGACCAATTTATACCTGTGGATGTCTATGTCCCGGGATGTCCACCTCGTCCAGAAGGGTTGATCGATGGTCTAATCAAGATTCAGAAACTGGTAGAGAAGGACACTTTCTCTAATTACTCCAAGCGGAAATAGATTGATGGATCTTTCTGATTTAACAACACGTTTGCAGGAAAAATTCCCGGACACCGTTCTAGAAGTTTCTGAAGAAAATGACGAGGTAACTCTCCAGTTAAAAGGATCTTCAATTTTGGAGATTCTTTCCTTCCTCAAGGCAGATGGGTTCAACTTTCTGGCGGACTTGACGGCAGTTGATAATTTGACATTAGGAGGAAACGAGAGGTTCACCGTTGTCTATCATTTACTATCACACGAGCGTGTTGAGCGAATAGTAGTCAAGGCGTATGTCTCTGAGGAGAAGCCATTATTACCGTCAGTGGAATCTTTGTGGAAGACAGCCGATTGGCAGGAGCGGGAAGTGTATGATCTGTTCGGGATTGAATTCGAAAGCCACCCAAACCTGATCCGCATCATGAATCCCGATGAGTTCAATGGTTACCCACTGAGGAAGGACTTTCCTCGGCAAGGACGAGGTGAGCGGAAAGATTTTCCGATTGTGGAGCGAATGACGAGAGGCGACAGAGAATGAATCCTCAAGTAAATGTTCAACCGCTGGAAACTGAGAAAATGATACTCAACTTCGGACCTTCCCATCCGGCGACACACGGGACACTTAGAGTGATTATGGAGCTGGATGGCGAAACAGTGGTGAAGGCGACGCCGGAGATCGGCTACCTCCATTCGGGATTCGAAAAACTTGGTGAGGATCTGGATTACAATCAGTACGTGACGATCACCGATCGAATGAATTATCTCTCGCCGATTTGTAATAACGTGGCGTATGCCCTTTCTGCCGAGAAGCTCATGGATATCGAAGTGCCGAAACGGGCCCGATACATTCGACTGTTGATGTGCGAACTGAGCCGTATTGCTGATCATTTTTTAAGCGTCGGTATGCAGGCGGTAGATCTTGGGGCATTCACGGTTTTTCTCTACGGATTTCGCCTGCGAGAAGATATTTACGACCTCTTTGAGATTGCTACAGGTACTCGCCTCACCACCAGCTACACTCGCGTAGGTGGACTCATGAGGGACCTTCCAGACGGTTTCGAAACTGCTGTACTTGATGTACTGGAGGAAGCAGGGAAAGTAGCAGATGAGATCGAGACACTCCTGAATCATAACCGAATCTTCCAAAAGCGGACGAAAGGAGTGGGTGTGATCAGTAAAGAAGATGCCAATTCCTACGGTATTTCCGGACCTGCGGCAAGGGCTGCGGGAATTGACTGGGATCTGCGAATTAAGGAGCCGTACTCTGACTATGAGGAATTCGACTTCGATGTGGTGATTGGCGTAAATGGTGATGTATTCGACCGATACCTTGTGCGGATGGAAGAGATTCGGCAGAGCGTAAAGATTTGCCGGCAGGTGCTGGATAAAATGCCGGAGGGTGAGATAAACATTGATGCAGATTCCAAATTTATTCTACCGCCTAAGGACGACGTATATGATTCGATCGAAGGTTTGATTTACCACTTTGAGCAAATCATGCCTAACCGCGGGATGACTCCACCCAAAGGAGAGGCATACGTAGCTACTGAATCGCCGAATGGTGAATTAGGCTACTACATTGTCAGCGACGGTTCCCGAACTCCCTATCGCGTTCGCACCCGACCGCCGTCTCTTATGAACTACTCTATCTTTTCCAAGATCATGACCGGTAGAATGATATCAGATGCCGTGGCAATACTGGGTAGTTTAAACATTATTGCGGGGGAGCTTGACCGATGACCGGTGCTAATTCCAAATTCAAGTTCTTGCAGTTAGATATGGTTGATAACGTTCTTTCGCAGTATCCGGATAAGCGATCGGCGGTCTTGCCGCTGCTGCATCTGGCTCAGAGTCAAGAAGGATACATATCTGCAGGTGTACTTGAGACAATTGCTAATATTGTTGCAGTAACTTCGGCTGAAATAGCTAGTACAGTCTCCTTCTACACAATGTTCAATACCGAGCCGCTGGGAAAATACAATTTGCAGGTGTGCCAGACGCTCTCTTGCAGTTTGAACGGAGCCGATGAACTGGTGGATCACATTTGTAATGAGTATAAAATTGCCCCAGGTGAAACCACTGAGGACGATAGATTCACATTGATGAAAGTTGAGTGTCTCGGCTCGTGTGGAACTGCCCCAGTGGTACAGATTAACAACGATTACCACGAAGGGGTTACGGTAGAATTTCTGGACAAACTTCTGGACAGTTTGGAATGAATGATTTTAAGCCGGTCCTGACAGAACACATCCACGCGGAGAATTCTCACACGCTCGAATTCTACCGCTCTGTAGGTGGCTACTCGGCACTGGAGAAAGTATTGAAGTCAATGTCTTCCGATGAAGTCATTGAAGAGGTAAAGATATCTAATTTACGCGGGCGAGGCGGTGCCGGATTCCCCGCCGGGGTGAAGTGGGGTTTCATCCCTAAAGATGGCGATAAACCCAAGTATCTTATCTGTAATGCTGACGAGAGTGAGCCCGGTACGTTCAAAGACCGGCTGCTTATGAACAAGGTGCCTCATCAAATGCTCGAAGGGATTATTATTGCGTCGTACGCCATCCAGGCACATCTAGCGTTTATCTACATTCGCGGCGAGTTTTACGAAGAGTATTTAGTTCTGGAGCAGATGATAACTGAGGCAAAGACGGCAGGTCTGCTTGGCAAAAACATTTTAGACTCAGGCTACGATCTGGAAGTAGTCATCCACCGCGGAGCAGGCGCTTATATCTGCGGAGAAGAGACGGGATTACTGGAATCGCTGGAAGGGWAGCGAGGGTGGCCACGCATAAAGCCGCCGTTCCCAGCTGTGGAAGGGTATCTGAAATCACCTACTATTGTCAACAACGTGGAGACTCTGGCAAACGTGCCTCACATTTTCAACCGTGGGATAGATTGGTTTCGATCCATTGGCCCCGCGGACGGACCCGGACCTAAGTTGTATTGCATCTCCGGTCGAGTGAAGAAGCCGGGAGTTTATGAAGAGGCTATGGGCATTCCGTTGAAAGAATTGATTTATGATCGTGCCGGCGGGATTACGGACGACCGAGAGCTGAAGGCCGTTTTCCCCGGCGGTTCATCTGCGCCGATCCTGACAGCGGAAGAGGCGGAAAATTTGAACATGGACTATACTTCTGTTTCCAAAGCTAACTCCATGCTGGGTTCCGCCGGAATAATCGTCATGGATGAGACTGTAGACATGGTGAAAGCGTGCCTCAACATCGCTCGGTTCTACGCCCACGAATCTTGCGGACAATGTACACCTTGCCGGGAAGGGACCACGTGGCTGGTAAAAATTCTGACTCGGCTTTACAATGGCTTCGGAACCCGCAGAGACATTGAGATGCTTCTGGAGATTACAGAAAACATTGGCGGATTGGCGGATTTTTCCCTGGGAAGCTTCGGCAAGACTATCTGTCCATTCGGCGAAGCAGTAGCGTGGCCGGTGCGAAGTTTCGTAGAAAAATTTAAGAGTGAGTTTGTTGCCTGCGTAGAGCAGAGAGGAGCTGTAGTCTGATGCCCCTTTTAAAGATTGATGATCGCGAAATTGAAGTAGCCGCCGGGACAACTGTCCTGGATGCTGCTCTTGCTGACGGCATAGAGATCCCCTATTACTGCTACCATCCCGCTCTGGAGATTGTAGGCAGCTGCCGGATGTGTATGGTGGAAGTGGAAGGAATGCCTAAGCTTCAAGTGTCGTGCAATACCCGGGTTGGGAATGCTCCACCTGATAAAAAAGTGGATGGCAAGTACGACATGGTTGTTCATACAAAGACGGATACGGTTAAGAAAGAGAGAGAGCATACACTGGAGTTTCTGCTCCTCAACCATCCGCTGGATTGCCCGGTCTGTGATCAGGCCGGCGAGTGTTTACTTCAGGACTACTCTTTCCGCTACGGCCAGGCTCACAGCCGGTTTGAAGAAGAGAAGCGTGTCCGTCCGGTTGAGGATCTGGGGGCCGGAGTGGTCATCAATCAGAACCGGTGTATTATGTGTACTCGATGTACCCGCTTTACAACAGAAATTTCCGGAACTGGTGAGTTATTTGTTCAACAGCGTGGATACCATTCGAAGATATCTATTCTTGAGGATAAGCCGCTGGATAATCTTCTCGCCGGAAACGTCACCGATATCTGTCCGGTGGGAGCGCTGCTAAGCAAGGATTACATTCATCGCAACCGCATCTGGAATCTGGACCGCCAACCGTCCGTCTGCCAGGACTGTAGCGTAGGCTGCAATGTGGACATCTACCACCAGAACGRTGAAGTTTTCCGTATCTCTGCCCGGGAGAATCTTGAGGTTAACGGTTACTTCATTTGTGATATAGGCCGCTACAGCTACCACAATTATGAGTCTATCGAGCGGGTGACATCGCCCATGATTCGCAGAGGTGAGGTATGGCAGGAGATAAGCTGGGAAGGAGCTCTCAAGGAAATCTTTGAACGGTTGGGCCGGAAGAAGGAAGGTGAAAGAAATCGGGTGGCCGGTATCGCTTCGCCATTTCATACCAGCGAAACCAATTTTATGTTTGCCCGGTTGATGCAGAATGTTTTTAAAGATCGAGCCGTCATGGGGACTCTTCCTCTTCCCAAAGAAGATGAAATTAAGTTCCCCGCCGGTTTTCGTATCAGCGGCGATCGTTCACCCAATAGGCGGGGAATGGCGGAAGTGAGCTCCAACCTTTCTGACGACATCTTTAGCGAGATTAAGAAGCAGAAGATTAAACTCATGTATGCCCTCGATGACGGTGTRAACCGCGAGCTGTCACAAGAGTGGAAAGACCTCCTCCGCAATCTGGACTTCATCGTAGTRCAGACTTACGCCATGWCGCCTTTGGCCGAGCAGGCTCATCTTCTGCTACCGGCAGCCGCTCCGCTGGAGAGAGAAGGGACGCTTATGAATGACAAGGGGAGAATCCAGTGGCTACGACCGTCATTGCCGATCCTGGGCTCTAGCAGGCCGGATTGGGGAATTATCATGGAAGTGATGAACACCATAGGGAAGCGCGAGCTCGATTACAGTCACGTTAGCGAAGTGCTGGAAGAAATGAGCGAGCGGATTCCGGCCTACAAAGGCGTTACATTATTTAAGCTAGGCGAGCTCGGGATGATCTCCAACGGACAGGTGAAGAAAAGCTGATGGACGGCTTAACAATCACTGTAATGATTGTAAAAGTGCTGATTGTCTTCGGCGCCGTAATGACTGCTGTAATGGCCATGACCTTGGCTGAACGGAGGGTGTCGGCTTTCATGCAGGACCGGCTCGGACCKAACCGTGTGGGACCCAAAGGAATGCTCCAGCCCATCGCAGATGGTATCAAGTTCCTCATGAAGGAAGAGATCATTCCTTCAGCCGCAGTGAAACCCATTTTCATACTGGCTCCCGCCATGTTGATTATCCCGGCTCTGATGACTTTTGCTGTCATACCGTTCGGCCAGACCGTTACACTGTTTGGGAAGCAAGTCGCCTTACAAGTCGCGAACGTAAACATTGGGATTCTTTACATATTCGCGCTCACCAGTGTGGGCGTGTACGGCTTGGTTCTGGCGGGATGGTCGTCCAACAGTAAATACCCGCTCCTGGGCGGTTTGCGCTCTTCAGCTCAGCTTATCAGTTATGAATTAGCCATGGGATTGGCGGCGGTGAGCGTCATCATGATGGCCGGTTCGCTGGAGTTGAACGACATTGTAGCAGCTCAACAGGGAGAGCTTTTCTCGTGGAACATCTTCCGGCAGCCGCTGGCGTTCCTCATCTTTTTAATAGCAGTCTTTGCAGAGACTAACAGGCTCCCATTCGACATGACAGAAGCGGAACARGAGCTGGTGGGCGGCTACCATACAGAATACAGCAGCATGAAATTCAGTATGTTTTTCTTAGCGGAGTACGCCAACATGGTGACCGCGGCGGCCTTAACGGTGACGCTCTTTTTTGGCGGATGGGATGTWCCGCTGGTTAATGAAGCGACTCTTGGAATTTTCGGAGGAATTATCTCCGTATTGGCATTTGTGGTTAAGACGGCGTTCTTCCTTTTTCTCTTTATCTGGGTGCGGTKGACCTTCCCGCGCTTCCGATATGATCAACTCATGAAGCTCGGATGGAAAGTGCTACTGCCGCTGGCATTGCTGAACATNATCATCACCGGTGCAATCATGACATTGTCAGCATAAAATGGCGACAATAGTAAAATCTTACGAACCGACTTTCTGGGACCGCCTCTATATTCCGGCACTCATCAAGGGATTGATGGTGACTTTCCGGCACCTTTTCAAGAAGAAGGTAACTGTTCAATATCCCGATGAAAAGCATGTACCGCCGGAGGGCTACAGAGGCCTCCATCGTCTGAACAAATTTGATGACGGTCGAATCAAGTGTGTCGCCTGCGAGATGTGTGCGGCAGCGTGCCCGTCTCATTGTATACACATTGTTCCCGATGCCTCGCCCTGGGAGGAAGGGAATGAACGCTATCCGGTACGATTCGACATTGACCTCCTCCGTTGCATTTTCTGYGGCTTTTGCGAAGAGGCCTGCCCGGARGAGGCAATCGAGTTGACGGAGATTTACGATTTTGCAGACTACACCAGGGAATCGTTCTGGATTGATAAGGATGGTCTGCTGGAAGTGTATGAAATGACGAAAGATGGAAACTACTACTTAAGCGAAAAAGAAGATGCTTCCTAGCACACTATTTTACATCGCCGCCGTCGTCATGCTCGCTTCTGCTTTAGCTGTAGTCTTAAGTCGTAATGCGGTATACAGCGCTATTCTGCTGGTACTGACATTCTTTTCCCTTGCCGTCATGTACCTTCTTCTGGAAGCGTATTTTCTAGCGGTGGTAGAGGTACTGGTCTATGCCGGTGCCATCATGGTGCTTTTCCTGTTCGTAATCATGCTGCTGAACACGACTCGAGAGGAGGCACTGCCCAAACTTATGCAGCTGCAGAGGGCGGCATCGCTTTTCCTGATCGTCATCTTCATCTTTGGAATACTGCTGTTGATTATGGGCGGTACAACTGAACTYCATCAAGCTGACGGAATATTCACTTCAGGCTCAGCCAGAGCACTGGGAACTGCCTTGTTTACTGACTATCTCCTACCGTTCGAGGTGGCATCTCTTTTATTACTGGTGGCTCTCATCGGAACGGTCTATCTGGCCAAAAGGAAACTGTAATGGTCGTCCCACTTGAACATGTGATTATTCTTAGCGGCATCCTCTTTGCCATTGGAGTTCTGGGCGTTCTTTTCCGGCGGAATGCTCTGGTGATTTTCATGTCCATTGAGCTCATGCTGAATGCTGTTAACCTTGCGCTGGTGGGCTTTTCTCGCTATTACAATAGTGTGGATGGGCAGGTCTTCGTCTTTCTGGTAATGACGCTGGCAGCAGCGGAAGTGGCTGTGGGACTGGCAATCATCGTAGCCCTATTCCGCAATAAGCAGACTGTAAACGTTGACGAAATCAACCTCATGAAAGGGTAGGATGGAAAGCGTACTCTGGCTCATCCCGTTCCTCCCGTTCGCCGGTTTTCTGCTGAATGGACTCCTTGGTAAGAAGCTGAGCGAATCGCTTTCCGGATTGATTGCCTCCGCAACGATTGGCGCCAGTTTTGTCTTGGGTTTGCTGAGCTTTAACGCCTATCTGGAAAATCACGAGCCACTTCATCAGGTAATGTTTACGTGGCTGCCGCTCGGTTCCTTCGATGTCTCCGTCGCTTATACACTAGATGCTCTCTCGCTGGTGATGGTGCTGGTGGTCACGGGAGTGGGATTTCTGATACACGTTTACTCTATCGGCTAYATGAAAGGCGACTCCGGCATCCAGCGCTATTTCGCCTACCTTAATTTATTCACATTCATGATGCTCAATCTTGTCATGGCGGATAATCTGCTGCTTCTTTTCCTAGGGTGGGAAGGTGTAGGACTTTGCTCTTATCTGCTCATCGGTTTCTGGTTCGAAGACCCGTCTAAAGCGGCGGCGGGGAAGAAGGCGTTCGTGGTAAACAGGATTGGCGATTTCGGCTTCCTCCTTGGGATGATTCTCATCCTGTCAAACTTGGGTTCACTCAACTTTGGAGATATTCTTCATCCGGAGCAGCTAAGTTCTCTCGAAGCCGGACTTGTTACAACCATCGCGCTYCTCCTCTTTCTGGGKGCMGCCGGRAAGTCCGCCCAAATTCCGCTCTACGTATGGCTGCCGGATGCCATGGCCGGTCCAACGCCGGTGAGTGCTCTCATCCATGCGGCGACAATGGTGACGGCGGGAGTCTATCTTGTGGCCCGCATGGGTGCTCTATTTGCACTTTCGGCGACTGCTCTCTCAGTGGTAGCTGTGGTTGGAGTGATGACTGCCTTTTTCGCCGCCACCATGGCAATCCATGAGAACGATATTAAGAAAGTGCTGGCGTATTCCACTATCAGTCAGCTTGGGTACATGTTCGCAGCAGCCGGCGTGGGAGCTTACGGTGCCGCCATCTTCCACCTCATGACTCACGCCTTCTTCAAAGGGCTCCTTTTCCTTGGCGCCGGAAGCGTCATTCACGGCATGAGCGGGGAGCAGGACATGCGGCGAATGGGCGGCCTGAAGATTAAGATGCCGAAAACGTATTGGACTATGCTGGCAGGTGTGGCAGCCATCTCAGGRYTGCCGATTCTTTCCGGTTTCTTCTCGAAAGACGAAATTCTGTGGCTCACTTACAGTTCTGAAAGTGGTGGTGATTTCATCTATATCGTGGGACTTCTTACCGCACTTATGACAGCGTTCTACATGTTCCGCCTCTTCTTTCTCACGTTCCACGGTGACAGTCGCTGGCCACAAAATGTTACTCCTCATGAATCACCGACGGTGATGACAGTACCGCTCATTGTTCTGGCTGTTCTTTCAGTAACGGGTGGCTGGATTGGCATCCCCGAGATTCTGGGAGGTGGGAACAGCTTCCGCCATTTTCTTTCAGACGCCGTCAACGATGTAGTGGGGCACCATCCGCCTGGATTACTCCTCTCTGAGATTTCTGCCATGGTTCTTTCCATCGCCGGCGCACTGGCGGGACTCTATTTTGCCTTTCGGCGATACGGCACTGGAAAGCTGGATGAAGAGCCGAAGGGGTTGGTGCGCCTCGTGGCGAAGAAATACTACGTGGATGATCTTTATGATGCTGTCGTGGTGCAGCCCATCCGGCGCGGGAGTGAAAAAATCTGGCGCCGGTTTGATATCCGCGTTATTGATGGTATTGTGAACGGAGTGGGTTCATTGACGTTGAGAGTGAGTAGCTTCATCCGCCGTGCTCAGACCGGCGTGATCCAGAACTACGCTTCTGTTATTTTCCTGGGCGTCATTCTCATTATCTTCTACGTATATCTGAAATGAGCTGGCTGAACGAACATATTCTTACCGTCCTAATTCTGCTGCCGCTGGCCGGAGCCGGGCTTCTTCTGTCGGCTCGCTCTCGAAGAAATGAACTTCTCAAGCGAGGCGCACTTTTGATAACCGTACTGGAATTTCTTCTTTCGCTGATTTTGTTTATAGGTTTCGAACCGACAGCGAACTTCCAGTTTACCGAAAAAATTATGTGGATTCCGGCTTGGGGCATCAGCTACTCAGTCGGTATAGACGGCATCTCCCTCTTCCTAATTCTACTGACCACATTCCTTATGCCTATTGCTGTACTGGCTTCGTGGCGGTCGGTGGAGAAAAGTATCGCCGGTTTTATGGTGTCGCTTCTTGTTATGGAGAGTGCCATGGTGGGTGTTTTTTCAGTTCTCGACCTTTTCTTCTTCTACATTTTCTGGGAAGCCATGCTCATTCCNATGTACTTCCTCATCGGTATTTGGGGTTCAAAATACAGAATTTACGCCGCCATTAAATTTGTTTTGTTCACCATGGTGGGATCCCTCTTGATGCTTGTGGGTATCCTCTATCTTTACAGTCAAACTACGGCGCAGCTGGGGGCAGCTTCCCTGGCCTACGAAGACATGAGCCGCCTGATTCTCTCGTCGGAGACTCACTGTTGGCTCTTCCTGGCTTTTGCCCTCAGCTTCGCCATCAAAATTCCACTCTTCCCTTTCCATACGTGGCTGCCTGATGCTCATACTGAAGCGCCCACAGCCGGTTCCATAATCCTTGCGGGAGTGTTGCTGAAGATGGGCGGGTACGGTTTTCTCCGCTTTTGCGTGCCGCTCTTCCCGCTGGGAATGGAGGAGTTTACCCCGCTGATTATTGTTCTGGCTGTGGTGGGGATTATTTACGGCGCACTCATGGCTCTGGTGCAGTCAGACGTGAAGCGGCTGGTGGCATATTCCAGCGTCAGCCATCTGGGCTTTGTGGTGCTTGGCATCTTTGCTCTCACATCGCGGAGTGTAACTGGCAGCGTCATCCAGATGGTGAACCACGGACTCGTTACGGGAGCGCTCTTTCTACTGGTGGGGATGCTTTACGAAAGACGCCATACGCGGATGATTGCCGATTTCGGTGGACTGGCTCGGTCGCTCCCGAGATATTCTGTTGTATTCATGATTGTAGTATTGGCATCTGTGGGGCTACCGGGACTTAATAGCTTCGTAGGCGAATTCCTCATACTGTCAGGGGCTTACGAGCCCTATCCGGTCGCGGTGGTAATCTCTGCTTTGGGGATTATCCTGGYGGCAGTCTATCTGCTCTGGATGGTGGAGCGCGTTTTCTTCGGACCTGTTAAAGAAGAAAACAGCGGATTAAAAGACCTCATCCACAGAGAGTGGCTGGCTATCGTTCCCATGATTGTATTGATGATTTGGCTGGGTATCTATCCCAAGCCATTTCTCGATAAAATAGAGCCGTCCGTGGATAAGCTGGTAAAGGATTACAAAACAGCATTGGTGGAGTTTGAGAATGCTCCCATAGAATTCAATGAAGAACGTTTTGAGGAGGTAACTGAATGAAAAGATTAATCCTGTTATTTCTGATTATTTCTATAATTCCTGCTCTCAGTTGGGCTGAGGACGATCAACATGAACCTCAAGTTGATCATCATAATCAAACTGAGGCAGAGGAAAGTGAACATCATTCACCCCTTCCCGGTGATGAGTTAGGATTGCCTTGGGCATTTCCTTTTGCAGGTATTCTTCTCTCCATAGCCATTTTACCGCTGATAGCGCCAACTTTCTGGCATCATAACTTTGGAAAAGTGTCAGCTTTTTGGGCCCTTCTKCTGCTGATTCCTATGCTGATTAAGTTCAATGCAGGAATCGTCACTTTTGAGCTTTTACACACCATGTTATTGGAATTTTTYCCCTTCATTATTTTGCTGTTGGCTCTCTTTACAATTTCCGGTGGAATCCGCTTGACAGGTACTTTGGTCGGAACGCCTGTCTTAAATACRGGTCTCATTCTAATAGGTACTGTCCTGGCGAGTTGGATGGGAACCACCGGCGCCGCCATGCTGATGATTCGTCCTCTGTTGAGAGCAAATGCTCAGCGAAAGCATAAGGTTCACGTTGTTGTCTTTTTCATTTTTCTGGTGGCAAACATCGGTGGCTCACTCACACCGCTGGGAGATCCGCCRCTCTTTCTCGGCTTCCTGAAAGGGGTTGATTTCTTCTGGACCACCGGCACTATGTTTGTCCCCATGATGTTTGTAATAATGCTGGTGATCATCATTTTCTACCTTCTCGATTCCTATTACTACAAGAAAGAGGTGATTCCTGAACAAGTGATCTCTCCTGAGGAGAAAAAACTGGGGCTCGAGGGTTCTTTCAATTTCCTCCTGCTTATTGGTGTCATCGCCTCTGTTCTGCTCAGCGGATTCTGGAAATCTGGAACGATAATACCCATCTATCATTTGATGAAGAATGGTCACGAATTCCATCTGAATATGGATCTTCAGAATCTGGCTCGAGATTTACTTTTATTGGCACTCACTTTCGCAAGTTGGAAGCTGACGCCCATGAAACTCCGTGAAGCCAATGACTTTTCTTGGTTTCCCATACAGGAAGTAGGTAAGCTTTTCGCCGGAATTTTCATTACAATTATCCCTGCCATCGCTATCCTGCGGGCTGGGGAAAGCGGAGCGTTAAAGAGTATTATCGAGTCGGTTTCGTCCGGTGGAAATCCGGTCAACTACATGTATTTCTGGGCTACAGGGATTCTATCAAGTTTCCTCGATAATGCGCCTACGTATCTAGTCTTTTTCAACACGGCAGGTGGTGATGCGGCTAAGCTCATGGGAGACATGCCCAATACACTGCTGGCGATTTCTGCTGGTGCCGTTTTCATGGGAGCCAATACCTACATCGGTAACGCTCCCAACTTCATGGTGAAGTCTATCGCCGAGCAAAGCGGAATCAAAATGCCGAGTTTTTTCGGCTACATGCTGAAATACTCTATCCCGGTTCTTATTCCAATCTTCATTTTGGTGTCACTTATTTTCTTTTGATAAGCACATGGACCTGAGTCAATACTTCACATCCGCTGATCTTGCAGGCATCGCTCCGGAGATTATCCTGACCATAGCGGCGCTGTTCGTCTTGACGCTGGAGATGGCGAGACTGAGCCGTCCGGGGATTATGCTCTTTGTGGCAGCTATGGGAATTGTTCTTGCCGGTGGTGCTTTAGCACAAGCAGGAGGTGAAGAGCGCGTTCTCTTTGGCGGGATGCTGCGATTGAACAGTTTTTCAATCTTCCTCGACTTCCTCTATTTAGCTGTGGGTTTGGCGACGCTGATTCTATCTCAAGGATATCTGGAAAAAAAGGGGAACGAAACACGGGGAGAATATCCAGCGCTAATACTTTTTGCCATCATCGGAATGATGCTTATGACGCAGGCCAATGATTTGGTGATGGTTTTCCTCGGGCTGGAGCTTCTTTCCCTGTCGCTCTACGTGTTAGTGGGATTCCTGCGCCACGATATTTACAGCAACGAGTCGGGACTGAAATACCTCCTACTAGGCGCATTCGCTACCGGGTTTTTCCTTTTCGGTGCGGCTTTGACCTACGGCGCTACGGGGACCACAAACTTCGACGGAATAGCTTTAGCCATCGCTTCGGGTGACATACTCTCTCATGTTTTCCTCTCGCTCGGGATTGGGTTGCTGCTCATCGGCTTCGCTTTTAAGGTGGCATTGGCGCCGTTTCACATGTGGTCGCCGGATGTGTATCAGGGAGCGCCTACAACAGTAACAGGTTTCCTCTGTACAGCGCCCAAAGCGGCTGGATTTGGTGCGCTAATGAAAGTTTTCATGACCGCTTTCCCGGAGGTTCACGCTGAATGGCAAACACTGTTCTGGATTTTGGCTGCACTGACCATGACGGTCGGCAACATATCAGCACTGGTGCAGTCCAATGTTAAGCGGATGCTTGCCTTCTCCAGCATATCCCACGCCGGATATCTAGCCATGGGTGTACTGGTATTGGACAATAATAGCGTGGGAGCTATGCTGTTCTATTTAGCGGTCTATTCCGCCATGAATCTGGGTGCATTTGCCATTATCGCAGCTGCAGAGAGGGAGGAGAAAGGTGTGACATTTGAGGATTACCGGGGATTCTCCTCCCGGCACCCGTGGCTCTCCGCCGCCATGGCACTCTTCCTGATTTCACTTGCCGGATTCCCGCCTACGGCCGGGTTCGCCGCTAAGTACGGTCTATTTTCCATAGTGATAGCAAAAGGCTACATCTGGCTGGTGATCATCGCTGTTCTCAATACTCTTGTTTCGGTCTACTATTATTTACGTTTGGTGGTGAATATGTATATGCGAGAGGAAGAAGAGGTTTTACGTCCAGTAACCGGAATCATGGTTGTTGGACTTATTGTACTTCTGGTGGCAGTAGTGCTCCTGTTTGGAATTACTCCTGGATTTCTTCTTGATATCACCACTACAGTAATACTATGATTTTTCCATGGCAGACTACTTCTCATCTGACTAAACTTGACTGATGCGCATCACAAAAGTATATACCAAAACCGGCGACGATGGGACAACTTCTCTGTCTAACGGAGAGCGCCTACCGAAGGACCATCCGCGGATGACTGTCCTCGGTTCGCTGGATGAGACTAATTCTGCTCTTGGCTTGGCTTTGGCGGAAGGAATCAATGAGGAAATCAAAGTTGTTTTGCAGAAAGTACAGAATACTATATTCGACATGGGCGGCGAACTGGCGACACCGAACAAGGAATTGGGGTTAGTCTCSCCAGACGATGTAACATATCTGGAGTCCGCTATAGATGAACTGAATGARTCCYTGCCTCMCCTGGAGGAGTTCATTTTTCCGGGCGGCTCGAAAGCGGCGGCTCTTTTGCATCATGCCCGGACCATCTGCCGGCGGGCAGAGAGGGATCTTGTTGCACTCAGCAAGTCAGAAAATGTGACGGCACTCCACCTGAAATATATTAACCGCCTTTCAGATTTTCTTTTTGTTGCCGCACGAATCCAGAATAAAGAAGATGGGGGCGAAGAAGGGATGTGGGAAAAATCATCCTGAGATTGTAAATTCATGTAAATGAAAAAGATTACAACAGTTACCCTATTTTGTGTTATTTCACTTGGCTTTATGGCGCCGCTTTTTTCCGGTGAAGATAGTTGCAATTGCTGTGGTGACAACATGGCTTGCTGTAATCTGAGGCAAAATATATCCTGTAATGACAAAAGCGAGTTGAAATGTTCTCCTCTTACCTTATTACCAGTAGGACCGAAACCAGTTTCCATTAAAGTTAATAATTCTACCATAGTTGAAATTGTGTTTTGTGATGAGTATTCTGTAATCATTAAGGAAAACATCAATATTTCAGATATCACGTTTTCTTTACCTCCGCCGAAAATTCCCCTTTATCTGAAAAGTCATTCCTTAATTATTTAGACTATCTTCTTCCTARCGGYGGAATTGTCTTGCCCATCAAAATTGTTAATCATTAATTGAAGGAGAAGATTATGTTTAAATCATTAAATTTTTATTTAGGTCGTTTTATTGCGCTCAGTTTTTTATTGAGCTTTACCTTAGTCCCGTTAAAGGGACAATGACCCCTTTGAAGCAACCCAAGCCTCCCGGTCGGGACGGCAAATTCAGGTATCGGACTTCAGCGGGGACAGATGCTTTTTGGCGGAAGTTTGGTTAATCAGTTTATTAATTGGGAGCATGATGAAATTTCTCCTGGTTCCGGTGATCATGAAGGTATAATGAATTCCACTCTTGGTAATTTCAACTTGAATATTGGATTGAACGATAAATGGAATCTTGCAGTGGATGCTATGGCTGGTGTGCGCCAAATGGATTTTAAAGGAATTGAAAATATTCACCATCGTGATGAATCAAAAACCGGACTCGGCGATGTTAGAATCATCCTCCGTCATCTAGTGAGTAATGAAACATTCGGTCCCGGGAAAAGAATGTTCTTGGGTTATGGAGTGGTGATTCCATCCGGGAATTCACTACCTGAGAATCCGTTTGCGCTTGGGTCCCTTGGTAAAGAACATACTCACTTTGATATGAGCGAAGGCGTTTACAAGATTCTTGGAGAAGTTCAGTATTTCAAGAGAGGAGAATCGCCTCTTGTTTTCGGAGGCGTTGGGAAATTAGAAGTTCCTTTATTTCCGAACAAATATGGTTATCTCACTGGAAGTCAATTGAATACCACCATCATGGGTTATCTCCAGTCAAGGAGGATTCTCAAAGGAATGCCATTATTCACAATATCAGGTCAATACAGGACGTCAGATTATTGGAACGGAGAAAAAGCTCCTAATTCTGGGGGTGCCGTTGTTCAATTAGGAGGCGGTCTGGTGTGGAATATGAACGGAAGTATGGTAACTATGTCATTTCGTGTTCCGGTGTTGTTTACAACAAACATGGTGGGTGAAGGAGCGAGTAACATTGATAGTAAAACATCAGTATGGGGAGTTTCTCTCAGTTTCAGGAAAGTATTTGATTTTCATAAATTCTGGCCTGAGGAGAAAGATGAAGATGGCCATGATCATGCACATTAACAGCATATCATTTCTTAAAAAAGGTGTTCTAAGTTGCAGTGTAATATCCTGTTTCATTATGATGGGCTGTGTTGCAACTATTCTTCATGATGGAGAAGTTGAATTGAATGAAGAGTTAGGATCAAGAATTCAGGGAAATTTTTTTTTGTATGAATCAGAAAACGAAGTTATGGAAAGTACAATTGATTCTTTACTGGCTGACGGTGTGACCCACCATGAAGCTGTACAGATTGCATTGTTGAATAACCCATCCATCAAAGCGATGTATGCTCATTTGAGAGTTGCATCCGCTGATGTTTTAAAAGCTGTCGTCCCAGAAAACCCATCTCTGCATGCATCTGTTCTACAGGGAAATGGCAGCGGTGGACCAAAAACCGTGGTATCCCTGGAACAGAACCTATTGGATWTTTTATTGATCCCCATGAAAAAACAGTTTGCTGACATTRAATTTGAGAGAGTAAGAAGTGAATTAGGACATGAGATACTCTCTCAAATAGCGGAAGTTCGTAAAACGTACTACCGCCTTCAAGGTGAACAGGAAAAGTTACTGTTATTTGAAAAGATTGTCGATGCTGTGTCTGCAGAAGCGGAGATGGCCAAACGKCAGTTTGAAGCAGGAAATGTAAATTCATTGGATTTATCCAGTCATATGGCGGTATCGTATGAAACAGAGCTATTACAGAAAGAGAGTCAAAATGAAGTCAGTAAGCTGAAAGAGCAGTTACGAAGACTTCTGGGATTTACGGGTAACCGGGAGAATTTCGAGATAGATAAGGGACTGCACCCAATCCCGGATGCTGAACCTGCGTTAGAAGAGTTGTCAGCATTAGCGCTAACCAGCCGTTTAGACCTGAAAGCTGCACATAAACAATTGGCAGCTTTAAAACAATCGTTACCATTAGCTCGATGGGAATCTTTTACTTCGGTTGATATGGGAGTGGAAAAGGAAGAAGAATTATTGGGACCAACAGTAAAAATTGGTGTTCCTCTGTTTAATCGGGGAGGGATATCCACTGCTCAATTAAAGGCACGCATAAAGGAAGAGGAATTTCGGATTGAAGCATTAGAGCAGGATATTGTAACAGAAATTCGAATTATTTATAGTGAACTGATGAAYCTTCGGGAGAAGATTAAATTTTACGAAGATATTATCATCCCATCAAAAAATAAAGTCGTTGAAGCATCCCAGAAACAATACAATTTCATGTTGATCGGTGTATATTCTCTTCTTCAGGTGAAAAAGGAGGAAATTCAAGCTAATCGTGAATATATTGATTTGATAGCTCAGTACTGGATAAAAAAGGTCTCCCTTGAAAAAGCAGCAGGGCAGTTCAATCTAATCAGCGCTTTATAACAAATCATGACTAACGATATTATTATTTCATAAACACATGATCTGGAGTTTTAGAAAATGACTGCACACAAAATAAATCAAATGTTATCAAAATTGGTTTTTCTATATTCATTAATATTGATATCGGTAATTACTGCTGATGCTAACAGTGAAAAACTGAATTATACACCCGTTGTAACACCAAATGGATCCACTCTTCCCTGGGAAATGGTAGATGGAGTAAAGGAATTCCACCTGATTGTGGAAGAAATTGATTGGGAGATAGCGCCGGGAATGACAATAAAAGCTTGGGGATACAACGGGCAGACTCCGGGTCCCACTATCGAAGCCGTGGAGGGCGACAGAGTACGCATTCTTGTGACGAACAAACTCCCCGAACCTACGGCAGTGCACTGGCACGGGGTATTTTTACCCAGCGGTATGGATGGAGTACAAGGGTTGACTCAGAAGGGTATCCAGCCGGGGGAGACTTTTGCTTATGAATTCACGCTAAAACAGCACGGCACGCAGATGTATCATTCTCACGGCGATGAAATGACTCAGATTGGATTGGGATCCATGGGATTTTTTATTATTCACCCGCAAGAGCGAAAACAAAAAATTGATCGGGACTATGCGATATTTCTGAGTGAGTGGTTCATCGAACCTGGAGCATCCACTCCTGATGCGAGTGTGATGACCGATTTTAATATATTTACGTTTAACAGCCGGGCGTTTCCGGGWACCGATCCCATTGTTGCCCAAAAAGGTGAAAGAGTTAGAATCCGATTCGCCAATGTTGCCCAGGAGTCTCACCCGATTCATCTTCACGGTCATTCTTTCAAGGTTGTGGCAACTGACGGCGGGAATATACCCGAATCCGCCCAATGGCCGGAGACAACGGTTCTGGTCGCACCTGGTCAGACAAGAGATGTCGAATTCATCGCAACACCGGGGGATTGGGCTCTTCACTGTCATCGCCGACATCACCCCATGAATGCAATGGGTCATGATGTTCCCAATGTACTGGGTGTTGATCAGACAGGTATCGAAGAGAAAATTCGTGAGTTGCTCCCAATGTATATGGCCATGGGAGAAGATGGTATGGCTGAAATGGCAGAAATGAACATGCCGGGGCCTATCAATACACTTCCCATGATGGCAGGAGAAGGTCCCTTTGGAACAGTCGCCATGGGCGGAATGTTTACAATTCTGAAAGTCAGGGACGTTCTGGATGAAGAAAATGTAGAATGGTATCAAAATCCTCCCGGGACTGTTGCTCATAAAATAGGAGATGAAGTAACCGTACCATTNNTNCAAGATAAACAAATATTTGTATGYCCCATGCATCCCGAAGTTCAAAAGAGCGAACCCGGTAATTGTCCCAAATGCGGGATGAATTTGAAGGAAGGGGATAAGGAATAAATGAGAGATCAACTTTTCACAAAAAAGCTTTTTAAAGCCACYAGGAGAAAAAGTATGAAAAAAGTCGTAGCTTCTGTACTGGGTCTTTCGTTTTCAATTGTTTTTATGGGCTGCGCGGCTAAGCTTAAAGTAGATGTTCGAAAGGGTGAAAAAATCAGAACGGTCATGGCAGTACTTCAGCCCACGGAGGGAAGTAATGCTGAAGGTAGGGTTATTTTTATAGAAGAAGAGGGCAACAACGTTCGTGTAGTAGTAGAGTTGTCGGGTCTCTCACCGGGAGATCATGGATTCCATATTCATCAGTTTGGCGACTGCAGTATGACCGATGGTACTTCCGCAGGCGGACATTTCAATCCKGGAGGGAAATCTCATGGGCCACGCAACAGCTACAACAGGCATGTAGGAGATTTAGGCAATCTGACAGCGGATATAAATGGCATTGCCCGGGCGGACTTTATCGATCACAAACTGGCCTTTGAAGGGAAACGATCCATAATCGGGAGAGCTGTGATTGTCCATGCCCTTCCAGACGACTTCACTTCCCAGCCCACCGGTGCCGCAGGAGCAAGAGTGGCCTGCGGAGTGATTGGAATCACCGAATAAACTGAACTAAAACGGATTGATTGTCCCGAATGGATGTACGAATAACCAAACCGTGTTTGATCTGGGAGCGGTACTAATAACGAAAGGGATATGAAACTGAGAGTAAAACAAAACCGAYGTATGRAGATTATCACTCAGTATCAGGAAAGTATTCAACTTTAGTTCACTCTGGCCTAGAGCTGCTGAGGAAAAGTCCTATGAGTACGAACACTGAGCTGATAAGAGTGAGAAGATAATGTGTGAGCTGGTGCATTGGAAAAGGCATCGCCAGTGCGTAAATTTTRATGTAACAACTTGATGAGAAAATTATATTAGAAGTAAATAATGGCACATGTGCAAAAGATRGCTGGAGTTGTGGCATTGATTTCCATTCTTTCGGCAAAGGACGGAACCAGTTCCATAGCTAACTTTGGGTTGGAAGAGTTTCCGATAACTGTCTCTCAGAATGGCAAGACATCAGAAGCGGAAAGTGGTATCGTTCGTACCTGGTCTAGAATTCCAAATTTCAAAATCCCCGGAGACGCCCGCGCAGTTGCTGAGAGCTTTCTGGCGGCGCACAGCAAGCAGATGGGTTTTGAGAGCCGTTTCAGCGAACCCAGTTTCTGGTATGAGAAAAAAAGCCGGGGTACCACATTCGAGACATTTCAGCAGGCGATTGATGGAATTCCGGTCTTCCGTGGTGATATCACGATTACTGTAAATCGCGAGAACCGGGTGAGCTTCCTCAGGAACAACACGCGGGAAATTGATCATGTTACGTCACGATCGGCACTGCTCAGTCCGGAGACGGCCCGTCAGATTGCGGTGGAGCAGATCAATCCGGCGSCAATTCGCTGGGAAGCAGAGCCGATACTTAATTATCTGGTGCAGGACAAAACCGCTTATCTCACATGGGTTATCGAGTTTGAGACACCGGATCCCCTTGGAGATTGGCGGCTGTTTGTAGATGCGGTGACCGGGGAAGTCCGGGCGTTAGAGAACCGCATTATCTTTGATAACGGTTCCGGAATGATCTGGGATCCTGATCCACTCAGTTCTGCCTACGCCGAATATGGTGATGCAGGCTTCAGTGATAACAATGATGGCGACACGGATCAGCTCAACGGGGAGCGGTTTACGGCTGATCTGTTGGATATAACTTACTCCGGAGGCGTCTATCAGCTTTTGGGGCCACATGTGTCTGTGGTTGATTGGGATTCTCCCACTGTTCCAGTAGTCACCAGCGATACGCCCGACGGTTTTGTTTACACCCGCACAGAAAGTGGTTTCGAGGACGTGCTGGTATATTATTTCATTGACATGACCCAGAGATACATCCAGTTAATCGGTTTTGATAATGTGAACAATGAGCCACAGACGTCTGATCCTCACGGTGCCAACGGTGCGGATAATTCCTACTATTTTCCCGGTTCAGACGCTATTGCCTGGGGAGAGGGCGGTGTGGATGATGCGGAAGACGCTGATGTGATTCTCCATGAGTACGGTCACGCCATTCAGCACGACCAAGTGCCCAACTGGGGCGGCGGTCACGAAGGAGCCATGGGAGAGGGTTTTGGCGACTATTGGGCCGGCTCACATAGTCTTACCATTTCTGATCACCACTCCAACTGGGTGTTCAACTGGGATGGGCATAATCCTTTCTGGTCGGGTAGGATTCTTGATGCCAACTATCATTATCCGGAAAATGCAAATGGTGGAGTTCACGATTCAGGYCAGCTCTGGTCTGCTGGACTGTGGGACTGCCACTTAGATCCGGGAATTTCTCGGGAAAACATGGATGCTCTGGTCCTCCAGAACCATTTCATGATCGGATCCAGCGCCACCATGGCAGATGCGGCTGCAGCCATCATTCAGGCGGATATTGACATGTTTGGCGCCGAACATTACAATATACTGGTGGAACATTTCGGCGAAAGAGGTTTCATTGATCCAATTGACTATCCGCCTATGAGCGATGACATGGATCCCAATCCACCCTCTAATCTTGCCGCCTACAGTGATGAGAATATGCCTACCAGCATCCAGCTGACATGGGATGATCCTACGGAACTGTTCGGCGGCGGTGAGATCGGCACGTTCCAGATCAACATTTCCCGGGATGGCGAACCCATCTCCGAAGTATGGGAAGGAGTTGAGAGCTATCTTGATCAAGGTCTCAGCGAAGGACAATCTTACTATTATAGTTTCGTGACTCAGTTGGWGGCAAATGACAGTACCAGCTATGCAGTTMACRTGACGGGATTTGCCGGCGGAGCACCTTCGATTCTCATCTGGGACATGGGGAATTCCAGCTCAAACTCTGARGTGATTCTGGGGGCTATTAGCGCAGCATCTGGGCGTTCTGCTTATATTACCGATGACCTGTTCATGTTTGGTGACGACCTTACAGCTGCCGGTTTCGATGCCATTTTTGTGCTCCTTGGAATTTATTCGAACAATCATGTCCTAAGTGATGGTGCGCAGGTGAACGCTCTCATCAGTTACCTGGAGAGCGGCAGCAGCCTCTACATGGAAGGGGGTGATACATGGGCCTACGATACCCAAACATCACTACATCCATATTTTGGTATAGACGGTTTGGCTGATGGTACAGGCGACCTTTCAGCCGTGGCTGGAATCGCCGGGACGTTCACGGAGGGGATGGACTTTTCTTATARCGGAGAGAACGCCTGGATAGATCATTTGTCACCAGCTAYTGAGACTGCTTTTGCAGTTCTGGAGAATACCAACCCCGCTTACTTTTGTGGAGTGGCAAACGCTACTGACAACTATAGTACCATCGGCACTTCTTTCCAGTTAGGCGGATTGAGCGGCAGTGAAGAACTGACTGCTTTGGTGGCTGCCATGCTGGAATTCTTCGATGTAGGTGGTGCGGTGCCATGTGAAAATGGTGATCTCAATGCCGATGGCATAATTGATGTATTTGACTTGATAAAGATCGTAAATATCATCCTTGGAATTGAACCCGATCCCACAGAGGGGGAGCTATGCGCTGCTGATTACGATGACGATGGTGATATTGATATATTTGATATCATAAAAGTGGTGAATTACATCTTGGGAATAGGCGCTGGCCAGTCTGTGAACTGGTTTGATATAGACGTGTTAAATCAAGTAGTGAAGTAATGATCGGGGATCAATCAGGAAGGAGTGGTGAGATGAAGAAAGTACTGATGAGCTTACTTATTCCGCTGACGATATGGGCGGTTGAGTTTAATCCAAATGTACCGGTGATAATCGCTGAATCTACACAAAAGCTGCCGGATATTACTGTTGGTGATGATGGAACAATATATGTGATTTGGGCAGACACACGGTATGGCACCAATCTATACTTCGCTAAGTCAACAGATCACGGTGAAACGTTCACTGAAGGAGTGCAGGTAAATGACGAGATAGGTCAGGTAGTTACATTGACATCCAATCAACCAAAGATTGCAGAGTACGACGGAATGCTTTACGTTTTCTGGGCTGACCARCGTGCAGGCTACTACCACACTGACATCTACTCGTCAAAGTCCACAGATGGGGGAGCAACTTGGAGTTCAGGCTTCTCAGTGGGAAACGGATTTAAGTTCAATCTTTATCCTGAAGTCGAGATTGACCCAGGTGGTACAATTCACTTGGTTTATTATGTGTATAGTACTTCAACATTGGAATTTGAGAGTGTGGAATACCGAAAATCTACCAATGGAGGAAACTCCTTTTCTTTCCAGACGACTGTCAGCAACTATTCCGGTAGCAAACCGTGCGAATGTTGTCCTGCTGATATCGTCATCCTCCCTGATGGCAACAAGATCGCTGCCTTTCGAGATGACAACGATAACATCCGCGACATCTTTGGCACGCGCTCACAAGCAGGCTCAGACTATTGGGGTGATCTCTTTCAAATTTCCTACGAGGATTTTGTGATATCGTATTGTCCCTCATCCGGTCCAAGCCTGGACAACATGGAATCCACAGTGGCTTTAGGTTACATGGTTGGAATAAATGAAGTGCCGCGTACTTTCCTGAAAATTTCTACTGATGGCGGTGAGATATTCGGTGACTCTATATCCGTAGATCCGTCGGTGGAATCTGACGTGATCCAGGACTATCCCTCCCTCGCCATGACCYCAGACGGCATGGTTCACATTGCGTGGGAGGATCATCGAGACGGCTCAGACATCTACTATGGCAGTATGATGGCTGGTGAATCAGAATTGAGCTCCATTCAGATTTTGAATGACGACGGTTCGGGTGAGTCACAGAGAGAAGTAAGAATGGTAAATGGGARTGATGGGTTTGTCTATGCGGTTTGGACAGACAAACGCAATGGTGACGACGACATTTACTTTGCCACAAACTATAGTCAAGTCGTGGTGGAGGAAACTCAACCACCGATTCCTATTACTCCGGTCCTCCATCAGAATTTCCCCAACCCATTCAATCCGGAAACAGTGATCCGTTTTGAACTTTCCGGTAGAGAGATGATCACTGTAACGGTACACGATATTCTTGGGAGAGAAATTAAAAAACTGGTGAATGGTGAACTGGTGAGTGGTTCTTATGAAGTGTTGTGGGATGGAAAAGATATTGGTGGAAGTATGGTCAGTCCGGGGGTTTATTTCTACAGACTTACCAGCGGTTCCAGTTTTCAGACCAGAAAGATGGTATTGATCAAATGATAGAAATCCGGATAACTGGTTCTGCTGATCGTTTCTGTGCAGAAAATGTTATCAAGGGATCGTTATAATCTGGCTCAGGTACTAAACAGAAAGAGCCCACTTTTATATTCAAACAATTCTTAGTTTATATAATAATGAAGAATAATGGATAATTATAGTCTAGAGTTGAATAAAGAGAAAAAGGAWTCTGAAGTTTCAGRTTTAGCTGATATTTCCACTGTAACAGTTGGTATTAAAGGGATGCATTGTGCCAGTTGTGTTGCTACAGTAGAAAATGCGATTCGTGAGGTAGAAGGTGTTTTATCAACCAGTGTGAATCTGGCGACAGAGACAGCTCAAGTGGAACTTGCTACAGATATTATTGATATGCAGGGGATTTTTAATTCTGTTTCGTCGGCGGGCTACGAAGCGGTTGAGCTTAAATCCGACTTGAATGATAAATCAGAATTCGAGACRGAACARGAAGAGGAATTCCGATCTCTTCAACGCCGACTTTTCGTCGCAGCAGGATTAACTGTTCTTATTCTCCTTGGCTCCTTCCAATCCCAATTTGCGTTCTCTTCCCARATACCACAACAGATAATGCGGATGGCGATGTTAGTTCTGACTGCACCTATCCTCTTCTGGTCAGGAAGACAGTTTTTCAGAAATGCTATCGTCAGAGCCCGCCAYGGACGAGCRGATATGGACAGTTTGATAGCCATAGGTACATTGAGTGCCTACATTTATAGCGCTTTGGCTACACTCGTTCCAGAATTCTTTACGACTGCAGGACAAACTCCTGAAGTTTATTTYGACACAGCCGCAGTGATTATTACACTGATCCTCTTAGGAAGAATGCTAGAATCRAGGGCTAAAAAGCGAACGTCCAGYGCTATCAGGAAATTGATAGGSCTTCAGCCTARGAATGCTACAGTCKTCCGAAACGGAGAKGAGATCAYCATACCWACCCGTAAAGTGCWAGTTGGGGATATTGTTCTGGTTCGACCAGGAGAAAGGATTCCCGTTGATGGTATGGTCGTAGAAGGACACTCGGCTGTGGATGAATCAATGGTCACAGGTGAGAGTATGCCTGTTGACAAAGGTTTGGGTGATGAGGTCATTGGCGCTACGGTTAACAGAATGGGAAGCTTTCGGTTTAAAGCCCAAAAGGTCGGAACAGAGACCGTCTTATCGCAAATTATTCGTCTAGTTCGGGAGGCTCAAGGATCTAAAGCTCCAATACAAAGATTAGCTGACAAGATTGCCAGTTATTTTGTTCCAGCTGTAATAATGATCTCGCTTGTTACTTTTATAATTTGGCTAACATCAGAAACTCTTCCATTTGCTCTGCTAAATGCAATCTCTGTCCTCATTATAGCTTGTCCTTGCGCCCTGGGGTTAGCAACACCTACCGCTATTATGGTTGGAACTGGTCGAGGTGCAGAAATGGGAATCCTTATCCGAAGTGGTGAAGTTCTGGAGACAATCCACAAAGTGAATATTGTGGTATTTGATAAAACCGGTACTCTCACAGTGGGAAAACCTTCAGTGGTGGGAATGATTCCATACCATGATTTTAGTGAAGAGGAAATACTACAGTTTACGGGTAGTGTCGAAAAACTTTCTGAACATCCATTGGCGAATGCAATATTAGATCGAGTTAATCAACTCGAACTGAATTTGTCGAAGGTATCTGAGTTTAATGCACTACCCGGTCATGGGGTAAAAGGTAAGGTAGCTGGAAGAGAAGTATTGGTTGGCAGCCCCCGTTTAATGGAACAAAATGGAATATCATTTGATTATGCAATAAAAGAGATTGAACAGATTACCAAGCGAGGACAAACACCTGTGTTAATAGCCCTTGATAAGACTCTGATAAGTGTTCTTGCGCTGTCTGATTCTGTTAAAGAAAATGCAGAAGGTGTTATCTCGCGATTACATCATCAAGGCATAAATACGGTTTTGTTAACGGGTGATTCTGAAGAGACAGCCAAATTTATCGGTAAGCAAGTTGGTATTGATCGAGTCATTTCGGGCGTATTACCAGAGGGAAAAACTATTGAAGTACAGAACCTTCAAGAGGATGGGAGGATTGTAGCAATGGTAGGGGACGGGATCAACGATGCACCGTCATTGGTTCAAGCAGACGTGGGGATAGCCCTTGGAACAGGTACTGATATTGCTATGGAGGCATCTGATGTTACCTTAATCAGCGGCAACTTGGACGGAGTCATATCAGCCATAAAATTGAGTAATCGAACGGTAAGAACAATCCACCAGAATCTCTTCTTCGCGTTTATTTATAATTCCATCGGAATTCCAGTAGCAGCTGGGGTTCTTTTCCCCGTTTTCGGCGTTCTACTTGATCCAATGTTTGCTTCTGCCGCAATGGCTGTTAGTTCGYTATCTGTGGTAATAAATTCCTTAAGACTCCGGAAATACAGCTTTTGAACAAACTTTTTATTTACCCTTTATAATAGCCTATTTACCCTCGAGAAAACGCGATAATTTAAGAAAAAGTTTTATAAGTCCTTTTCAATTTTTTCTTGATATTTATTCAAGAAGTGCTTAGCATTGCCTTAATTAATGAAGTTATGATCTCGGAGCGATCACAAATAACTCATATAATACACACAAGATTTATCTTCGTGTCTAGTCCTGTGACTCAAATGGAAGCAGCAGGGTTTTCTGATTCCTTTGAGGTGCTAKCATAGAGCTACAGGTAAAGGCAATAGTAAGTAACTAACCAAGTAGGAGGGTTCATAATGGCTACATTAAAGGATACATTCTCCACCATAACRRGMTGGGCCGGTGATATYGTTAATCTAGGTCTAGCMCTAGCATTGGTATTCCTGATTGTAGATATCCTATTCCCAGGTACGACRRRTATAGTTGGTAACGTTGCGGATCTCGTGTCAGAATTCACGAGTGAAGGTCTCGTTGGCCTCATTACCTTCATCGTATTCYTWTCCATTTACMRGTAGTAGGCGAGACTCATAAGGAAAGTTCGTCCCCTCTAAACTGAGGGGGCGGATTATTTCCTGTAATTTTCAACTCTGTTCGGGTAAAATATCTTGAACAGAGGTTGGAGGATACTCACCTACCAATCGAATCAGGAGATCTAATCGAATGGCTACACTCAGAGATACTCTAAGGACAACAAGCGGATGGTTGAAGGATATTTTTGAATTCGGCATCGCTTTAATCCTACTATTCATTGTGATCGACATTCTTTTTCCTGGTACTACAGGTGTCGTGAACAATGTGGGGGAGATTGTAAGCAGTTTTGCTTCAGAAGGTATTGTGGGGCTTATTGCGTTACTCCTCTTCCTGCTTGTTTACAAACGTTAGTAGACAAGCACAGCATAATAATAATACATCACCTCACTTTTAATGGGGAGATGTGTCTTTGGACCCGACTTCATTTTGGCGTTTTGCCTAGTTGAGTCGGGTTCAGTTTTAATGGATAGATTATTAAAACGTTAGATGATAAAAGAGTTTTCAAAGGAACTTGACAATATAAATTTTACACAATAATTTATTTTTTCTTATGAGCGGACAGAACAACAGCCAGCATGAATAAACGGGCAAGACTTTTAAAGATATAACCGATGCTGTAGAAGAACATGTGGCAAGTCATCCTGAAAAGCCACTTACAGATGAGATTCAGAGAGAATTTAAGCCTGCACTGGGTCTATTAAACATGGGATTTGCCAACGATGCTGTCAGGCTGCCTCCTGAGATAATATGTACATGGTCTAGATTTTGTCCCAGGACCRAGAAATGTATTGGAGCTCACAAATCAGATACTATTAAATCACCTATCGAAAAGTTAGGGGATAATATTGTAGAGGATGCCTCTGAATGAAGCTCTATATTAACAGTTGATCATTCCAGTCCTTTACCTTGTTTTTACTTGGAGGTGGAAGTAATTTTTCGCTCAATTAATTGGAGGAGTAACATTGGATATTCTATTAGCACAAGGAAGTGGTGGAGCAGGCTCAGCTATAGGCGGATTTCTCCCTTTTATTTTGATCCTGGTGGTCATCTATATTTTCATGATGCGTCCACAAATGAAGCAGCAGAAACAGAAGAAGTTAATGCTGGAAACATTGAAAAAAGGAGATAGAGTTACTACCGTTGGTGGAATACGAGGAACCATTGCTGGATTTAAAGAAAAAGAAACAGTCATCCTATTAAATGTTGGAAAAGGGACAACTCTGGAAGTAACCAGATCTTCAGTATCGGGAATGGTTAAGAACGAGAAAAATGAGAGCTGATGGTACGATCTATTATAACATATGGCGACCCCATCCTGAGAAAAAAAACTAAGCAGGTTACTGATTTTTCTCATCTCGAAGATCTCTACCAGGATATGTTTGATACCATGTACGAAGAAGAGGGGATTGGTCTTGCTGCAAATCAAATCGGTATAGATTTAAACCTCATGGTGATAGATATATCTCACACAGAGGAATTTACTGAACCCATGGTTATTGCCAATGCCTATATCACAGATTCACAAGGTGAAGACGTAATGGAAGAAGGATGTTTGAGTCTACCGGGAATAAGGGTTGATGTAATACGTCCTGAAGAGATAGTTCTAAAATATCAGGACRAAACTGGTAAACAATTCGAAAACGGTTATGATGGCTTTATGGCTCGTGTTCTTCAGCACGAAATTGATCATCTAAATGGTGTAATGATGATTGACTATCTATCACCACTTCAGATTAAACAGTATAAAAACCAACTCCAGGRTCTTTCTAACAATCAAAAAGCAGTAGCACAAAATCAGTTTTCCAGAGGAATAATACTGTAAACCGACGCGCCATGCGCTTAGTTTTTATGGGGAATCCGGAATTTGCGGTTCCCTCACTTTATCAACTCTCTTCTTCAATTCATGAGATTGCAGCGGTTGTGACAAATCCCGATAAACCTCAGGGTAGAGGTCGGAAACCACTTTCTACACCGGTTGCAAAATGTGCAGAGGATTTAGGTATTCCGGTTCTGTCCTCAGAAAATCTCAGGGAGGATAATTTTTCGGCTTTATTATCAGATCTTTTACCAGATCTTTTTGTAGTAGTAGCATTTAGAATTTTACCTGAAATCCTACTAAAGATACCCAAAGTCGGCTGCATTAATCTCCACGGTTCGATTTTGCCGAAATACAGGGGTGCTGCACCTATCCAGTGGGCATTACTCAATGGGGATTCGTTAACAGGGCTGACAACATTCATGCTTAAGCCATCTGTTGATACAGGTGATATTCTATTGAAAAAGGAAGTGGTGATCTATCCGGGCGATAACTGTGGTGTTTTATCTCAGCGAATGTCTCATGTGGGAGCTCAATTATTGAAGGAAACCGTGGATCGATTAGAAAGTGATGAACTAAAACCCTGCAAGCAGGATAATTCACTCGCTACAAAAGCCCCAAAATTTAAACCCAAGGTGAGACTTATAGACTGGAGCAGGTCTGAAAATGAAATACACAATCTCATTAGAGCTCTAACACCCTTACCCGGTGCACATTCGTTTATGAGTGGTAAAAGGTTAAAGATTTGCAGGAGTCGGACTGGAATGACTACCGGAACGTCTCCCGGGACGATAATTTCAGCAGATAAAAACTCTTTCTTGGTGTCCTGCGGATCCGGTTCACTACAGGTACTCGAAGTTCAGGTAGAAGGTAAAAAAAGAATGTCTGCTCGGGAATATCTTGCTGGTGCCAAGTTAACCTCTGGTGATTGTTTTGACTCAACAGGATAATGTTAGATTCCATACCGTCAAAATACTGACGGATTTCGATAGAACTGGAGAGAGATTGTCCACGGTATCTTCTCTGTATTTCGGCGAAAATAAGAAAATATCACATCCCGAGGAAGTCACTTACCTAGTACAGGAAATAACCMGGTGGCGAGCTTATCTTGATGGAGTCATCGATTCCATTTACCGAGGAAAATATTCRAAGGTTGAAYATATACTGAAAAATATTTTACGGTTGGGTGCTTATGAACTGATRTTCCGGAACCAGATCCCTGACTATGCAGTAGTAAATGAAGCAGTAAAACTTACGCGTCAGCTAGCGAGTGAAAAGGCTTCAGGACTTACAAATGCTGTTCTTCGAAAATTGTTGAAGGTAGACTATCCAGAACCGGGTGTTGTCTTGCAAACAAAAAATCCGGCAACGTTAGCAGAAGCCACTTCCCATCCTCAGTGGATGGTTAAACGTTGGTTGAAGCGGTATGGATTCGAAGAAACTCTCAAGCTTTGCAGATGGAATAATCAGATACCATCTTTTACAGTCTGGATGAATTGGGTACGGGTTGAAACTGTTCAGTGGGAAGAGACAGTGACAAGTTTGGGCATTGACTGGAGTAAGAGTCAAGTCATAAGAAATCTATATCACATAAATTCTCTTTCTTCACTTTTTCAGAGTGAAGGTTATCGGAAAGGTTGGTTTACTGTTCAAGATACATCAGCAGCTTTAATTGGGATGTTGGTAGGAAATAACCTCGGAATTCAGCTGCTTGATGTCTGTTGTGCTCCCGGTGGGAAAACTGCTGCTCTTGCCGTAAATCTTGGAGATAGTGTTTCTATCTTAGCCTCAGATTACGATGAAAAAAGAGTGATAAAAGTACTAGAAACTTTGGAACGATTAAGAATAACGAATGTAACAGTCAAGGTCAAGGATGCAACTAAAGACGACTATCCCGTTAGTGATGTTATTCTCATCGATGCACCATGTACAGGTACTGGGGTTTTGTCTAAACGAGCTGATCTCCGCTGGCGGAGGACAATTGAGAATCTGATGGAAATGCAGTCGTTACAGTTGGAAATCCTTCGGCATATGTCGAACTTTGTGGCACCTAATGGCCGAATTATCTATTCAACCTGTTCAATGGAACCTGAAGAAAATTGGGATGTGATTGACATGCTGCTGGAAATACGGAATGATTTTAAGGTTGTACGGCCCAAAAAAACTGAGTTGCTTCCTTTCTTAGATGAACGTGGAGCGATTTTGACTTTTCCACCCCGTGATGGTATGGATGGAGTCTTTGGAGTTATTTTACAAAAATGTTGATTAGAACTATATTCAGAATTACCATAGCTTCKGTGATTACAGTTGGAGTAGCATTTATACTATTTGATAAAATTGTTATGCCTATTTACGTTGCTAGTGGACGGGAAATTACGCTGCCAGACCTCAGTGGGCAGAGCACTCAATCTGGACCTATAATGACATTTAACGAAGCAAAAATAGAGTTGGAGAAATATGATCTTATAGCTGTAGAGGAATTTGTGAAATATACCGGGAAGTATCCTGCAGAAACTGTATTGGATCAATATCCAAGAGCAGGGCGAAAAGTTAAGCCAGGACGTAAAGTACGATTGACTGTGGCTAAGGAGGAAAAGATGGTAAAAGTTCCTAAGCTAGTAGGTCAATCTCTACGTCACGCTCAATTGAAGATAGATGARATCGGGCTACATATGGATACTCTACTGAAAGATTATGATACTCGAGTACCATTAGATGTAGTTCGTTGGCAAAACCCCAGTTCAGGTAATCTACTGCGAAAAGGTAGTGGCGTAAAACTTGGAGTGAGTTTAGGCCGACCGCCAGATTTCTTTGAAGTACCCAATATGGTAGGAATTACACTGGCTGAAGCTAAAGAGGAATTGGCGAAGGAAGGACTTAGAGTGGGTAATATCAGTCGTGAGCAGGATGAGGATAAAATACCCGATACTATTCTAAAGCAGAGTATTGAACCCGGAACTGTACTTAGAAAACCTCTGCCAATTGATTTGACATTAAGTTTTATAGATATAACAGATCTGAGGAACCGGTTAACTGATTAGGTTAGGACGAACCTTTTGGAATACAAGCATGAAATTCTTCGCAAGTTGATTCATTATGGGTCAACAATTTTTCCTCTATGTTATCTCTACTTTTTCACTCGGGTAGAAATGCTTTTTCTATTGGGTGGATTTGTTCTGATCATGATAGTATTGGAAATCCTTAGAATGTATTTACCATTTTTTACTCATATTTATGAAGTGATTTTTAGCAAAATTGTTCGAGTGGAGGAATCTGAGACATTTACTGGTGCAACTTACTCTTTTTTAGGAGCATTTATTGCTATCCTTATATTTGAGAAAGAGGTAGCTATCTTTGCCATGCTTATACTTTCCCTGTCTGATTCTACCGCAGCACTGGTAGGGAGAAAGTGGGGGAGTATATCACTTCTGGGGAAGTCTGTCCAAGGTACGGTTACCTTTCTTACAGTATCAATAACCATTGCTTTATTAGTCCCGGGAATTCCTCGAATTGAGGCTATTACTGCGGCAATATTTACAACTGTGGTGGAACTGGTCCCTTCACCAGTTAATGATAATCTTCTTATACCTATATCAGCTGGAATAACTCTTTCTCTAATGAGACTCTTTACTTGAGTTTTCTGGTACCGTCAGTTCTTTGGGGATTGATTGCCGCCACTATTCCCCTCCTTATTCATCTTTTCAGTATTCGTCGCACTCAAACGGTTGATTTTAGTTCTATTCGATTCATCAAAGAGCTTGAGCAYGAAACTATTCGACGGCTGAAAATTCGACAATTGATTCTTCTTATCTTGAGRACATTGGCTATYGTTTTAATTGTCCTKTCGTTCGCACGTCCTGTGAAACTCGGTTATTTTCCTGTAGGAAGCAGTCAGTCCACTCAAATGATTTTTCTGGTGGATAATTCAGCCTCTATGAGTGCATCTAATGAAGATGATAAACTTTTATTGACTATGGCTAAAGAGAAAGTGAAAGAGATTTTGAAAACAGTAGAAGGTGAAATGCATCTGCAACTTTGGAAAACCAATCCATTGAAGAGAATATTCTCTGGTGAGTTCAATTCTGTTGATGTTGTAGCCGGTTATCTAGAGTCCATCCACGAATCTGCCGGTGACGATGAATTATGGAACGCTATTGATTCTATCCTTATCAGATCAGCTTGGGAAGCAGAAGAGGGTGAGGTTGTCGCCAATCATGAGTTCTATCTATTCAGTGACTTTCCATCCACAGCGCCGGTTGATTGGCAATTCCGTGATGTAGAAAGAAGTATATCGACAGGATGGCATGTTTTTCTTTTTCCATCTGATGAATCCGGCGAAAACCAAAGCATCAAGGATAGTAAAATCCTGACTGAATTAAAAGTAGCCGGGCAGCTTGTGGAAATTCAATGTTCCATTGAAAATCAAGGTGATGAAGATCTGAAAGATCTGCCTGTTCAGCTTTATTTTGATGATACTCCCGTAGGACAYGCTGTCTCAGACATTCCAGCCGGAAAGTTGAAAGAGTTTRTTTTTCAAGCCTATCCATCTCGTAGTGAGACTGTAGAAGGAACTATAGTAATCCCTACAGATCATTACAGTTATGATAATCAGCGATATTTTAGATTTTCAGTACCTGAAAAAATTAATTGCATTATATCGGGAAGTTCGGTTGACCAAATTTCACTCATGGAGATGGCGTTAGACGCTATGAACAGTGATTCTGTTTTTGTACAACATAGCCGGCAGGATATTACTCAAATCTCCATGCTTCAATTGTCAGATGCAGATATTCTAATTTTAGTGGATCCTGAGCCGATTAATATGTTCRTTGCCGAACAGATTGCTGAGTTTCAGGAATTAGGCGGAGGAATCCTTGCCTTTTTGGGTGAAAAAAGTAAAATTGAAGGAAATCAATTACTTAATCAGTTGGGTCTCGAAGAAATTGAAACTGTTGATTCTGTAGCAGAGGGTAGTTATTTTTCAATTGATGCAGCAAGTGATCTTCATCCAATAATTGGGGGGCTCTCCATCCGAGATTTAGACCGTACCATGCCAGAAGTTTATGGCTCGCTTAGGATTGTTCCCGAGAAGAAAAGTACAGTTATACTTACGATGTCCAACAATTCTCCTCTGCTTCTTCACTCAGAGGAGTATAATGCTTTCGTTTTTTCCATCCCTCTTAATCTGAAGTGGTCATCACTGCCCACATCAGGACTCTTTTTACCCCTACTTCATCGTCTGCTAGTTGCTTTGGTAGCTGCAGATGATGCTTCTTATATGTTCACGGTAGGTGAACGTGTTCAGCTTTCTCTGGAAGAAGAGTAYCTATCAACCGAAATTGAGATGTTAAAACCGTCCGGTGAACGGTCATTTCTCATACCGAGCTATCGACGAGAAGCCGTCATTGTTAATGATTTGAATGAACCGGGTATATATCAACTATTATCTAATGGAAAACAGATCATCTCCTTTGTGGCCAATATTCCGCATACTGAAAACCCAGCTCTCCGATTTCAATTAAAAGAACTTAATAGTCTTTTTCCTGGRGGTCGAGTAGTATCTCCCGAAGAAGATGTGGCTGCGGCAGTAATTGAAGCTCGGCGTGGGACGGAATTGTGGTTTCTTTTTATTCTGGCGGCAGCTGCTTCGCTGCTGGCGGAGACATGGATCGGTCGAGTGAGAGAGGAAAAGCCAGGTGATTGAGAGAGTATCTGTCGCCCACGAAAAGGCAGTTCTGGTTGGAGTTATTTTACCGGGGATGACCAAAGCGCTCATGGAAGAACATCTGGATGAGCTGACACTCCTTGCTCAGACCGCTGGCGCGGAAGTTGTGGGCAGGTACATTCAGCGGCGGGATCGGATAAATCCTACTTACTTTATTGGTAAGGGTAAAGCTCAGCAGATTGTACAGCAGTCACAGGAGCTGGATGTCCAGCTCATTATCTTCGATGACGAACTATCACCCTCTCAAATCCGTAATTTTCTTAAGATCTCTGACTCAATTAAGGTGATAGACCGGACTGGACTGATTCTCGATATTTTTCAGCGACATGCACAGACTCGGGAATCGAAAACTCAAGTGGAACTTGCGCATCTGCAGTACCTGCTTCCACGTCTTACCCGTCTCTGGACGCACTTGGAACGACAAATGGGCGGTATCGGAACCCGTGCTGGGGCTGGTGAAACTCAAATCGAAGTTGATCGACGAATTATTAGGGATCGAATTGCCAAACTGCGGAAAGATCTGAAGAAAATTGATAAAGAGCGGGAGACGCAGAGTAAACGCCGTAAAGAAATGTTTAGAGTAGCTCTGGTCGGTTACACGAATGCCGGCAAGTCAACCCTCTTGAATGCACTCACTGGAGCGGATGTATTCGTTCAGGATCAGCTCTTCGCCACACTGGATACCACCATCCGGACTTTGGAAGTTAATGAYCATCACCGTCTGTTGCTGAGTGACTCGGTGGGTTTCATCCGCAAACTACCTCACACTCTGGTAGCGTCATTTCGTTCGACTTTAATGGAAGTGCTGGAAGCTGACCTACTCTTGCTTATGGTGGATGGAAGTTCATACCTGCTGGATGAGCAGTTACAAACCGTTCGTGAAGTTTTGAATGAAATCGGTGCTCGGGATAAGGAGGCGATGTTGGTAATTAACAAAATTGATCTCATCGAGGATCCGGAAATTCTCCAAGGACTTAAAGCTCGATTTCCTGAGGCAGTCTTCATCTCCGCCCTTAATCACCTCCGGCTTGATGCTTTGCAGGAAGCTATGGTGGAAGAGATGGAGAAGTCGTATCGAACTGCACAAGTTGTTTTCGACCCCGGTCTTGGGAAGGAGATTGCTACGGTCTTCCAGGAAGTGGAAGTCTTGGACACCAGTTACGAAGATGATGGAGTCCACCTTACCATCAGGGGAGAGAGAGTAACTGTGGAACGATTGAAGGCGCTGGCCAATAGGAATGGTCGGAAAGAGTAAAGATGGAACTGATCATCGGCCGGGCCAAGCTAGCCATTCTTCAAGGCGACATCACCAGCCTGACAACTGACGCCATCGTCAACGCAGCCAACAACTACCTCTGGATGGGAGCTGGTGTGGCTGGAGCCATCAAACAAAAAGGGGGAAAGATTATTGAGGAGGAAGCTGTCTCTCAGGGYCCTATCGAGGTGGGGGATGCAGTAATCACTTCTGGCGGTAATCTTCCCGTTAAATATGTCATTCATGCCGCCGGGATGGGGCAGGAYCTCCAGACCAGTGATGAGATCTTGCACAAGGTGACCGTCAATTGTCTGGWACTGGCGGAAGAGAACRGCATCCAMTCACTGGCGTTCCCGGCAATCGGGACCGGTGTGGGTGGCTTCGAAATTCACCAYTGCGCTAAAATTATGTTGGAAGAGACTGTKGAATACCTTGCCTCTGCGAAGGTACTGCAGCAGGTGAACTTTGTACTGTTTGATGCTGTCGGGCGAGAAGTATTTGAGGAGCAGCTCAGGATGATTTTTTCAAGCTGACGAGATAGAAAATTTAAAAATCCCCCGGCTGATGGGCTTTATTGGAACGCGATTTTYATCACGGTGGGTACCTCCCGGATGGATCAAACTTCCTTGAYYCKCCSGWWGNNKCGGNANNAANGGCCTGTTTTCAGCACCCGGAGTACAGTTCCCATTTTGTATTAGTTGTAGGTTCCAAAAAATGCCGGCACCAACCGGGGGAATGTCAATAAGCGCTTAAAGGAATATTACGTACAATTTAGGTYTTTGWAAACAGTTAATCGTCGATCGCTATTCACCAATATCCTCAACCCAAAGCTCTGGATGTTCCTTGATGAACTTYTCCATGAGCAGTCGACACTCTTGGTTRTCGTCGAYCACAATCTTTACTCCTCGTGATTGAACATATTTTTCCGGTCCCCTAAATGTGCGGTTCTCTCCGATAACGACTTTCGGAATCCCGTATAAAAGCACAGTGCCGCTGCACATATCACAAGGAGACAGTGTAGAATACAGAGTCGCCCGGCTATATTCGGATGCTTTAAGACGACCAGCATTCTCCAGGCAATCCATTTCAGCATGGAGTACCGTACTACCCTTTTGTACACGCTGATTATGCCCCCGGCCAACGATTCGTCCATCAATTACTAATACAGACCCGATGGGAACACCTCCCTCTGAAAGTCCCTTTTTCGCTTCCTCAATGGCTGCTTCTAGAAATTCATCMATATGTTCTATTTAGGTCCGATCCACAATTTCCACCTGATTCTCTGACAGCTTGTGCTATTTCAACGCCTTCGCCACTGCTTTCAGATCAGTAGTCGGCGCCTGGCAGGCGTAGTTCTGGCATACGAATGCTGTGGCTTTGCCGTCAATGGTATACTGAGTTTTTGTGAACGGTGCTAGTTTGGAAAGTTTTTCGCCATCCTCGCCAGTGGATTTCAACAGCAGTACCCGGTTGGGGACATAGAGTCGCTGCACCAGTTCCGTCATATCCTGAGTATCTGCACTCCCGGGATCACCCACGATGACAATTTCGTATGCCGGTCCCATGGCGAATTCAGTAGCAAGGAGTAGCTGTGTATAACCCATKGGGGACCGATTTACCTGGTCTGAGAAGACCTTGCCCACAGTYGCGGCTTTCTTCTCCAGTTCGATATTACCGGTGATACGACCGATGAGGAGTAGGTCCAGGGCTGCCACGGAATTACCGGAGGGGATGGCGCCGTCGAATATCTCCTTGGTGCGTACGATAAGCTCCTCACCGTCGTCAGCCGTGAAGAAGAATCCGCCGCTCTTTTCATCCCAGAAGAGGTCCAGCAAAGTCTGGTTCAGGTCAACGGCATGCTGCAGATAGTCAAGCTCAAATGTCGTCTGGTAAAGTTCCAACAGTCCCCAAATCGTAAAAGCGTAGTCCTCCAAATGCGCCGGGAGGGCGGCGACCCCTTCGCGGTATCGCTTCAGCAGTTGCCCGTCCGATTGACGTAAAGTAGACAGTACAAAATCGGCAGCGTTACGGGCAGCTGCAGCGTACTGTTCATCACCCAGAACCTGTGCCCCCTTTGCGAAGGCGGCGATCATCAGGCCGTTCCAGTCGGTGAGTATCTTGTCGTCCTTCAGCGGGTGGATGCGCTTTTCCCGAACTACAAACAGTTTCTGTCGCAGCGATTCAATTCTGGCAAGAAACTCCTCTTCCGTCAGTTTATAACGCTTCGCGAGTTGGGAAGTTGAAGCTGTTAAGTAGGGGATGTTCCTATTGATCTGGTGCCCCGATGATTCATCACGAAAGTTTCCATCTTCTCTCATGTTGAACACTTTCGCGAAAAATGTCCCATCTTCTTCACCCAGAATATCCTTCACCTCTTCTATCGTCCAGAGGTAAAACTTCCCTTCCTCGCCTTCGCTGTCTGCGTCCTCGGCGGAGTAGAAGCCGCCTTCCGGAGAGGTCATATCCCGTAGAACGTAAGAGAAAATTTCCCTGGCGGTGTGGGCGTACTGCTCCTTGCCGGTAGCCTGGTACGCCTCTAAATATGCCATGGCATTGATGGCCTGGTCGTAGAGCATTTTCTCGAAGTGGGGGAGGAGCCACTTAGGGTCCGTTGAGTAACGGTGGAATCCAAGCCCAACCTGATCATAAATACCGCCCCGCCGCATAGCCTGCAGAGTCTTTTCTACTATCTCAAGAGCTTGCGCTTCTCCGGTTCTCTTCCAGTAGCGGAGCAGAAAGACGAGATTATGAGCAGTTGGAAATTTACGTTGGCCTTTAAAACCACCGTAATTGTGATCAAAGCGCTGGAGGAAATCTGAATACGCTTTTTCAAGTGTCTTGTCACCAAGGAATTCTGTTCCTCGTGGAGAAAATGAGGTCTGCAGACGACCGGTGATTTTCTCCGACGATTCCACGATCTCCTGCCGCCGCGTCTGCCACGCTTCGGCAATTTTGGGTATTAGGTCCAGCATGCCGTTCCGTCCGGGAAGGCTTTCCTTGGGGAAGTAAGTTCCCGAGAAGAACGGCTTTTTGTCCGGCGTCATGATGATGGTGAGCGGCCAGCCGCCGCTACCGGTCATCATCTGGCAGACGGTCATGTAGATGTTGTCAATATCCGGCCGTTCTTCCCGGTCCACCTTGATGCTGATGAAATACTCGTTCAGGAGGGCGGCTACCTCTTCGTCCTCGAAAGACTCGTGTTCCATGACGTGGCACCAGTGGCAGGTGGAGTAACCGATGGAGAGAAAGATGGGTTTGTCTTGCTTAAGGGCGGCAGCGAACGCCTCTTCACCCCACGGATACCAGTCCACCGGATTGTCGGCGTGTTGCAGAAGGTACGGACTCTTTTCAAATGCGAGTCGGTTCATGGTGTGTCCCTTTTTTTGGCGATCATTATTTTGCTTTTCATCGATATGATTTTGTGGATTGACTTTTTCAGATGATGCTATTTTGTCATCAGTAGAGATAGTCTCTGTCTGTTCCTTCTGTCCGGAATTACAATTGGAAAGAAAGACGACCAGGATAGTAACGAAATGGATAAATCTTCTCGGCATTCCTTTGTGAGCAGTTTAATGCTGTTGATCTTCGCAAACAAGGTGTAGGTTCATTTTGCCATAGAATTTCCCTACGAGAATTGTTATTATGAGGGGTAATTTCCCACCTAATTCCGAGACAATGGTATTCATACCTTTCATCTTTGCCTATCTGCTAATCCTTGTGGCTGTTGGAGCCTGGCGCAGCCGGGAAGTTCAGAGTCAAGAGGACTTTGTGGTGGCCGGAAGGCGACTATCGGCACCTATACTTGCCGGGACTCTCCTTGCCACGTGGACCGGATCTGGGTCCCTTTTCAATGGCGGACGTCTGGCGTATGAGAATGGCTTTGCTGCACTCTGGAGTTCCGCCGGAGCATGGGCGGGGATCGCGATTGTATACTTCATTGCTAGGAAGATTCGACAGGGAGGTAAGCTATCCGTACCAGATATACTTGAGGACCGCTATGACCGCTGGGTAGGACTGGCGGCGTCCGTGACAATTATTATCTCGTACGTGACGATTGTCAGCTACCAGTTTCGGGGTGGCGGAAGGATCATWGAAATAATCACCGACGGTCAGTTTTCTATCTTCGGCCTATCCACACTCATGAGCGGGATGATTATCACCGCCGTCTTCGCCATTGGTTACACACTGCTGGCTGGAATGGTATCTGTCACCTACACCGATGTACTGAACGGCATGGTAATGCTGTTAGGGATTGCCATTGCCGTTCCATTTGTGCTTCATGAAGCAGGGGGGATTGAGACTTTCGTTGCCAATGTTCCCGAAGAAAAGTGGCAGCTTTTCGGTACCATGGGAAAGACTAAAGCGTTCGCCTATCTGCTGCCTACCATGTTTCTCCTCATGGGTGATGCCAGCATGTACCAGCGCTTCCTGTCGGCGAAAAGTGGACGAGTGGCRAAGCGGGCTGTAGTAGGTTGGATCATAGGTGTGGTTGTCATCGAGTTCCTTATTGTGCTGCTTGCGTTCTTGGGCAGTGGACTGGAAACGGGTCTTACCGGTGAAGAAGCTTCCAAGATCATTCCTTTACTGGCTATGAAGCATGTACCGATTGTGGTAGGCTGTCTTTTGTTGGGAGCCATGGTTGCCATCATAGTCTCTACCGCGGATTCATTTCTGCTCGTCCCAGCTACAAACGTGAGCCACGATATCTACTACCGCTTCTTTCGTCCTCACGCCGGCCAGAAAGAGCTTCTTCTGGTGAGCCGTCTCGCTGTTCTAGGATTGGGATTGATTGCCTTTTTCATGATATCATTTTTCAAGTCAATTCTTGAGGCTGCCTACGCGGCGTACACGGTCTATGGTGCCGGGATCACGCCGGCTCTTCTGGCGGCATTCCTCTGGAAACGGGCTTCGGCAGYAGGAGCGTTGCTCTCCATTCTGGGTGGGACTGTGGTAACAATTGGATGGGAAATCGCCGCCCGGACGAATGGCAGTGATCCGTGGGGAATTGATGCCATCTACCCAGCTTTGGCTCTATCGCTGATGCTACTGGTGGGGGGATCCCTTATGTGGCCTAAAGAAATGAAGGAAACAGACGCATGAAAAGGAGCCTGATAGCATATATTCAGTGGCAGATCGGTCACCCTAAAACTGTTCTGGCGTTTCTATTTATGATAACCCTGGTCTTTGCCGGTATCTCCACCGGACTTCAGTTTGACTTCACCATCGAAAATCTCTTTGCCCAAAACGATCCCAAAGTGGATGAGTATTTCCAGTTCCGGCAAGATTTCGGACGGGAGGATAATCTCATCTATCTTGTGTACGAGTGCGATGATCCATTTTCACGAGCAAACTTGCAAAGTACGCAGGATCTCACCGCCCGTTTCCAGGATATTACGGGAGTGGATTCAGTTCTTTCTTTAACAAACGTAAAAGTTTTATCGTACGCAGATTTGTCTGCTGAAACTGTCTTCCACACGATTCCTGATAATGAGAGCAGTTTAGAAGCAGGAAAAGTGCGCATCCTCAATACACCGCTGCTGGTGCAAAACCTCATCTCCAAGGATGCCAATATAGCGGCGTTCATACTTCAGGTGGCTAATGACTACAACTCCCACGAGGAGAGAGAGCGAATTCTAGAGGAAGTTACGGAAATCGAACAGACGGTTCCTTCCTGGAAATGGCGTGAAGCAGGGATTCCCGTGTTACGGACGAAATACGTCCACTACATGCTGGATGACATGATTGGTTTCTTACTGCCAGTTATTCTTATAAATATTTTAGTGCTCTTCTTACTTTTCCGCTCTTTCCGCGGAATCTTGCTCCCCCTGTTTGCGGTACTGATTGCTGATATCTGGACCATGGGAATTATGACTCTACTCGGATTCCAGATGAATATCATGACTTACATCGTGCCGACTCTTGTGCTGATTGTAGGGATAGCTGATTCCATCCACATCATTGTAAAATATCAGGAGGAATTAGCACATAACGAAGACAAGTTGACAGCCATTGAACATACCATCAAGAAAATTGGCGCTGCCATCTTCCTCACCAGTTTTACCACAGCAGTAGGATTCCTGTCGCTCCTTGTGACGAATATCGCTATCATGAGGGAATTTGGTCTTATTGTCGCCATCGGTGTGGTTATTGCCTTTGTGACATCCATAATTTTTCTACCTTCAATTCTTATACTGCTGCCCCGCCCCAGTTCGGAAAAGATAATGCGCCTGTACCGAACGAGTTTTCGCCATCGCCTGCTTCAGCGGATTGTCAATATTAACAATGAACGCCAGATACCTATCTTAACCATCTCCGTTGGTATTGTTCTGGTCTGTATTTTCTTTGCTGCCAGGGTGGACATTGATTCCCGGCTTATGGAGGACTTAGATCCCGGCAATGAGCTCTACGACGATATGACGTATATGGAAGACCACATGGGGAGCGTTCTGCCGTTTGAGGCCATCGTGGAAGTAAAAAGAGGTGATGAGGCGGCAGAATCCGCCATGTTTAATCCGAAAGTAATGGTCCAGGTGGAGAAACTCCAAACGTTCATAGGCACCATTCCTGAGGTTGGCAAAAGTGTTTCCTACATCGACTACTTTCGTGAGATGAACCGTTCGTGGCACGATGGCGACTCAGCTTCTTTTGTTTTGCCAAAAACTCGGGCTGAAGTGGAACAGCTTCTCATTGCCACCGGTGAACCCGATTCCATCTTCGCCGGTTTGGTGGATACCAGCTTTGAGAACTATTTTGCTCGGGCTCGCATTTCCGCCCGTATTCAGGATATTGATTCTAAACGCGCTCGAGAAATTACCAGCAAGATTCAGACTTGGGCTGATCAAAATATGGGTGACAGTCTGTCAGTGATTCTCACCGGCACAACCCTCATGGCATTGAACACCAATCAGTATCTCGTCCGGAATCTGGTGTACAGCTTTATGATTGCTTTCGTGGTGATCTTTGTCTCCATGCTGGTGCTGTTCCGCTCCATGAAGTTGGCTCTCGTTTCCATGGTTCCCAACATCATCCCGCTGTTGCTAATCGCCGGAGTTATGGGACTCTTTCACATCAAGCTGCGGCCAGCAACGGCCATGACCTTTGCAATCGCTTTCGGGATTGCTGTGGATGCCACCATTCACTTCCTAGCTCGCTTTCGGCAGGAACTGTTCGCCAGCAACGGCAAGTACCGTCTTGCAAACGAGGAGACACTCTTTACCACCGGCAAGGCCATCATCTCCACCAGTGCCATACTCATATCGGGATTCCTGGTACTGATGACGTCCAACTTCTCACCCAGCCGTGATTTCGGAATGCTGTCAGCGATTACACTTTTGGGAGCCCTGTTGGGAGATCTCTTCTTTTTACCGGCGGTAATTACATTCGTTCGGCCAAGGATTCCGTTTCTAAAGAATTCGGGGGGAGAAGGAGTGAAGAGAGAATAAAATTTAAATTTTTGAAACTAGCGGTGGGTCCTTTCCCACCAATTGGCTTTGTCCAACAGGTATAATAGACCGGCGGTAATACTCAAAGGTTTTCCCTGTCCCGTGCCAATTTTCAAACCGAGCTAATATGCGGATGTCGCCAGTAAACCTCTTGGAAATTCCCTCCTTAACATGTCCTGTAACATACTTGAAGCCCTTCTTTTTCGCCCAGCTAAGATAAACTCTTTTAAGTGTTTTTGCGTAGCCGTTTCCTTTGTATTTAGCCATGACCACAAAGGCGTAGGAGTAGAGGGTGTTCTTTTCGCCGATATTCTCATCGCATTGGAATGAGGGATCGTTAGAGAAATATTCCAAGGGCACACCGATGATGAAGCCGATGATCTCGCCGTGATGTCGGGCAATGAAAGGAAGAGTTTGTGGATAGTTGAAGTACTTGCGGATACTGGATTTGGTAAGTCGGACCGACTCATGAAATTCTTCTTCCAGATGTTGGGAAATAAGAATTAGCTGGGGGACATCTTCTTCGCCCACATGCTCCATCAGTTCTATACGGAAGTTAAGTGAAGAAGATGCAATAACACGTGACCGCGAAGTCTCCGCGATCTCCAATGTCATCTGTTCCGGTTCTTTATGCTGATGCAATCTCTGTCACCTCACACATTCTCATTTCCAGTGGTATTAACGCTTCATAGATACCATCCAGGAATTTCAGCAATGCCCGTGAAGCTTTCTCCGCTGAAGTGATAGCATTTTCCTGTGATTCCTTTGTGGTGCATGATTTCGTCAGTATTTCCAGCTCCGCATTGCGGTGGTAAATATCAGCTGCTTCGTGAACGGAGAAGAAGGAGACACTCCTTTCATCGTCAATGCCGAAGAATTTTTTCAATCCTGCCCGCTTCGTCCGGGATACCTCTGGGATCTGAGATTCATAAGCGTAAAGCGCTGCCACACCTGAGCGGTAGTCAAGCTCTGAAGTGAGCCTCTTCAAGGTTGCTACAGTGGCTTCTGTACTTCCCAGAAGTTCAGCATTCTTAACAGAATCTCGGTCTGCACCAACACTTTCTGCGAATCTCAGCCAAAGTTCGGGATGATTCTCATCGCCTTTCTCCTCTTCAATGAGGTTATCCAGCAGGATCTGTCGTGTTGGAAGGTCATCACAGTTGGAGTGTACAGCACTGACGTACGTTGGGAACGCTTTCACATGTGCGTAATATTGCCGGGCATATTCTGCGAGAATCTCTTTGGTTAGTTTACCTTCATTCCACATCTGATAAAAAGGATGTGTCAGCATTGCATAACGATCGACTGTTTCATTTAAACGCTTAACAAATTCTGCGTCATTCATTCGTGGATTATTACTGTTTGTCTTCATTTCTTCCTCTCTTTGCACGATTATCCTACCTCAAAGTACCAAACTTACCTGTTGTGGGCTCACCTTAGAATAGTCATGGAGAGATGTATCAGTCAATTTCTTTCTTCTAACAAGATATCATTTTTTGTGGTGATTGGTTTCGATTGGATGCCATGAAACTTGACTGTAATTTTCTAAGCTTTAATGAACTTTATTGAGACACTCAACCAAGCTSTAGAGAATCACCAATCACATCTTAGCGTCGGACTCGACATAGATTCTGACCGTATTGATTCAAAATCGGTGTTGGATGTAAGTGAGCTWGCAGATTACACCCGTAAGGTTATAGACGCAACAAGGGAATTCGCTGCAGCCTACAAACCAAACATGGCTTTTTTCGAACGTTGGGGGAGTGCCGGTATCAGATGGCTGGAGGAGACAATCGAATACATTGGTGATGAGCACTTTCTAATCTGTGATGGAAAGCGAGGTGATATTGGYAAYAGTGCCCGSCAATACGCAAAGTCAGTTTTCGTCCATTACGGTTTTGATGCTGTTACTGTGTCGCCTTATATGGGTTCAGACGCCATAATACCTTTTTTGGAAGAACCGAAAAAAGGCGCTTTTGTCCTCTGTCTGACATCTAATGAGAGTGCAGCAGAGCTGCAATTACAGAAAATTGATGGGATTCCGTTATATGAATCCGTGATCGAGTTGTGTCAAAGACTGAACAGCAACGCAAACTGTGGTCTGGTGGTGGGCGCTACTCAGGAGAGCAAGCTGGCATCGATTCGCGAAAAAGCAGGCGATATGCCCATACTCATTCCCGGTGTAGGAGCCCAAGGTGGASATCTGGAAGCCAGCGTTCGGGTGGGGAACTCGGATGGCGTCGCCCTCATCAACGTTTCTCGTTCCATTCTCTTCGCAGGAGATCGGAGTTCGAAAGCCATTTCAGCCAAAGCTAGAGAATACAATAACCGCATGAACGAGATTTTGGAGATCAACAGTGGATAATTTGCTGGAACTGATGAAATCTTCCGGAGCAGTCCTGGAGGGGCACTTTCAACTCACTTCCGGTCGGCACAGTAATGTCTATCTGGAGAAATTCCGACTTCTGGAAAAACCGGATGTGGTTATGGAACTGGGAAGGAGAATGGCATCCGCTTTACCGGAAAAAGAAGTGGATGTGGTCTTGGGTGCGGCTATAGGCGGTATCCTTTTGAGTCACGCTGCAGCAGCAGAACTAGACACTCAGGGGATTTTCGCTGAAAGAGTGAATGGGAACCTCTCGCTCCGCCGAGGGTTTGAACTCAGCAAGGGAGATAGCGTTCTGATTGTGGAAGATATTGTCTCTACGGGAGGTTCAGTTAAGGAGCTGATTGAGCTTGTGGAACAATATAAAGCGAAAGTGGCAGGTGTGGTCTGCATCGTAGATCGGACTAAAGACGGTGTAAATTTTGGTTGCTCTACAGAAGCGCTGTTAAGATATCCGGTTGTCAGCTGGGAACCGGATGAATGTCCACTATGTGAGCAAGGAATTTTAATTACTTCTCGAGGGAGGACTGGTAAGAAATGAGATATTTAGCAAATATTGTGGTGGGATTAATTTTGGTTCTCACTTTAGTTAATTCCGGAGAACCCAATAACAGTAAAGATGAAAATGAAATAACGGAAGACTTTGCTGTAATTACTACGGACTTCGGGGAAATGACGATAGAATTTTATCCTGAAGCAGCACCTAAGCATGTAGAGAGTTTCAAGCTACTTGCAAAAGAGGGATATTTTGATAGTACTACTTTCCACCGGGTTATGCCCGGGTTTGTTATCCAGGGTGGTGACCCCAATTCCAAGGATGATGATCGTGCAAATGACGGTCAGGGAGGTCATGCAGGTAAGTTTTACGGAGTGTGGGATTTCAGTAAAGCACCATTGATGAAAGATGCTGTTGAAAATCCTGATAGTTGGTTATTGCCGGCGGAGTTCAACGAAATTCAACATGAGCGCGGGATGCTGTCCATGGCACGCTCCCASGATCCCCACAGCGCCGGCAGCCAGTTCTTCATCTGTGTGGATGCTACACCRCAGCTCGATAAGAAGTATACTGTTTTCGGCAAAGTCATCAGCGGAATGGAGGTAGCGGATAGGATTGTGGCTGCCGAAACACCGCGGAAACAAGACCCGAACTACGGTAAGCCCGATAAGGATAATCCTCTKGAACCGATACGGATGAAAGTGAAAATCGAATCTCGCAGTGTGGACATTTCTGAAGTACAGTAGATGCTTGACAAACAGACAAATAGCTTGATAATTCGTGGTCTGCGAGGTACAATCGTAAGCTATGAGAAAACCAAGCCTGAATAGAAAGTATGAAGCAGAAAACCTTAAATAGAATCTGTACCTACAGCATTATCTCCTTAAGGCCGATTACCATATTATTAATGATCTGGTTCTTAGCAAGTGGCGCATTTGCTCAAAGCCAGAATCCTGTAAAAGTAGAGATTCGGTTGTCGGAGGATCGTGTAACCACCGGCGATCAATTGATTCTCATCACCACTGTTACTTTAGAAGAAGGGTGGCACATTTATGCCATCAACGAGAAGATAGACGGTCCAATTGCCACCTTCATAGGTGTGGATGGCTCCGGTATTATAAAATCAGTAGGTAAAACTCGTGAACCAACTCCTATAAAAAAGTTCGATGAGGGCTTCCAGAAGGATACGTATTATCACGAGGGGATCGTGGTATTTGAAACGCCGATTGAACTCAATCCTCTAATAATTCCCGGTACTAACACTATTAATGCTTCCATTCTTTATCAAGCGTGCAACGCCTCTCTTTGCCTCCCTCCTAAAAGTGAGACAGCTAGCCTGGATTTTGAACTTTCCACCGGATTCGTTTCGTTTTTCCTRCTAGCAATCAGCATGGGACTGCTTGCACTCCTGACGCCGTGTGTTTTCCCCATGATTCCCATTACGATTTCCTATTTCACCAAACAAGGAGAGATTGAAGGTCGTAATCCGCTAAAGCAGGCGTCTGTCTATTCTGCTGGAATCATCGCGACTTATACTGTACTTGGTCTCCTGCTCGCCATAACGCTCGGTGCTTCTGGAGCAAATCAGTTGGCTGCYAGTCCGTGGGTCAACCTATTCATCGGTGGGCTTTTCATCTACTTCGCTTTATCACTTTTCGGGATGTATGAGATCGAACTCCCATCGGCACTTCGCCAGTTCACACTGAAGCAGGAAGGGAGAGGGGGATATGTCGGTACACTTTTCATGGCACTAACCTTTACACTCACCTCATTCACCTGCACTGTCCAGTTTGTCGGATTACTGCTTGTTCGGGCTGTTCAGGGCGATTGGTTCTGGCCTGCACTCGGGATGCTCATATTTTCTGCTGCATTCGCTCTGCCTTTCTTTTTCCTGGCACTATTTCCCCAATACCTTGCGCGAATGCCCAAAAGTGGTGGATGGCTTAATTCCGTTAAAGTTGTCATGGGATTTCTGGAACTGGCGGCTGCGTTCAAATTTCTGAGTAATACCGACTTAGTTTGGCAGTGGAATTTCTTTACACGTCCGGTAGTACTTACTGCCTGGGTGGTTATTGTATTCTTAACTGGACTCTATATTTTAGGAAAAATCCGCTTGCCGCACGATAGTCCTTTGGAAACCATTGGTGTTCCACGATTGATTTTCAGCATCATCCTGCTGACCTTTTCCATCTATATGGCTCGGGGCATTGTTGGTCAACCTATCCACGGACTTATCGATTCCTATCTCCCGCCGAGAATTCAAGGAGGAATGGTCGCTACGCCTACGTTTGGAGCTCGGGGAGGAGGTTCAGCTTTCAGTGAATCAATTTCCGAACTGGATGTTACCTCTGAGCACAATGGTTGGATTAGAGATTATGATGAGGGTGTTCAGGTAGCTGATAAGCTTGGGAAACGAATTTTCTTGAACTTTACGGGGATTACCTGTACCAATTGCAGATGGATGGAAACGAACATGTTCACCAAACCTGAAGTGGTCGAATTATTAAACAATTATGTTTTGATAGAACTGTTTACCGATGTGGGCTCCAGGTCAAAGGAGTGGCAAAAGATGGAGGAACAGCGCTTTGGGACTGTAGCCTTACCTTATTATGTGATTTTATCGCCTGATGGGCAGGAAGAAATTGTCAGCTTTGCCGGGATGACACCGAACCTTCAGCAGTTTGTCCGTTTTTTAAACCGAGGACTCATTGGTTTAGCAGAGTTGTCTTCAGCGGGAGAGAAAGAATTAWCAAAGGAGAAATTAAAGTTATGGTGGATGTAAAAAAAGCAGTTGCAGTAACGATAATACTTATGGTAATGGTTATTGCTGGTTTTACACTGTTTGATAACTCAGCTGCTTCAGATAATGATAGAAAGGGTAATCAATTAACAGCGGAATCTGTAATAAAATCCGAGAAACCGAAGAGTGTAAAGAGTGAGTCAAATCGACAAGCCCCTAATTTTACTCTTACAAATCTGGAAGGTGAGGAAGTATCACTTTCAGACTATGAAGGAAGAATAGTTTTCGTCAACTTTTGGGCTACTTGGTGTGGTCCGTGTAAGGCGGAAATTCCAGGTTTTATAGATTTACAGAATAAATACAAGGACGATCTCGTTATTCTTGGAATTTCAGTTGACAGACGACAGACAAGAGATCGAGTGGCTCCGTTTGCAAAAGACTATAACATAAACTACCCTGTACTCTTTACTGATGGAAAAATAGAAAAGGACTATGGAGGAATCAACGGAATTCCCACAACATTCATACTTGATCGGGAACTGAATATAGCTCAGGAAATAGTGGGTTATAGATCTGATGCAGTTTTTGAACAAGCAATTAAGTCCCTTCTTTAACAAAACTTTGCCAACAAACAAAAATGATGAAAGAAGTTAATCTCTTCTCAGCATTTATTTTATTACTTCTCCTTTCAATCAGCCTGAGCGCTGAAGATGTTTACTGGCAGCAGTGGGTCCACTATGGTATGGAAGTTTCACTTGACACTGCCGAGCACTCCCTTAGCGGTACTTCGAATATTACTTATGTGAATAAATCACCGGATTCTCTTCATAGAATCTACATGCATCTCTATCCCAACGCATTCCAGGTGGGATCGGTCAAATACCGTGAATATAAGCGTGGGCACTACAGTGGTGGTATTTCTGAGGATAAGCCCAGCTTCATCCGCATTGATCGCTTTGATATTCAGAATGGCGATACAACTGTTCCGATAGAAGTGAAAATTGATGACACGATTCTTGAAGCCGAGCTCCCCTCGCCTCTCTCACCGGGAGATACGCTAACCTTCGAACTCGATTGGGTGCATCAGGTGCGGGAGCACAACGACCGGGCAGGCTATAAAGACGATCAATACGACTTCGCTCAGTGGTATCCGAAAATGGTGGTATACGACAAGCACGGCTGGCAGAAT
>NVVH01000027.1 GCA_002402135.1 Fidelibacterota bacterium | reverse complement strand
GTTGCCCTATTACTATCATATCTCTTGGGCCAGAGCGAACTCAAACTATTATACGTTCAGGCAATTGAATTTTACAACTGAGATCATCGATTTTAATGCGTTGTCGCAAGACGAAATAAAATTTACGCTATCCAACAACGGCCTTACATTGACACCTGAAGAAACAGTTAAAATACAGAACGAGATTCTACGCCGGACTCCAGCCGCTACTGGCTGACGGAGAGCTATGAGGTACGGATCGCCGCTGGCTCGGAACCGGAAAACATCGAGAAGGAGTTCCTGCGGCTCTGGTTTGTTGAAAACTGTGACCCTTATAATGATGAAGTTCTGCCGGATGCGCCTGAAGAACTCGTCATTGAACTTTCAAGACGTTATATTCAACTATACGAAATGATTACTGGAAAGACATTTTCATTTCCTGATAAAAGGAAACCAGTTAATGAACGAATAATAGAAANTTTGAAAGGAGTTATTTAAACCACAAAGGCACAAAGACTCGGAGATATTCTCTRTGCGCTCTGTGGCTCCGTGGTTAATGATTATGAAAACGATAATAATAATGGGTTCCACTTCAGACGAACCCCACGCAAAATAAATTACAGACAAGTTAGATGAATACGGTATTTCCTAGGAACAGCATGCAGCGTCTGCGCATAAGCAGCCATTAAAAGTTTTAGATATTTTGACCGCAAATAAAGATGAAAAAGATATTATGTATATCACTCTCGCCGGCCGGTCCAATGCCCTCTCCGGCTTTGTGGCGGCGAATTCTGATTCCCCAACTTTAGCGTGCCCGCCATTCAAAGATAAAACCGACATGCTGGTTAACATTCACTCAACTCTCCAAATGCCCAGCAATACTCCAGTGCTTACGGTGCTTGATCCTGGGAATTGTGCTTTAGCTGTAAAGCGAATCTTGGGTGAATAATAGTGTGTAGATGGAAATATGGATTTCTAATGTGAGCACTTCAAAACAAAGGAATGAAATATGAAAGCAATGACCTGCAAACAATTGGGTGGTGCGTGTGATAAAGAATTTCAAGCCGACACGTTTGATGAAATCTCAGAAATGAGCGAAGCACATGGAATGGATATGTATCAGAAAGGTGATGAAGACCATCTAAAGGCGATGTCTGAAATGCAATAATTGATGAAAAACCATGACGAGATGAATGAGTGGTTTGATAATAAGAGAAAAGAATTTAATGAGTGAAAAAATAATTTCTACATTTGGTTCTTTGCGATCGCTGCCTCTCTGTGACTAATTCTTTAGAAAATATTTCTCCCCTCGACGGCCGCTATCAGCAACAGGTTAAGGAGCTGACTGCCTTCTTTTCTGAATCGGCCCTCATGCGCTATCGCGTGATGGTAGAAGTTGAATATCTGATTGCTCTTGGGGATGAAAAACGAATTAAAGAACTGCCACCATTTCCCAAAACAGAACAGGCCAAGCTACGCAAGATTTATGAACAGTTCAATTCAGCTGCTGCTCAAAAAACCAAAGAAATCGAAACCACTACAAATCACGATGTTAAGGCTATTGAATACTATCTTCAAGGCAGAGTAAAAAAATCTCTCCATCCGTGGATTCACTTTGCTCTTACATCAGAAGATGTGAACAACCTCGCTTACGCTCTCATGTGGCAAGACGGCATGAAGCTAAGCTACATTTCCGTACTGCACAAAGTACTCAGCCGGATGAAGAGTTTTGGGCGACGCTATAAAGAATTACCTCTTCTGGGGTTGACACACGGTCAGCCCGCCACCCCTACCTCGTTGGGAAAGGAATTTACCGTTTTCGCCAGTCGCCTCCAAAGACAACACCAGCAACTGAAGAGTCATCAGCTCCAAGGGAAAATGTCCGGAGCTACTGGTACATGGGCGGCCCATGCTGCTGCCTATCCAAATGTCAACTGGTTCAGTTTCAGCAAGCGGTTTGTGAAATCACTTGGGCTGGAACCGAATCTTATCACCACTCAGATCGAGTCTAATGACTCTCTGGCTGAAAGCTACCACAATCTCATCCGGGTGAATACCATTCTGCTGGATTTCTGCCGGGATGTTTGGCACTACATCAGCAGAGGTGTTTTCGRTCAGAAGACTAAAAGTGGTGAGGTGGGCTCCAGCACTATGCCTCATAAGGTGAATCCCATCCACTTCGAAAACGCTGAAGGAAATCTGGGCATCGCCAACGCTTACTTGTCTCATCTGGCGCAGACACTGCCCGTTTCCCGGATGCAGCGTGACCTGTCCGGCAGCACCGTCATCCGCAATCAAGGCGTACCGCTGGCTCATTCTCTGTTGGCTTGTAAGAACATCCTGGTAGGGTTAGAACGACTCACTGTCAACCGAAAAAAAATCCGGGAGGAGTTAAACGAACATTGTGAAGTACTGGCTGAAGCTATCCAGACAATTCTCAGGAAAACCGGAGACCCACAACCGTATGAGCGTCTGAAAAAAATGACTCGCGGACAAAAGATTACACGAGAAGATATAATGGAATTTGTACAGTCACTCAATCTCCCGGACAACGAAAGAAATGTGCTACTTAATTTGTCACCGGAAAACTATACAGGACTGTCCGCAAGAATCGTTGAGGAAATGTCATAGCCATGTGTGGTGGTCAAGCATGCTAATCCATGCGGTGTCGCCACAGGAGAAGATATCACAGACTGCTTCCATCGTGCTTTCAACGCMGATTCACTTTCYGCTTTCGGYGGAATTGTCGCTCTTAATAGAACATGCACGACTGATATTGCCGAAGCTCTCCGGGAGATCTTTATCGAGATTGTGCTGGCGCCAGATTTTGAAGCCGGAGCACTGGAACTGTTCGCTAAGAAGAAAAACCTCCGGGTATTAGAAATCGGTCAGCTTGAAAGTCGCGACCCCAGATTGGAATACAAATATGTAGATGGCGGGCTGCTGGTTCAGGAGACAGATGTCAAAACAATAGTGCTTGACGACCTTACTACTGTGACAAAAGTAAAACCGTCGGATAAGAACATGGTCGACATGCTCTTCGGCTGGAAAGTGCTGAAGCATGTCAAGTCTCGCGGGTAGATGCGGTAGAAATCGCTGTMCGCAAATCGGGAGACTATCTTGATGGGAGCATTCTCGCTTCAGACGCCTTCTTCCCTTTTCGTGACTCTATAGATCAGATAGCGGAGACAGGAATCAAGGCAGTCATACAACCGGGAGGATCTATCCGGGACGAAGAGGTTATTGAGGCGTGTGATGAACATGGGATCGCCATGGTGTTTACCGGGGCAAGGTGCTTTAAGCACTAAAAAAAATAGTACCTATTTTAGGAATAAAATTTTCCTCACCACTCGCTGTTCGCCGGATTCTAACCTTATAATATAAATCCCAGAAGAAACTATCTGATTTTCCTCGTCGCGGCCRCCCCAAAAAGCTGCATGTTCCCCCGCTGGCAGAACATCTTGAGTGAGACTCTTCACCTGACGGCCCAACAGATCATGAATCGTCAGTTCAACTTTCCGCTGCGACGGGAGTTGAAAGCGAATCTCCGTTCGAGCATTGAAAGGGTTCGGATAAACCGGATGTAATGTCAACACATCGGGCAAGGCAGGATTAAGCTCCACAGAACTTTCCTCATCGGTATAATAATATCCGAACAGGATCATCATCTCATCTGATCCAAGCAGACCAAATTCAATGGGTTCGTCTGTCCAGTTGTAATAGGTTGCAACCAACTCAAGTCCTTGGTCTGTATCCAGGTAAAGCGGAGGATCCAGTTCCAGGATCGGAGGATGTTGCCAGTCATTAGAAAAATAAACCAGCTCACCATCCTGCTCACCCCCGACAATGTACACCTGAAAGTCCAGCATATGTTCATGAGCGTGAGAAAACAGCTGAAATACATTTATCGGTTGCCCATACACCTCATCGATCCAATACGTTCTTGTTACTGTTGTCGTATCATGGGGMGGCAGTATAAAATCCCGGTTATTTAATGCCAGAGTGTGAGCGATAGCTTCCACTTCTTCTGGCTCGGCATAATGAATRTTGAGATACACTTCACCCTGGTAAGTGGTGTCTGATTGGTTAATGTAATGAGAATTGAGATCCAGACCTCTTGACACATTAAGTTTTAGGGCAGTTCCCGGRGGGAAATGGTAGTTTAACTGTGGCCACTGCGTCCCGACACCAAATGAGTGATACAGCATCTGGATTAAGTTTGCATCAATGTAGTTCCCGAATTCATCCCGTAGATCCCGATAAACAAAAGGTTCAGGGAGCAACCAGGGGGGAATATCATTCCGGAATGTGTAAGCAATAAAGTGGTGGCTCCCCGGACGCATCATAATTTCAAATCTTTTTATATAAATAAACTCAAGAGAATCCAATGGTACCCAGTAGAGAAATTCCCTTTCAAAATTGGGGGGAACGTCAAAAGGTCCAAGCTGCAGCTGCAGTCCGAATTCAGGGGGTGCCAGAGGTACAAATTCCGGGGGTTCATATCGTGTGGTGTCATCCAGCAGGGTTGTATCTGCGACGACGCCTTCTTCAGGGGCACCGCCTAGAATCCATTCCTCTATAAAATTTAATTCACCATGGGTTAGAACTGGTAAACCCAGAGGCATTATGGCTCCATAGTAGGGATGATCGGAGTAGAAATGCTCTTGCTCGGGTGCATTGATCTTTTCCCAGAGGAAGCTGTTGTAAAGGCTCAGCAGCCCTTCTGTCCCCACGCGGACTAACCCATCTTCCGCAGCRGTACTGTTATTGGGAACTACATTGATGAGTTCTTCGTAAGCCGCATCTTCTGTGAGTATAAGGTCCGACTGTTCCGCAAAAGTTGTTCCATCAATGTGACAGCCGATACAGTTCACATTCCATATCTGCTCTTGGATAACCTGCCAAGTAGAGGGTTCCTGAGCATGTATTAAGCAGGTTAATACACCAAATAGTAAGAGTTGCAGCAATTTCCTAGTTACTGACATACATTTCCTCTATAAAATGGCCATATCTTTTTTCAATAACATTCCGCTTGACCTTTAAAGTGGGCGTAATCTCGTCCTTGTCCTGGTCAAAGTCCTCCTCCAATATATGAAATGTTTTTATTGTTTCGTAAGATGCCAACTCACCGTTGAGCCGTGAAATCTCTTTAGAAATACAGTTCTTGACTGCCTTCTGCTGAGATAAATCCCTCAGATCTTTGTATATCACTCTGCTGTCTCGGGCGAACTTGGTGATTTCATCTTCATCCAGGGTCAGCAGTCCAACGAGGTATTTCCGCCTGTCACCAAAGACCGCAAATTGGCTGATATAGCGAGACGTTTTCATGAGATTTTCAATGTTCTGCGGCGCCACGTTCTTYCCCCCGGCAGTGATGATCAGGTCTTTCTTTCGATCTGTGATCCAGAGATAGCCGTCTTCATCCACTCTTCCTATATCACCGGAACTAAGCCATCCATCATCGCTAATGAGTTCACTRGTCGCCTCCTGATCTCCCAAGTATCCTTGGCAGACATGATCTCCCCTGGTAAGGATTTCTCCGTCTACAGCAAGGCGCATCTCAGTATCAGGTAGAACTTTACCTACTGAACCTAAGCGATTGTCGTCAGCAAGATTCACAGATATTAGGCCCGAAGATTCCGTCAAYCCATACACTTCAAATACATTCAACCCCATGTTCTGCATCCAGGAAAGAATCTCAGGACTGATAGGAGCTCCACCTGAAACAAGAAAATTTAAATTACCGCCCATGAAATCCCGGACCTTTCGTAAGGCCATCCAGTCGAGGAGTGAATGAAGCAAYAATTGATATAACGGCAAAGGTTTATGCTGCAGACGTAAATCCTTTTCCCGGCAACCAGCCTTTTCCGCCCAACTAAATATAACTTTCTGAAAACGAGTCGCATCATCAATCGCTGATGTGATTTTGGAGTGGAATTTTTCATACACTCGTGGTGTACCAAAATGAAAAGTTGGGCCCACTTCCTTCATATTGAAGATAAGATCATCCATGCTCTCAGCAAAAGCTGTTTGGGCTCCACTCGCTAACTTGATAAATGAGCCTACCATTCGTTCTGCAATGTGTGCCATAGGAAGATAAGCAATAGATAGATCATCTGGGGTCAGTTTTAGGGAAGTCGCAATCTGTCGAGCCATAAAAACCACATTCCCATGACTTAAAACCACTCCTTTTGGTGGCCCAGTGGTGCCTGACGTATAGACAATAGTAGCCGTGTCCTCCTGCCTGATATTCTCTCTACGCTTCAGTAAACTTTCCAAATCTTCTGCTAGCTTTTCTAAATCTTGGAATGGAATGACACGGAAATCATTGCACTTATAGCGATCAAAAACGACAGCCTTCTTCACGTGAGGAACACTATCCCATATCTCCAGAAGTTTGTCTAACTGCTCTTGATCTTCAATGAAGATGGCAGARCACTCTGAGTGTCCGATGATATACTCACATTGTTCAGCTGTGTTGGACTGGTATATTGGGACAGTTACAGCACCACAACTCATGATAGCAATATCGGCCAAAATCCATTCCAGTTTTGTTTGAGAAAGTATGGCAATATGGTCACCGGAAGTGATTCCAATAGAGATAAGTCCTGCAGCAATGGAATCTGACCGTTCTTGATATTCCCGCCATGTCAGCGGCTCCCACCAACCTTTATCCTTATGATAMAGTGCCTCAGCGTCGGGTATCTGTTGATTCCACCACGCCAGCATTTCCGGCACGGTCTGTATTCTCTGTGGAAGAGCTTGACTCACTGACGACCCCATATTTTAGCTCGCTTGGTGTACTTACCTTTCCCCTCACCCAAGTAAGACTCTCTAACTTTCTCTTCCTGCTTAATAATATCAGGTTCACCACTCATAAATATTTTGCCGTTCTTCATTACATAAGCATAATCAGCTATGCTTAGGGCAAGATGGATATTTTGTTCCACCAGCAGGATGGTTAATCCCTTTTCGTTTAGGTTCTTCAGGATTCCCATGATCTCCTGAACCAGTTGCGGCGCCAGGCCCAGCGACGGCTCGTCAAGAAGCAGGATTTTCGGATCAGCCATGAGGGCTCTTCCTATGGCAAGGATTTGTTGCTCACCTCCGGATAGAGTGCCGGCGTATTGGCCAAGTCTATCTTCTAACACTGGAAATAAACTCAACACCTCATCAAATCTTTCCTTTTGTTGTGCCTTATACYCTCCCAGCTTTAAGTTTTCTGCCACCGACAACTCAGTGAATACCATCCGTCCCTGAGGGACATGTACTACACCAAGACGGACGATGTCCTCCGGATCAAGTTTTTCGATCCGCCGACGCTCAAATATAATTTCACCATACTCGGCTTGAACCACTCCGCTGATAGTTCGTAAGAGAGTCGTCTTTCCGGCACCATTGGAGCCCAACAGGGTAACAAACTGCCCCTTCTTGATAGATATACCGACACCGTGTAATACTTTTATCTTACCGTAAAAAGTTTCTACACCGCGAAGCTCAAGCATGGCCGTTTCCTTCGTGTTCGGTACCGAGAAATACCTCCAGTACTTGGGGATCTGTTTTAACTAAATCAGGCGCACCTTCAGCTAATAGTTTTCCTGAATTCAGTACGGCCACACGATCAGAAATTCYCATTACCAAGTTCATATCATGCTCGACCAACAACACTGTTATCTTAAGTTCATCCCGTATATCGGTTATGATCTTTCCTATTTCAGCTGTCTCCTGCTCATTCATCCCGGCTGCCGGTTCATCAAGCATAATAAGCTTGGGCTTAACCGCAAGAGCTCTTGCCAGCTCCACAAGCTTCTGGATTCCAAAAGGCATTCCTGCGGGGCGGCTCTTTTCAAATCCGGATATCCCCATAAAATCAAGTATCTCAAGGACAAGTAATTCTTGGCGTTGACGTTCAGCTCTTGWTACCATATTCACTAAAGCCTGTCTCTTAGAGATCCTTTCATGTRAYCCCACTAAAACATTCTCCATAACCGTCAAATAGGGAAAAAGCTCTAGATTCTGAAAAGTCCGAGCAATGCCGAGTTCAGCTACTTTATGAGGGGAAATATTGGTGATGTCTACTGCATTAAACATGATTTGTCCTCTCTCAGGAGAAACAAAACCAGATATGGTATTAAAGAACGTAGTTTTGCCAGAACCGTTGGGACCGATCACAGCAACGATTTCTCCCTTAGCAACAGTTAGGGAAAAATTATCTAGGGCGACGAGCCCGTCAAAACGAACGTAGAGATCTTTAGCTGAGAACAATATTTCGGTGCTGTATCTCCTGCCGGTAAAACCGGATGGAGCTCACTCTCCTACAAACCGCGTAACTGGGRTTGGAGTACCATCTTTAACCTGTAGAACAATTGTCTTAGATCCGCCGGCTCGATCACCCGGTCCATAGGTAATCGCAGGGTGTGGACTACCGCGGAATTCTTTCATCTTCTCCATCCCTTCCACGAGACCATCTCTTGTCAGATCTGCCCCRGCTAAATGGAGTCCCTCAACCAGAACTTGTGCTGCGGCAAATCCGTAGAAATTGTAGAACCCCATCTGGTGCTCCGAATCATACTTCTGAAGCAACTCACGGTAGAGAACAGCAGAAGGATGTTCAGGATGCTGGGGCGGTATCATGTAGATATTACTGATRAACCCTTCTGCAGCAGTACCGGCTTTTTGGGCAATTCGTGGATCAGATGCCGGAGCAAAACCGAGAAACTGAGGGGAATAGCCAACAGCTTCCGCCATTCTTAGAACATGTACTGTCTCGAGTACAAGACCGAGGAAGACGTGCGTTGCTCCCTTGTTCCTCAAACTGGTCAAATGCGGCCCAAATGACGGAGCACTGCCTCGCTGGAACGGTTCTGCTCCAACAAATTCCCAACCGTGTGAGGCGACTCCTTCCTTAACGCCCTTCATGCAGTCTTTACCAAACTCGTCATCCTGATAAATAATCCCAACCTTGATATTTTGATCTCCTCGTTCCGCCAGATAGTTACACATGATTCTCCCCTGAGCATCATAGGGAGTATCAGTGGCAAACACGTACTTTTTCGGGGGATCAGACATTGAACTTGCATTTGATGCCGGAGCAATAAACGGGACCCCTTGTTCATCAACCAGATTGAAAAGTGCTGAAGCCGTCGCCGTGCCAATTACATTGAACAGGCAAAACACTCCATCTCGATCCAGTAGCTTTTTAGCGGCAGCGAGACTCATRGCCGGATTATACTGATGGTCCTCGGTGATCATAMTGATCTTTCGTCCATACACACCACCCGACTCATTCACATGACGGATGTAAAGTTCGGCTCCGTGCTTCAGTTCACCGCCAAGATAGGCCATGGGCCCACTCAAATCCTGAATGTTCCCAACCAGAATCTCATCATCCGTAACACCTGGACTCCCTTTTGCCCCGCCACCAARAGCAACTCCTGTTAAAATAAAGAAAATTACTGCCGTGCAGATTGCTTGTTTCATGATTAGGTCCTCCTGTTGTTCAATTGTAACACCACCTTACCTCAACTTCTCTAAGTGTAGGCATTGTTATCCATTCTGTCAATGGTTCGTTTCACCTCGCTGTTTTGGATTAAACGGAAACAATTTCCAATAAATTCTAATTTTCAGCCAGCGACGGTAAATACCCAACGGCTCAAACAGAATGAAAAACAGCATAACAAGACCGAATGAAATAGCCTGCAAATCATTGAACTGGGCCACATCCGGAGGCAGGAAGTCTTTTACCACTCGAATGAATTCCGGCAGAAATGTTATAAACAGTGCTCCTAAGACGGCTCCATAGATTGAACCAATCCCGCCAACAATGATCATAACCAGAAATTGAATGGATAAGAGAATATTAAAGTAGTCGGTGGTTATGAACCGGATAGTGTGAGCATAGAGCGCACCACCAACACCTGCATAAAAGGCACTTACCGCAAAGATAAAGATCTTATATCTCCCCAAATGTATCCCTGATGACTGAGCTGCTTCTTCACTGTCTCTGATGGCTACCAGAGCCCGGCCCATTTTGGTTGCTGTCAACCTCTTGGCAATAACTGTCATGACAATAGCAAATATGTATATTAGATAGTATTGGGAGCGGTCAGACGTTATTTCCACACCAAGAATTTGTGCGACGGGTACCGGCATCCCATCGGATCCGCCAGTCCACACATGAAGCTCAATAATGATCCTGTGCACTATAACACCAAAACCCATAGTTACAATGGCAAGGTATAGACCGGAGAGCCGGAGAGCCGGGAAACCTAAAATGACGCCGGCAAGCATTGCTATCRCTCCTGCCGCGAGGACTGAGAGAAGGAATGGCCAATCAAACTGTGCTACCAACACAGCGGACGTGTAAGCACCTACCGCCATGAAGGCCGCATGCCCAAGCGAAATGAGCCCGGTATAACCTGATAGCAAATCCAAGCCCACCGCCACGATGATTGCAATTCCGGCCAAGTTGAATACGTAGGTAAAGTAGCTATCTAAACCCAGGGGGATAAGGAAAGTAACACCGATAACAAGCGGTATCCACCAAATCTTCTCATCAGCATAACGACGCTTCATACTCTCTTCCTCACCGGCGTTCCAAAGAGTCCATCGGGACGTATGAGAAGCATCAGAATGAGAATRATCCAGGGGAATATATCATAAATACTTGTGGGAAGGTAAACGATAGCCATACTTTCCAGAATCCCCAGGATCAAGCCTCCAGCAATCGCCCCTTCCAGCTTGCCAAAGCCTCCCAGAACAGCTGCCGGCAGCGCCATCAACAATAAACGCGAGCCCAGCATTGGCTGCAGACCAAACTGAGGAATAATAAGCATCCCGGCAACGGCACTTACCAGGCTTGAAAGAATCCATACGGCTACATAGATGCGCTTTATAGGAATCCCCATAAGTTGAGCAGCAACGGGGTTTTCGGACGTGGCTTTAATGGCTGTCCCGAAACGTGTAAGGTTGAGAAAGAGATATAATAACAATACCAGAATAATCGTCACACCAACGATCACTATTTGATAGGGGGATATCTGCAAAAAACCCACATTCATTGGCTTCATACTTACCGGTGATGGATACATAAACAGATCCTCGTGAGTCCAGATGACACCCGTCAAGCTCCGCAGAACAATAGACATTGCAATTGTGGCCATTATCTGAGCAAATATGGGTTTCCCAATAAGCGGTCGACTGATTATTGTGTTCATAGCAACACCCAATATAACGGCAAATAAAAGTGAACCTAAAACAGCTGTAAACAAACCCATTTCCATGGAATAGAGAGTAAAAAACACATAGGCAGACATCATCATCATTTCACCCTGTGCAAAGTTGACAAGCTCTGTTGCCCGGTAAATAAGCACCAGCCCCAGCGCCACGATTGCATACACACAACCGAGTGAAATGCCGTATACGATTATTTGGGCTGTCACAAGAAAGTTAACTCAATTCTGCTGAACACTCTGACAAAATCTCATCACCGTTCTGGTTCACTACGCTGAACCCCACGTCCGCTTCAATACTTTCAATTGAAAAGGTCAGCTCATCCCCCGGAATAACAGGATTAGCGAATAGCACTTTAATAGATTTGAGAGTACCCGGATCGCCATCACCAATTAGAAATCCAGCTGCAATCCCCAATGTGCAGAGACCTTGTAGAATGTTAGCTTCAAGACCTTGTTTTCTGGCAAACTCKCGATCAATGTGGATCAAATTAAAATCTCCGCTGGCGCCGGCGTAGTAAATCGGCAAATACCTATCAATGAAAAATGTCTGCTTCCGTCTGGTTCTCACTCCTCTATTCCTCTCTCCACGAAAGTCCAAATCCCTTCACAAACTATTTCGCTATTCTGATTCTTTGAAACGGTTTCTGCTACCCCGATTTCGTTTGTAACACCTGAACGATTGGTTTTGGAGAATATATCCTTAATCTGAGCAACTGAGGTAATTGTATCCCCGGATCGGACTACCTTTCCAAACTTGAACTCCTGCTCTCCGTGGACAATACGCGGCAAGTCTATTCCCAAGCTTTCATCGTAGAAAATCTGGTTGAACATCTCTCCGCAATAAAYAGCTACAAATACAGGTGGAGCTACAATTGTGCCATATTTGGAGTGAGCCGCAAAATCCAAATCAGTGTRCAGTGGATTCCTTTGAAGCGTGGCTCGGGCATACTCTCGAATCTTTTCCCGGCCAACCTCATAGGTAATGGGCGGATAGGTTTTGCCTATTGCTTCACGATTCATTTTTCTTCTCTAATTCGGGCAAATGCCGATAAAGATCGAGGGACTCAGGATTTGCCAGAGCGTCCCGGTTAAGTACTTCATCACCACGAATGATTTTCTTTACAGCTATTTCTACTTTTTTGCCATTAATGGTGTAGGGAACGTCCTTCGTGGGTAATACTACTGAGGGGACGTGCCGCGGAGAACATTCAGACCGGATGGACTTGCGGATTCTCTCAATGAATTCTTTTGTCAGTTTGCTGCCTTCATTCAACTTTACAAACAGAATCACCCTTTCATCATCTTCCCACTTCTGACCTACCACTAGGCTGTCAGCCACTTCCGGCATAGCCTCCACCACTCGGTAGATCTCCGCAGTGCCGATCCTGACTCCGCCGGGATTTAGTGTGGCATCACTGCGCCCAAAGATCTTCATACCGCCGTGGTCGTTCACTGTAATGTAGTCTCCGTGACTCCACACACCTGGAAAAACTGAAAAGTAGGCATTCCGGTACTTCTCCCCGTGGGGATCATTCCAGAAGTAAATTGGCATAGAAGGAAACGGCGAGGTGCAAACCAACTCCCCTTGCTCGCCGATAACTCTCTCGCCAGAATCATCGTATGAATGTACGTCCATCCCCAAGCCGCGGCATTGTAGTTCGCCGCGATAGACCGGTTGCGCAGGATTCCCCAACGCAAAACAGGAGACAATATCAGTTCCACCGGAAATGGAAGCAAGAAGAACGTCTTTCTTAATGTCCTTGTAAACGTAATCGAAATTCTCCTCAACAAGCGGCGACCCTGTAGAGAGAATAGCTCTTAAGGGTGATAGATCGAAATCCTTCCCCGGCGTCAGCCCGGCTACCCGACAGGAGTCAATGAACTTTGCACCTGTACCGAAKACGGTAATTCCCAAATCCTGAGCCATCTGCCACATTGCATTCTGATTGGGGTGGAACGGCGAACCGTCGTAAAGAACGAYTGTTGCGCCTACTGCCAGAGAGCTCACCAGCCAGTTCCACATCATCCAGCCRCAGGTAGTAAAGTAGAAGATGGTATCGTTCTGGCGAAGGTCTGTGTGCAGTCGCAGCTCTTTCAGGTGCTGGATTAGTGTCCCACCAGCGCCGTGGACGATAGACTTGGGCAATCCTGTGGTGCCGGAAGAGTACATGATGTAAAGTGGATGATCAAAGGGAAGCTGCTCGAACACCAATTCCGGTACATCACCGTCACCGAGAAAATCATCGTAGTGGATTCCRTTGTGAATGGCTGAAATGTYAGCTCTCTCCTCGGTGTRGGGTACCACCACTACTTTTTCTACACTGGGAAGTTTATGCAAAATTCCTTCCAGCTTTTTCAGAGAATTGAAGGACTTACCATTATAAAAGTAGCCGTTGGCGGAAAAAAGAAATTTTGGCTTAATCTGGCTGAAGCGGTCCAGTACTCCCTTAATGCCGAAGTCGGGAGAGGATGAGCTCCAGATGGCGCCAATAGAGACAGTAGCCAGCATGGCGATGACAGCTTCCGGCATGTTGGGCATAAACCCTGCTACTCGGTCGCCCACAACTACGCCGGCATCCCGGAGAGCGTGAGCTGTCTGGGCTACAGCAGTGTGGAGTTTAGAATAAGTAAGAGAGCGAATTGGCTGGTCTTCACCCTGAAAAACAATAGCTGTTCGGTCATCCCGAAAGCGAAGAAGATTTTCTGCGAAGTTCAAGCGTGCGCCGGAGAACCACTTGGCGCCCGGCATCATGGTAAGATTATCCACGACTTCTGTCTGCTGCTCAGAACAGATAATTTCGCCGAAATTCCACATCTCAGCCCAGAACTCTTTTATACTGCTCACCGACCAATGGTGCAGATCTTCGTAGCTATTGAGCTGCAAGTTGAATTTTTCATTGACGAGCCGACGAAATTTATCCATCTCGGTCAGTCGTACCTGATCCGCTGTTGGCTGCCACATGATTTTAGACATCTCTTACCTCACCTTTGGAAAAGTAAATGGTAGTAACGAATCTCGATAAAATCAACCGAAATACACTTTTCATTTTTATCAATTTATTAACAAAAAGAGGACTGTTGTTTCCATATTCTTTTTGCTAACGGATAATTAAAGTTAAATTGCCGCCTCGATTTACGACTTACTTAATAGAACAAAAGGAAAAATGATGAGTAAATATGTTTTCACATTCGGCAATGGCAAAGCTGACGGCAAAGCCGACATGAAAGAACTTTTAGGAGGTAAGGGAGCCAATCTGGCAGAAATGACGAACCTTGGCATCTCGGTCCCGGCGGGTTTTACACTATCCACTGAAGTCTGTAGTCACTTTTATGATCACGATAAGAACTATCCTCCAGAATTGGAACAGCAAGTATTAGAGGCTCTGAAAAACGTAGAAGATATGATGGCGAAAAAGTTTGGTGATTCGAAAAATCCTCTGCTTGTTTCAGTCCGTTCGGGGGCCGCGGTTTCCATGCCCGGAATGATGGAGACTGTTCTCAACGTAGGGCTCACTTCCAAGACCATACCTACTTTGATAGATAAAACCCAAAATCCCCGTTTTGTATATGACGCCTACCGGCGCCTCATTATGATGTACTCCGATGTGGTGATGGAAAAAGCGGCGGGGGTTGAACCAAAAGACGGTTTCGGCATCAGGGAAAGATTGGAAGGGTTAATTGAAGACCGAAAAAAAGTAAAGGGCGTTGAGTTGGATACTGATCTGGATGGTGATGATTGGAAAAAACTATCTGTAGCTTTCAAGAAAACTGTAAAAGACGTTTTAGGAGAAGAATTTCCTGACGATCCTTACGATCAACTATGGGGAGGGATTGGTGCGGTTTTCATTTCATGGAACGGTAAGCGGGCGATCTCTTACCGACGCATCGAGGGACTGTCCAATGAGATGGGAACAGCAGTGAACATTCAGGCCATGGTCTTCGGCAATACGGGTGAGACTTCCGCTACCGGCGTCGCATTTACACGCAATCCAGCCACAGGCGAGAATGTCTTCTTTGGAGAATGGCTCTCGAACGCTCAAGGAGAAGATGTAGTCGCCGGCATTCGGACACCTAACCCCATCAACTTAGCCGGCAAAAGCGACAAAAATCAGCACCTCCTCTCACTGGAAGAAAGTATGCCCGAGCTTTACGCTCAACTTGATAGGATACAGAATCAGCTCGGCATTCACTACCGTGATATGCAGGATATCGAGTTCACCATCGAAGATGGCAAGCTGTGGATGCTGCAGACGCGAGTTGGAAAACGCAACGGAGCCGCCGCCATCAAAATTGCAATCGATATGTACGATGAAGGGTTGATATCAAAGGAAGAAACGCTCATGCGCGTAAACCCAGCTCATGTAGACGAACTTCTGCACCCCATGGTAGATCCTTCGGCAGAAGCTGAGATAGAAGTTTTAGTCAGCGGTCTTCCTGCCGGCCCCGGCGGCGCTTCCGGTCAAATCGTCTTTACGGCAGACGATGCAGAAGCATGGGCTTCTGAAGGTAAACAGGTCGTACTTGTTCGAAATGAGACCTCTCCGGAAGATGTTCACGGTATGCATGCGGCGGCGGCTGTCCTGACGGCCAAAGGCGGTATGACCAGTCATGCAGCGCTTGTGGCTCGCGGATGGGGCAAGTGCTGCATCGTTGGATGCGGAGCCCTAAACATCAATCGTGCTGAAAAAATCGTCGACGTTAACGGGCAAACACTGAATGAAGGTGACTGGATTACCCTCAATGGCACCAAAGGAAATGTCTATCGCGATAAGCTTCCGCTCGTACCGGCAGATCCGCTTAACAATGAATCGTTCCGGAGATTGATGGAGTTGGCTGATGAGGTAAGGTCACTTGGCGTTCGCACGAATGTAGAAACCCCAGAAGATGCTGAACAGGCACTGATATTCGGAGCTGAAGGAATCGGGCTCTGCCGAACAGAACATATGTTCTTTGATCCTAAGCGTATAACCGCCATGCGGGAAATGATTATCGCTGAGACAGAAAAAGCGCGACGAATAGCAGTGATGAAACTTCTCCCATTCCAGCGAAAAGACTTCTATAAAATTCTGAAAGCAATGGACGGCTTCCCCGTAACTATTCGCCTTCTGGATCCGCCGTTGCATGAGTTTGTAACTCTAAATGATGATCAGATCGCGAATCTTGCCATTGAGCTCAGCATAGACGAACATCTTCTGAAAGCTCGTATAGAAAACCTCCACGAATTGAATCCCATGCTGGGACATCGCGGCTGTCGCCTGGGAATTGCCTATCCGGAGATTACTGAAATGCAGGCACGTGCAATTTTTGAAGCGACCGTAAAGCTTACTCAAGAAGGTGTAGAAGTCTTTCCGGAAGTGATGATTCCACTCATTAGTACAGCGGCTGAGTTCCGCCATCAGGAAGMAATCATTAGGSAGATAGCTAAAGACGTCACTAAAGAAACCGGCACAAAATTCTCCTACCTCGTRGGAACCATGATAGAAATTCCGAGAGCTTGTCTTACAGCGGATGAAGTGGCAGAAACAGCGGAATTTTTCTCTTTCGGAACCAATGACCTAACTCAAACYACCTTTGGCTTCTCTCGGGATGACATCGGCGGGTTTCTTCCCACTTACTTGGAGAATCAGATTCTCCCTCACGATCCGTTCCAGTCGCTGGATCAGACTGGAGTAGGACAGTTGGTAGAAATGGGCGTTAAGAAAGGAAGATTAGTGCGGCCTGATTTGAAAGTAGGAATTTGCGGAGAGCACGGCGGCGATCCTGACTCTATCGATTTCTGCCATCGGACAGGGTTAGACTATGTTAGCTGCTCGCCGTTCCGTGTGCCCATCGCAAGGCTGGCGGCGGCCCAGGCGGTCTTAAGGAACAAATAGCAAGAAATATACTGGCGGTAGGATCACACCACAACTCCGCCATCCACACTGATGACTGTACCGGTCACATAGCCGGCTTCATCGCTGGCCAGCCAGGCATAAACTGAAGCCACTTCCTCGGGTTCTCCCATCCTTTGTAGAGGAACCTTCTTCAGCATCATTTCTATGACATTTTCTGGAATATCTTTGGTCATATCAGTAGAAATGAAACCCGGCGCTACCGCATTAACTCGGATGCCGTYTCTACCTAATTCCCGAGCCCACACCTTTGTCATGCCGATAATACCTGCCTTAGAAGCCACATAGTTCGTCTGTCCAAAATTGCCGTAAAGAGCGACCACCGAAGCTGCATTTAGGATCACTCCAGAACCCTGCTCACGCATAATTTCCGCCACTTCCTTTGTACAATTATAAGTGCCTCGGAGGTTTACGGAGATCACACGATCAAATTCCTCGTCAGTCATTTTCTCCAATGTGTTATCCTTAATGACGCCGGCGTTGTTCACCAGAATTCCTATACTACCGTGAGTGTCCATCACATTTGAGATAAGGGACTGAACGCTCTCTCGACTGGAGATGTCAACCTGAACAAACCAGGCTTTGCCACCGTCCTCTATAATTTCGGAAGCCACAGCTTCACCTGAATCCTTATTGTACTCCGCCACAATGACCATAGCGCCTTCATTGGCAAACAAAAGCGCTGTCGCCTTCCCAATCCCCTGCCCGGAACCAGTGATWATGGCGACTTTGTCTTTTAACYCCYTCATAATATCCTCCTGCGTGTAGGCTAATTTCRCTATKGCAACAACCGACATCCACACTTTTTTCTTAATCTCYCAGACAGTAATTTCCCAACACCTTGCGCCAGCTAACTCTACACCTGCTGATATTCACCCTTCTGCTCCACGGACAGGGCAGCATTCCTTCCGGATCACTGCTAAATATGGATGCTGCGGAAGCAGGGCTGAGTACCATTACCGCTCGAGATTTAGAAGCCCACGTCAACTTTCTAGCATCTAATGTTACAGAAGGGCGGGGTACTGGTCAGCCCGGATTGCAGATCGCTGCTGAATATATTGCCGCACAGTTTCACCGGTTCGGTCTAGAACCCATTGGTGATGATGGTTCCTACTTTCAGAAATTTGAGTTACTCAAAACTAGGCTGACTGATAATGTTAAACTGGTGATGATTGAGAAACAAACGGACGGTTGGTCACGGGAGAAATTCCAGTATGGTGAGGATTTCTTTGTTTCTCCCCGTGGACTCACCGGCTCTATAGAAACCCAAGCTCCTGTCGTCTTTGCCGGCTATGGAATTACAGCTCCCAACTATGATTGGAATGACTATGCCGGCACGGATGTAGAGCGTAAGGTAGTGTTAATCATAGACGGTCAGCCGGAGATCCCCGAATCAGACTACTTCACAGGTGAGACAGAGACACATGTTGGTGATGTAATGGAGAAGGTAATGACGGCCAGGGAGAACGGGGCATCAGCAATCCTCATTGCCTTCAACCCAAGATCAGAAACACTGTTTTCCGATCAAATGAAACGGTGGGAACGGTGGCTGACACAAGATGCCATGGCTCTTCCCTCTCCCATATCCCCGGCACCGGTATTCTTCATTAATAAGAGGACTGCGAATCGCCTGCTGTCAGTTCTCGGCAAATCGCTAATTCAAATTCAGGAGGAAGTAGAAACAGGAATCTCAGGAACCATGATCCTCCCCGGCACTAACTTATTATTTTCCGTTGAACTGGAAAAAGAAACTATTATCACTCAGAATGTAGCCGGTTACCTTTCCGGAGCTGATCCTGAACTCCGCAAAGAAACTGTAATCTTATCGGCTCACTATGACCATCTCGGGATAGATGAAGAGGGGACCATCTGGAATGGTGCGGATGATAATGGAACAGGAACGTCAGCCATTTTAGAAATCGCCGAAGCTTTAACCTCAACCAGAAAGCGGGCGCCCCGAAGTTTCCTATTCCTGACTGTGTCAGGTGAGGAAAAAGGACTCCTAGGTTCAAGCTACTACACTGACCATCCGCTGATTCCAATTGAGCAGACCATCACAGACTTGAACATTGACATGGTCGGCAGAAATGCACCTGACAGCATTTACATAATCGGCTCCGATATGATCAGCCGGGAACTGCACAATATGAACGAATCTGCGGCTCTGTTTTTGGATAATCTGTCGCTTAATTACCGCTATAATACATTGGATGACCCCAATCGATACTACTACCGAAGCGACCACTACAACTTTGCCAAACACGGTGTCCCCGTGATCTTCTATTTCGCGGGYATGCACGAAGATTGGCATCAACCTACGGACACCGTAGATAAGATCAACTTCGACAAAATGGAAAGGGTAGCTAAACTGGTCTATCTAACCGGATGGGGAATGGCGAATCAGAAAGAAGACAGCAGAAAGAATAGTTTAAACAGTGAGTTTCAACTCCATATCAAGTATTAAATAAACCTTAAAAGTTGTCTAACCAACAACTTCTTTAAACACCCGCTTGAAATTACCTCCCAGTATCTTGCGAATATCTTCTTCAGAATAACCCCTTTCCAGAAGTTTTTCCGTTATTACGGGGAGTTTCGTGCAATCCTCCACCCTTTTCGGCAGCACACTAACTCCGTCAAAGTCAGAACCCAAGCCTACATGTTCCGGGCCAATGAATTTGGCGATATAGTCTATGTGATCCACAAGCACATCCACAGATGGTGCCACTGCCCCAATATCGGCTCCCAGTAGATCCATAGAGGCATACCAATAATCATCTGATTCCTCACCGTAGTGTTTTTTCAGTGAATCTAATTCTGCACTGTGCTGTCCCCGAACTTCAGCGGCTCTTTGCTCAAATGTACTATCTATATATCCAGGGAAAAAGTTGATGAACACCACCCCGCCATTCTTCTTAATGGCTCGGAGTTGGTCGTCTTTCAGATTCCTGAAATGTGGGCAAAGGTCATAGACTGAAGAATGAGAAGCGATGATCGGTTTCGTAGTCACTTCCAGAATATCCCAGAATGTCTGTTCTCCAGCATGGGATACGTCCACTATCACACCAATCTTGTTGCACCGACGGATGACTTCCCGTCCAAAATCGGTAAGTCCCTTAAGTTYTAAGCTATCCGATTCGACTTCGTCTTTTGCCGATGTTGCCCATTCATTTGAGTTGTTCCACGTTACACCCAAGTAGCACATCCCCCGGCTTTTGAGTTGTTCCAGTTTCTCCAAGCTGTTTTCTATGGCATGTCCCCCTTCTACACCGATAACCGCGGCAAGCTTTCCTTCTTGTTCCAGCTGGATCAAATCAGCATAGCAGTCAGCTATTCCCATTTTCTCAGGTATAGCAGCCACAAYACGCTCTAAAGCATYAATCATCTTATTCGCTTGAGAGAAAGCACGATCCGGTAGAAACTCTGAGGGATTTACCCAGACCGCAAAGACTTGAGCGTCCATTCCCCCAGCCAAAAGGCGGGGGATATCGGAGTGTCCGCTGGTTGTCCACTCGGTAATATCTTCGCCTCGCAAAACACGCAGCAGAACATCATTGTGCGTGTCAGCCACATAGGAGTTAAAGTGAAGAAAATCTGCCGATTGACTGTAAATAGTAGACAGGACAACTATTCCGTATAAGATTGTTTTCATGAGATAAACTTAGGTGATTTTTTAGCCGTACCAATGCACTTTGAGCTTGAGATTATATTCATCCTATAAGGGCATTTAATCAGTCGGTATTTGTAAATAATCTTGTACAGCAATTTCGTCTATTTCTGATATATCATCAAATTTTTCAAGCATGGCTTCTATAATTTTAAGCTGTTTTTCTCCACGTGTATAAACTTCTGAATAAGGAATTTGATGAAATGATACCATGGAATAACGTGGAATGAATTCTCCTGGAAACATACGTTCCATTTTTAATTCCAGCTTTCTTCTCTTTCTATATGTTGGATCATTGACGTGATCTCGCATTTCCAGATAGTTTTCAATAGCCATCTTAGCAATGGAATGTCCATTTTTCACGTGTATCCTGGAAAACTCTGAAAATATGACAGCCCAATCTCCACTATGTTTGTCAATAAGTTTTCTCAACAAAGAACAGTCTTGAAACGATGCATTCATCCCCTGGCCAAAGAAGGGTACCACAGCGTGGGCAGCATCGCCCAATAGTAAGGCTTGACTTCCCACATGCCAGGGATCACAAAATACTGTGCCTAATTTCCCGATTGGATTGGATAAATATTCTTCCTCAACACCAGGCATCATTCCTAGTGCGTCAGGGAATTGATTTTCAAATAATTTAATAACATCTTCACTTTCAACGACTGTTTTAAAACTTAATGGACCCTCCATAGGAAAAAATAAAGTACAAGTAAAGGYTTTGTTTAGGTTTGGTAGGGCAATGAGCATGAATTGTCCCCTCGGCCAGATATGTAGAGCATTGGGCTCCATTGGAAAGTTTCCATCCCTTCCCGGAGGAAGGGTTAATTCTTTATAACCATGCTCCAATGGTTCATATGTACAATTAAGCTTCCCACTCTCAACCATGGCGTCCCGCACTGCGGAAGCTGAACCATCTACTCCAATAACCAACGATGCATGAAAAACATTGGTACGGCCAGACTTGGTGTCTTGAAATGTAAYGGTTTCCTTGTCTAGATCAACATGCGTACATTTTTTATTGAAATGAATCTTTACCTTCCCCGTCTCCTCCGCTAAGGTCATTAGCTGCTTATTTAATTGCTCTCGTGAAATAGAACATATGACTTCTGTCTTTCTTTGTCCGTAAGGTTGTAAGTGAGTTGAACCATCTATATCATGAATCATGCGCCCTTTCATGGGAATTRTAAATGGCTTTATTTGGTCGTAAATCTTCACTTCTTTGAGTGCGTGAATTCCACGAGCTGACAAAGCTAAATTTATAGAGCGGCCAGCACCAATAGACTCTTTACGCATATCCGCGCGACGCTCATAGATATCAACATGATAACCAAGYCTTGCTAGACTAGTAGCCAGTAGAGGYCCAGCAAGTCCTGCTCCAATTTGAGTGATTTTTTCWCYCATTATATTTATACCGCTAGAGATTTTAAGATTTCGTAGAATCGATATACTTCTATAAATGAATTGTATARGGGTRCCGGAGCAACGCGRATGACATCAGGTTCWCGCCAATCACAAATTACACCTTGAAGACCTAATTGGTTAAAGACRTCCTTGCCATTTTTATTCATTACCAGCGATAGCTGAGAACCTCGTTGCGTTGCATCAGCAGGTGTAACAATCTCCACTTTGTTACTGATTGTGTTCATCAAAAATTCCATATAACCAGTTAGTTTTTCACTCTTGCTCCGAATCAACGACATTCCCACTTTATCGAATATAGCCATGGAAGCTCTAAGACAAGCCATGGCCAAAATAGGCGCATTGCTTATCTGCCAGCCCTCAGCTCCTTTAATTGGCACAAARTCTGGMYCCATTTGGAATCGGGTTTGCTTGTCATGCCCCCACCAACCCGATAAACGCGGACCATCCCAGTTACCATGACGTTCATGAATAAACACACCACCGGGACTTCCCGGCCCAGCACATAGATACTTGTAACTACACCATGCAGCAAAGTCAACTCCCCAGTCATGTAGATATAACATAATATTTCCCGCTGCGTGAGCTAAATCAAATCCCACATACGCACCAATCTTTTGTCCAGCCTTGGTAATGGCTTCCATATCAAATGCCTGGCCGGTATAGTAATTAACTCCCCCTATAAGTATTGTAGCGATTGAATCACCATGCTCTTTCAAGGTCCCTAATATATCTTCAGTATGTAGCGTTTTTTCTCCTTCTCGGGGTGATAACTCAAGGAGGACATCTTTGGGGTTCAAACCATGCAATTTAATTTGGGACTCAACAGCGTATTGATCAGATGGAAAAGCTCCTTTTTCGATGACGATCTTATTTCGATTGCCAGTCGGCTGATAAAATGAGATTAATAAGAGATGAAGATTCACAGTAAGGGCATTCATAACCACTACTTCTGATGGTTTTGCTCCCACCAGGCGTGCGGTTGATTTTGACAGATGTTCGTGGTATGACTCCCAGTAAGTATGTTGACCTATTACACCTTTTTTAGCCCATACCTCCAATTCTTTGTTTACCATTTCTGTTGTTGTTTTGGACATAAGACCAAGTGAATTCCCACAAAAATAAATGACTTCTTTGCCACCCATCCTGTGAAAATGAAACATCCTGCGGTAATCTTTTAGGGGATCGTTATGATCCATCTGTTTTGCAAAAGAAAGAGAAGCTTCGTAGTTCATTACATTTCGATGGGGAAAATTACGGGTCTGCTGGGAGCAGCATCACTTACAAAATTTGCTACCTGTATTTGCAGCAAATACCTGTCATCCGGTACATCATTCGGGACATATATCATTTCAGTTATAGTTTTTGATGAGGGTGGGTTACCATCCAAATCGTGTTTGTCCTGATCTACACCCCAGAATATATGATGGTTTACAAGTCTACCTTCATCATAAGCGGGGTCGATTGTAGGCATATCCACGAGCAAATGATTAACACTCAATACCTTTAATTTTTTCATGGCTTCCTCAGAAAAATAAGGRGGCAAATGATCGGAATCGTAGGTTCTTGAACACTTGCTCTCGTTATTGGGCAGTGAGCGAAKGATTAAACCAGCATTAAAACCGCTTTCGACAGCTATCTGTCCTTCATGAATAATGCCATCACGTGGTTGGACTGTAATCAGGGTAACTGGGATCAGCACATCAGTAATAATAGAATGGACTGAAATATTGTCATTTACGATATGTCCAACACATTCAGTATGAGTACCGTTGCAATGGGGAATAAGGGTTAGCACATCAAAATTGCAACCGCCACCCTGTTTGGTGGCTCCAATAAGGTTTCCACTTTTATATGGAACTGCAGTAGCTTTTTCTACGCCAAAATAATTGGGTTGAGTCCTGTCAAAATTCAAAGGAATCGACAGATCGATAAAACTGGATGAATCATAATGGTATAAGTTGTTGTTAATCTTAAGGGAACAACGCATCAAATATTCTCAAGACCCAACCAGTCCAGTGCATTTTGACTCAAAAGTTTTTGTTTATCATCAATACTTAAAGATGAGTTGGTAATGAGACCTCCGGGTTCGAGTTCACCCAGCGGGAATGGATAATCTGTCCCCAATGCTATTTTATCAATTCCAACTTTGTTAATTAAGTAATCCAATGCATCGTTATCGTGGACCAGGGAATCGACCCAGAATTTTCCCAAATATTTAATAGGATCAATTTTATTATCAACAGCGCATAGATCTGGGCGAACTTCAAACCCCTGCTGTACTCTTCCAAGAATGGCTGGGAATGCTCCACCCCCATGAGCAAAAGCTACACGTAGATTCGGAAGGCGCTCAAAGACTCCTCCAAATATCATYGAACATATTGCCCTGCTGGTTTCTGCAGGCATACCTACCAGCCAGGACAGCCAGTATTTTTTCAAATTGTCCTGTCCCATCATATCCCACGGATGTACAAAAATAGCTGCGTTCAAATCTTGTGCAGCTTCAAACACCGAAAATAACAATTCATCATCTAAATTCATCTGATTTACATTGGTACCTATTTCCACTCCAGCAAGGCCTAAATCACTCATACATCGTTCCATTTCGCTGATGGCTAGATCGACATTCTGAAGAGGAATGGTCCCAAGTCCAATAAATCTTTTGGGAAATTCAGCAACGACCCCAGCAATATGATCGTTCAATAACACCGATACTTCCAGCGCATCTGCTGCCTTAGCCCAATAGCTGAACATCGCTGGCACAGTGGAAAGAATCTGAATATCTACATCATGATTCTTGCAGTCACCCATGCGTGTGCGTGGATCCCAGACATTTGCTTCTACTTCTCGAAAAAATTTACCGTCTTTCATCATTCGTGCACATCCGGTCTTGTGATGCTCCAAGTTAATCCACCCACCATAGCCATACTTCTCTTTACAATCTGGCCATTCTTTAGGCAAAATGTGGGTGTGTATGTCTATTTTCAAGTTTCGATACTAGCTGGGAGGTTCCTGGATGGCACTGCAATGATCACATGTTCGGGCTTCTATATTATCCCAATATTTTCCAAACAGGGGAGGAAGTTGTTCAACAATGTCTTCTAATTGAAAAAATTCTTCGTACAAAAGAGTATCACATACATCACAATACCATTGAAAACCATCTAATGAACCTTTTTCTCTAATGTATTCGATTACAAGTCCCGCTGTATTTGCAAGCCGTTGGGGAGAATGAGGAATATTTTTCGGCAATAGAAATATTTCCCCCTCCTTAATGGGAACATCCATCTTTTTACCTTCACTCATGATCTTCAAGATCATATCTCCTTCGATCTGGTAGAAAAATTCCTCGATGGGATCCACATGATAATCTTTGCGCGTGTTTGGACCACCAATTACCATTATCATAAAATCGGTATCCTTATACACCACCTTATTTCCTACGGGTGGTTTTAGCAGGTGGCGGTTGTCTTCAATCCATTGCTTGAGGTTTAGCGGAGGGTTTAAAGCCATGAAGCACTCCTTTAATCAGTTGATGCAATACATTTAAGTTCGATGGCAATTGGTGTGGGCAGTGCCGTTATTTCAACCGTGGTGCGAGCCGGTTTATTATCCTTGAAGTAATCACCATAAATCTTATTAAATGTGTCAAAATCTTTTTTCATGTTTGTTAGAAAAACAGTGATGTCCACAAGTTGGTCCCAGCTCGAACCAGCATCTTCCAAGATCATTTTCACATTATCAAACACAGACCGGGCCTGTTTCTCAATATCATAGGACAGAATGTTTCCGTCTTCATCCAATTCCACGCCTGGAATTTTTAAAGAGCCCTTTTTACGGGGTCCAACCCCTGAAAGGAAGAGAAAGTTATTTACTTTTTTTACATGGGGATAGGGTCCAACGGGATCAGGTGCTCTTTCTGATAGTATTGATTCGTTCATCAGTCCTCTGCTTTAATGCATACGGTTTTTGCTTCCGTAAAAAACCGCAATGCCTCCTCACCACCTTCACGACCCAAACCGGAATTCTTCATCCCACCGAAAGGCGTTCTCAAATCCCTTACCATCCAACAGTTAATCCATATTACACCCGACTCTATTTTACTGGCTACTCGCTCCGCTTTTTTTAAATCGTTTGTCCAGATTGAAGCAGATAATCCATACTCAGTTGCATTTGCAATTTCTACAGACTCTTCCTCACTAGAAAAGGGAATTAAAGTTACAACTGGGCCAAAGATTTCTTCCTGATTTGTTCTACATTCCGGACCAAGACCCTCAATAATAGTCGGTGATATAAACCACCCGTTTTTACAGCGACTGTTTACCAAAAATATTTCTCCCCCTGCCAGGATGCTTCCTCCTTCATCTTTAGCGAGCTGAATATAATTTTTCACTTTTTCAAGGTGTGCTTCGGAAATGAGAGCTCCTAAATCTGATTCCTTGCTCATGGGGTCGCCAACAATCAGCTGGTTAGTCCGGGCAATAAATTTATCACGAAACTCTTCATATATTTTTTCTTCAACAAGAATCCTAGAGCCACATAAACAAATTTCTCCC
>NVVH01000026.1 GCA_002402135.1 Fidelibacterota bacterium | reverse complement strand
CTTCTGGACTTTGACTGTTTGATGCAGTATCTTCCCTTTAATCTATCACTTCAATTCGAGGAGAAAACATGTTTACAAAAGAGTTACTAAAAAAGAAGATCATAATAATCACCGGCGGCGGAACTGGATTGGGAAAATCCATGGCACAGCGATTTGGAGAGCTGGGCGCCAACCTCGTCATTACCAGTCGAAAACTCGAAGTGTTGGAAGAAACCGCCGAGGAATTGAGAACATCCGGAGCCAACGTTTTGCCGCTTCAATGTGATATACGCATACCGGACGAAGTAGAAGAAATGATTAGTCGTGCTGTTGGAGAGTTCGGCGCTGTAGATGTGTTGGTGAACAATGCCGCCGGTAACTTCATCTCACCAACAGAAAGGCTATCTCCTGGAGGGTTTAAGGTAATTGTCGATATCGTACTAAACGGCACATTCAACTGTACGCTGTCTGCAGGTAAGGAGATGATTAAAAGAGGCGGAGGTGTAATCCTGAATATCATTACTACGTACGCTTGGACTGGCTCAGGTTACGTGGTTCCGTCCGCTTGCGCCAAGGCAGGAGTTCTGGCCATGACTCGCTCGCTGGCTGTGGAGTGGGCCAAGTACGGCATCAGGACCAACGCCATAGCACCGGGACCTTTTCCTACGGAAGGTGCCTGGAAGCGACTGGTCGTACCGGGACTTGGCATCGAGAAGAAAATGAAAAAACGAATTCCGCTTAAGCGGTTTGGAGAGCAGAGAGAATTGGCAGATTTGGCCACGTTCTTAATAAGCGATGGCGCCGGTTATATCAACGGAGAAGTGGTGACAATTGACGGGGGAGAGTGGCTGAAAGGAGCCGGTCAATTCAACGACCTAGATAAGGTTCCCAGTTCTGCGTGGAAACTCATATCAAAGCGGAGGTGACTGGACAGAGTTGAAAAGACTCCTCTACTTAATCTTTGTCTCTACACTTTACGCTATGAATTCTAACTCCATCACAATTTACACTAATGCAAAAATCTGGACCGGAGTTGAAGATATTCCGCTTCAATCTGTCTTGGTCCTGAACGGTGATAAAATAGCTGCCGTTGGTGGGGAAGAATTACTGTCAAACTTCAATAAATCTGAAGCTGAGGTTATTGATCTAAAAGGTGCGTTTGTTGTCCCCGGATTCATAGATAATCATACCCACTTGATGGCTGGAGGATTTCAACTCGCTCAGGTAAAACTCCGTTACGCTCAAGACAGAGTTCAGTTTGTGGAAACACTGAAACAGTTTGCGGAAAAAGTACCGTCAGGCAGATGGATTACCGGCGGGAGGTGGGATCATGAAAATTGGGGCGGAGAACTCCCGCGTAAAGAGTGGATTGACAACGCAGTGGGAGATCATCCCGTTTTTGTCTCTCGGCTTGATGGTCACATGGGACTCGCCAATTCCATCGCCTTGAAAATGGCAGGAATTTCTGCCGAGACACCTGATCCTGATGGAGGCTCTATTATTAAGGATGACCTCACCGGCGAGCCTACCGGAATCCTGAAAGATGAAGCAATGACTTTCGTTTTCGATTTGATCCCCGAGCCGTCCGTCAAAGAGTCAGATGAAGCATTCGATCGAGCAATGGAGCATATTCTTGCTCTTGGAGTCACACAAGTTCAAGACATGTCTTCGTGGAGTGATTTTGAGACGTATCTCCGAGCTCAAAAACGTGGAGCATTACGAGCCAGAATCCACACTTTTATTTATGATTGGGATTGGGAATTGCTGAAGTCTCAAAATGATGCAATCATAAAAGGAGATGATTGGCTCTCCATTGCGGGGGTGAAGCTGTTCGTGGACGGCAGTCTCGGCTCTTCCACGGCGTGGTTTTACGATCCGTATCTCGATGAACCCTCAACCAGCGGCTTGATGGTGACAGATACAGCTTACACTCGGCAGATTATCTTCGASGTGGARGAGGCCGGATTGCAAATGGCGATTCACGCCATTGGCGACCGAGCCAACGACTGGGCGCTWGATGCKTATGCTGATGTGGTGAAAAARTACGGCAACCGCGATCGGCGATTCAGAATTGAGCACGCTCAACATCTAACTCAAAATGCCTTGAACCGATTTGCAGAACTTGGTGTGATAGCATCAATGCAGCCGCCACATCTTATCGACGATGGCCGCTGGGCTGAGAAACGGATCGGTAACGATGTCCTGGCTGGGACATACGCAATACGCACACTACTAGATTCAGGAGCGAGAGTCACATTCGGTTCCGATTGGACGGTAGCGCCAATTGCTCCACTTTTMGGCATCTACGCTGCTGCAACTCGCCGGACTCTGGACAATAAGCATCCTGACGGTTGGTTGCTGGAGCAGAAGATTTCAGTTGAGGAAGCTCTTAGGTGTTATACCRCCAACAATGCCTGGGGTGTTTTTTCAGAAGATAGTCTGGGAACTATAGAACAGGGGAAACTTGCCGATTTTGTGGTATTGTCTCAGGATCTACTTGATATCGATCCTGTTAACATTAGAGATGTAAACGTTCTACGAACTGTTGTGAGTGGTAAAGAACAGTATAATTCGGTAGCACATTGAACGAATTTCGACAATCAGTAGCCGATTATCTTTACGCACCGGATTCCTTTCATGCGTTTGACACTCCTCATTCCATTTCTCTTATTCTGTTTTTGGTTCTTGCGATTTGGCTKCCAATCCATGCAAAAAARAATCTAAACAGTCGTCAACAAAACCTCCTTGGCGAAACCATGGGATGGATAGTCATGTCAGCCTATCTCTCATGGGTGATCCTTGAAATCATTGGCGGTACATTTTCCATAAAAGAACATCTCCCTTTCCATCTTTGTCGATTTGCTAATCTTGCCATGCCCATTATAATGATCAGAAAAAATTACCGTGTTTTTGAGATCATTTTCTTCTGGGCTTTATCGGGTACATTTCAAGGGGTATTAACTCCCGACATAACTCAAGGATTTCCCCATTATCACTTTTTCAGATATTGGTTTGCCCATCAATTCATGATTGTCACGTTAATCTACGCAGTGGTTGTTTTCGAYATGAGACCCACCTGGAGAAGTTTATGGAGAGCGTTTGTCGGTCTAAACTTATTCTTCCTAATTACCATTCCTGTAAATCTGTTACTTGATGCCAATTACTTTTGGATTTGTGAAAAACCCGTTACACCCAGTATTCTCGATTATATGGGTCCGCACCCTTGGTATATTTTATCTGCTGAAATTGTAGCACTTATTCACTTTATCATTGTACTTTTGCCTTTCACTTTGAAAAAGCTRMGAATTCAGAAGAGTTAGGAATTGTCTAAAGAATGAGCTCGAATAACAAAGAGAAAAACGATCAAGGCGGTTTTGCCAAGACCACTGATTTCAAGTGGCTTGCTATCGGGATAGCAGTTTTTATCCTTTTCGCTTTAATGCCTACTCCGGACTCCATGGTTCAGAAGGCGAATGAAATCTTTCAAGGCGAATCTCAATCAGAAATAGCCRAGAAAGCKCTCAACATGAAAATTATCATCGCTCTYTTAGCCATGTGCACTATTTTCTTCGCTACCGAAGCAATTCCAATGCCCGCYGTYGCTCTMCTTATCGGACTGGTMCAGCTATTTTTCGGAGTTACCAAAGCTGCCGATATTGTCGGTACGTAYGCTCATGATGCYGTMTGGTTCATCGCCGGATCGCTKGCTATCGGAGCCACATTGGTGAAACACGGWYTGGAYAAGCGYATCGGYATGCTCGTGGTAAAACTGTCWGGAACCAAGACGCGGAATATAGTTTTGGGATTGATATTAGGGACTGCCATTCCATCGGCWTTTATAAATGAGGCGTCCATCGCTCCCATGTTCATTCCMATCGCCTTGGCACTTTATACGTTGACCAACAAAACGACCTCTGCACCTCGTTTGGGTAAACTKTTRATGATCTCCATCGCCATCGGCTGTATGGTGGGTGCTCCCATGAGTCCCACCGGAGGAGCACGAAATGCAATCATGATCGGCTTTTTATCAAATATCGGAGTGGAGGTAGATTTTTTCCAGTGGATGATTATGGGTGTATTTTACATGGTGGCCATGTCTGCGGTAATGACGTTCCTATTGCCMATGATTTTCAAACCGGAAGTGAARGATCTKTCCGGTGCCGTGGCTAYACTTAAGGAAGATYTKGAGAAACACGGYAAAATGACMGCGAAACAGTGGCTGGTGGGCGGCATCATGYTGCTSATGATYTTYATGTGGATCACAGACAAAACTGTCACCCGAAGTATATTGGGATTTTCTCTTGGATTGGGTGGAGTTGCCATTACCGGCGCTGTACTYTACATGCTCCTTGGACTTACTTCYTGGAAGGATTATGAAACCAACGTCAGCTGGGGTGTGATTATTCTTTATGCAGGAGCCATATCTCTCGGATCTGTCTTTAAGGCCAGCGGTGCCGCTAAATGGCTGGCTGACAGTCTGATTGGCCTGGTGTCACCATTTGGGATAGAGAACGGAATACCTCTAATCCTCTTGGTGGTGGTCATCGGCGCAATGTTAACCAASTTAATGAGCGCCGGGGCTACTGTGGCCGTTATTGGTCCTGTGGTCCTTGAGATGGCTCAATCATCAGGAACGAATCCGCTGCTCGTTGGCGTAGGACTGGCGATTGCCACTTCCATGGCTTTCTGGCTTGTCATCGGAACTCCGGCARGTTCCATCGTTTATGCYAGCGGTCAGCTGGACGCCAAGGATTTCATTCGGATGGCGACCATTACCTGGCCCATAGCGYTGGTGATAATGATACTTATGGTCGTCGTTTATTGGATTGGAGTTCTGGGCTATGGAGCCATGACGGGAGGTTAATATGACGGAATTGCTCATAGTCATCATTGTAGTACTTGTTCTGGCAGTTATTTTGCTGTCAGGACGGAGYCGACAAATAGACAGCGCCAAGTCCGAGCGGTCTGACACTTTAGAGAAACGTCAATCTTGGGATCACGAATCTATTATGAGTCCTGAACAGGTGGRGGAGAAGTTGCAGGGTCTATTCAAACTTATTGAGGAAGAGATAGTCCCAACTCATCCGCATCGAGCGGAATTGCTGAAGGAGATCGTGAARGAGTGGGGTGACCTGAAAAAAGAAGCCTTTAATGACAGACGCTCCTGGGTTAGGAAGCCGGAAGACGGGAAGGAAGAGTAAGCRCCCTGCTACTCACCGTCGCCGYACCTGTGATTYTTGTCAATGACTTCAKCTCRACGAACGAATCGGAAGRATGACSSWCSRYAKKMGWCAGCTTAAGTATACCTCCCACCAAATTCTTAATCTAAAGTATATTCCCAACCAGGTTGCCACGATTTCGTAAGCCTCCAATCTTTTTCAAATACCTCCTCCCAAGACAGACCTTTCAAAAGCACCTCTAGTGCAAACTGCGTGGCTTTGTGCCCAACCATTGCAACATGCTTACCGTCATAGTCTATTTTAATATCTTCAAGCAAACGAGCCATTCGTTCTTTAACCATTTCATAACTCTCACCATTTGGCATAGGCTCATATATCGCCTTTACCTGCATTGGCTCCACTATCTCTGAAGGCTTCCCGTTAAAGTCTCCGTAATTGCACTCTCGAAGCCGTGCATCTTCTATAATTTTGTATTTACCACCCCACGCAAGGTTCGCTGAATCGATTGACCGCTTTAGATCTGAGCAATAAACCACAGCGAAATCTTTAYYKRYGRTMWKWKYMATNYWRRWCKTWSKAYWGCYGAANNYSCMGNWGYTYYSRAAGNNMRRSAKMAGAMCAACCAGAAGAAACTCCTGATTCATTATCAATTGTAGTACCATGCGCAAAGTTTGTAATCGTTACCGACATAATTTCAGTATACCAAAAATTTCTTTAGCCACCTTTTCAGGAGAAAGATTTGRTGTGTCGACTATTGCGCAACCAGCTACTCTGCACTCTTCCCTCATAGTATTAGAGTAGGTAACATTACCTGTAATAAAATCATCCACTGGCCTACCTATAACCTTTTGCATTTCATCAAACACACCGTTTTTCGTATATCGTCCGATCAAACGTTCACGAACTGTGTCACCGTCTGCATCCAACAGGATCATTTGAGACCTTGCGTCATAACCATCTGGAAGATCTTTAGGTCTCACAAATCCACAAATAATAGTGCTGACGCCTTTTTCGGTTGCTTTTGCACCAATTTCCAACCACTTCTTCAGCTCAGAAATACGCCAATCTCTATCTGCACCATCTGGCACACCAAACTCAAACCGGAAGTCCCCGGCRCTTCTAAAGTGCCGGGGACTTGATTGAGTGGTCCGATAACTGTTGTTTCTCACCTTTTTATATCTTAATAAATATCTTCTTGACGTAAAACAACCAAAGCACTCCYAGCCACAGMAGAATCCACGTAATTGCAAAAAATAGTGAACCGTTGAGTTCTCCTGCCCACGGAACGAAAAATGAATTGTAGAGCCAACTGTAAAGAGAGAGAGTCGTCTCTTCAGTAGCGATTTTGATCCTAAAAAGTGTACGAACCAGAATACCTGATGCGAAAAAGAGAAATAGTGAGTTGCTCCCAAATACAATAAACGGTTTAGCCCACAGGTTTGTTTTCTTGATGTCCATAAGCCAATAGAAAAGAGCTAAAATCAGGCAAGCCCAGCCGGATGTGAGGAAGACGTAACTCGGAGTCCAAARCTGCTTATTGATGGGAATCAGGATGTTTAATCCATTCCCGAGTAATATTCCTGCTAATCCCCACAAGACCAGTTGAGTTGCTTTTTCCTTCGGACTCAAATGTCCTCGCAAAAGATTACCCACGAAAACACCTGAAAGAGTCGTCACAATAGCCGGTATGGTGCTGAATAGTCCTTCAGGATCGAATGGAATTCCTCTAACAGAGTACATATTGGCTGGGGAGAAGATTGCCAAATCTATGGTTCGCGCCAGRTTATCCTCCAGTGTGAGATGTCCATAAAGCAGTATTGCAATTGCGTATACCGCCAGTAATCCAAAAGCAGCGTAAAACTGATCACGTCGTGTCAGATGGATGATCATGATGGAAGTAAAGAGATAGCAGAGAGCTATTCGCTGGAGGACTCCCATGATTCGAATATCCAGGAATGTGTCGATTATAGAAGAGAAACTGAAGTTACTCCATCCATCAGAAGTGAACGGTATTCCGAAAGGGTAGAAGTTAAGGAGTACTCCGAGAAGAAAAAGTATCACCGACCGCTTGATGACCTTTTTATAGATCTCTGACTTGAAATCTACACCGATTAGTGTCTGAATGGAAAAAGTCATGGCTACACCTACGATAAAGAGGAAAAATGGGAATATGAGGTCAGTTRGAGTCCATCCATGCCAATCAGCATGCCTTAGAGGTGCATAAACATACCSCCAGCTTCCCGGTGTGTTTACTAATATCATGGCGGCGATTGTAATCCCACGGAAGGCATCCAGAGAGAGGAGKCGGTTAGTTGATTTCATTTCTCATTTCATTATAAGTCYCCGCYACTTTCGAAGTRCCGGGRGCTTTGTTAAGGATAGAGAAGGTATGGTTTGCGTAACTCCAAGAATAATGATGTGTCAGACACCATGATGTAAAGTAACTCTTGAAGAGTGATATTACCCTGAAACAGCATAGATAATTCACCAGTTCCAAACAGACGATTCAGAGTTTTATCTTGTATTTCAAAGTCAGCAGGATATAATTCGTGAATCAGATTCAAAAGATGAACTCCCGTTAAAACCGGATCAAATTTTCGGCGGTCAGCGACTACAATCCGTACACCATTGCAGCTTTCATCTTGATACTTCATGTGACCGCTTTTCTCAGGATGTCGGGGTGTAAATGACACCGGTCGGAAGGCTACACCGTCCAGATTGAGTTGGTTGAGCTTTTGGGACAGGAGCTTCCCGTCAATCCACGGTGCGCCTGCCTGGAGGAACGGCAGGGGAGTACCCCGTCCTTCAGAGACATTTGTCGCCTCGAGGAAGCAAGTTCCCGGATAGACTGTCGCAGTTACCACGTCAGGAATGTTWGGTGATGTGGGAACCCACGGAATTGTCGTCTCATCGTTCCACAACTCCCGAGACCAATTGACCATGGGGATTACCTCAAGTTCCGGAATTGCTTCTATCCAATTTTCACCGACAATCATTTTGGCGAGTTCGCCGGGAGTTAGACCGTATTGCACCGGGATGGGATAAWATCCGACGAAGGATTGATGAGCTAAGTCGAGTGTCGGTCCTGAAACTTTGGCRCCGCTGATTGGATTGGGTCTGTCGAGGATAAGAACAGGGATATCGTTTTCAGCCGCTGCTTCCATGATTAGCCCCATTGTGGAGATGTAAGTGTAAAACCGTGTTCCCACATCCTGTATATCGTAAATAAGAAGTTCAACCCCTTCCAACATATGAGCTGCTGGTTTCTTTATAGCGCCGTAGAGAGAAAATATCTTGGGTAAGTGGATGTACTCCTCAGAATGGTAGGCAACGTGTTCACCTGCCAGGAATTGTCCTGTCAGTCCATGTTCCGGTGTGAAAAGCGCCACCACTTGTGCAGAGGTTCCTTCTTCAATTGCTATCCAGTTTGGTCGTCCCCTGCTGTCCAATCCAGTGTGATTGGTAACGATACCAACCTGTTTATTTGCGACTATCTCTGAATAGTTCAGAATGAGGTTTTCGAGTCCGGTTAGGACATCTACTTGTTCGACGATTATTTTTTCAGATTTGTGTTCTTCCAGTTCTTCCTCATGTATGGACGGATGTTCTTGAGATGAAGAAGTTGTGGTGAGCAGGATAATAAAGGTGTAGAGGTACGAGATTCTGCGGGAGAGTGCAGTCATTTACCTTAGAGTACGATCTGTCGGATGGAAATGATCTCCTTGATATCAGTGAGTTCCTTCAAGTCGTCATCCGATACGGCAGAATCGAGCCGAATGATGCCCATGGCGTAATGATGTTCAGCTTTCCGGCTGAGTTGGTAACCGGCAATGTTGGCGCCGATTTTACCCAGATAAGTYCCCATTTTCCCTACGACTCCCGGTACATCYTCGTTTTCCACGATAAGCAGTGTACCGGTGGGATTGAGGTCAAAGTGGAATCCATCGTAGTAAACAATCCGCGGGTGCTTATCAGAAAAGAGGCTGCCCCGGATAGTTCTCGATTCACCGTCGAACGTAACAGTAGTGGAGATGAGATTTGCGTAATCTTCTTTACCGTGATGATAGGCTTCTTCGATTTCGATGCCGTTCTGTTGTGCCACCGCAAGGGCATTGACAAAGTTGATACTGCTTCCGTGAACTGTACCAAGGAAGCCTTTGAGAAAGGCAATGGTCACCAGCTTTACTTCGGTTAGTGTGCCACGCGTTTCAACGTGTATTCTATCAGCAGGGGAGGAGCTGAGCTGTTGATGAAATTCTCCAATCTTAGTCGCAAAATCAAGATGAGGCTGGAGGGAGCGCAGAAGAGAGAGATCTGAGATAGGAATATTGAGTGCATTCTCCAACTTACCGTCAATTAGGAAGTCGCGAACCTGTTCGCARAYAGCMCGGGAAACGCYTTCTTTGGCTTCCWGCGTGGAAGCTCCCAAATGAGGTGTGAGTAAAATATTCGGTGCAGAAGCAAGAGGCGTGTCCAAAGCCGGCTCAGATTCGAAGACATCTACAGCTGCACCGGCAAGGATGCCCTGTTCAAGAGCTACCGCCAGATCTTGCTCATTCACAACGCCTCCCCGAGCGCAATTGATGAGAAAGCTCGAAGGTTTCATGGACTTCAGTCTTTCCAGATCGACGAGATCTTTCGTGCTGTCAACCAACGGTACGTGGAGAGAAATGATATCACTCTCTCTGAAGAGTCTATCCACGTCGCAAAATTCTACATAATCGAACTCGTAGTTTTCCGCCTTGATGTAAGGATCGTAGCCGATGACATCCATCCCGAAGCCGTGAAGACGCTTGATCACTTCGCTGCCGACTTTTCCCAATCCGATTACACCGAGAGTCTTTCCTCTCAGCTCGGAACCGACTAGTTCGTTACGATCCCACTGACCCGCAATGAGAGAGGCGTGGCCTCGATGGACGTTCCTGACCAAAGAGAGCATGAGAGCAATGGTATGCTCCGCCGCTGCTACCGTGTTCACGCCGGGAGTGTTCATGAYGACAATTCCGCGGAGAGTCGCTTCAGGAATGTCAATATTGTCCACTCCCACACCCGCACGCCCCACCACTTTCAGCTGAGGTGCCGCTTCCATCAGTTCTCGAGTAACAGTTGTTCCACTCCTGACTATCCAGCCGTCGGTTTTGGGGAGCACTTTATTGAGCTCCTCAGCTGAASCKCCGATTTTTTCCACAATCTTCAGYCCGGCGGCTTTTAGTATCTTTGTCCCAACTTTGCCGATGGGATCTGTGATGAGTACTTGCATTACATGTCGTCCAGTATGTTGTCCATTGTTGTGAGCAAATCTCGGATGTCATCCATTTGTAGATTGCCCATGTGTGCTATCCGGAAGGTTTTGTCTTTAAGTATTCCATAACCGCCAGAAATCATGTATCCGCGGTCTAAGAGGTGATTTGCCATTTCTATTAAATCTATGTTGTTTGGGTTCCCGGCGCAAGTAACGGTGTCTGATTCATATCCCGGTTCAGCGAAAAGATCGAATTTCTGACTGACCCAGCTTCGCACTTCTTCGGCCAAATCTTTATGCCTCTGGAATCTGTTTTCCAATCCCTCCTTGAAAATACGGGCAAGTTGAGCCTTTAGACCATACATATGTGGAATGGATGGTGTCGTGGGTGTTTGTGAYTTTTTCGCATATTTTTCCATCACCTTGAAATCAAAATAGAAGCCTTTGTTGGCAATCTTCTCGCTTCTCTCCAAGACTCTGTCGGAGACTGAGCAGACGGCAAAACCGGGAGGGAGTCCCCAACCTTTTTGAACGCTGGCGAGAGCTACATCAATCCCCAGTGCGTCAATTTTTACTTTCACGCTTGCCATGGAACTCACCATGTCCACCAGCAGCACAACTTCCGGAAAATCACGGACGACAGCAGAAATCTCGGTGATAGGATTCATTACTCCGGTGGAAGTCTCATTGTGGACAACTGTAATGGCATCGTATCTGCCGGTCTCGAGAGCTTCTCTGACGGCTTCAGGCTTGGTCGCTCTTCCGAGCTCAACAGAAATGGAGTCGCACTCAATCCCGCACGCCGCTGTTATCTCGTGCCACCGCTTAGAAAAAGCTCCACAGACGAAATTGGCACACCGCTTCTGGACAGTGTTGCGAACCGCCGCTTCCATCAACCCCGTGGCGGAACAAGTGCCAAGTAAAATGCGGTTTGAAGTGAAGAGAACCTTTTGAACGCCGTCCACCACCTCATCGTATAACTCTGAAAATTGAGCAGAACGGTGACCCACAGGATATTCTGCCAGGGATGCCAGGAGGTCAGGATCAACATGAGTAGGACCGGGGATGAAGAGTTTAGGCTTGTCCAAGGTTAGATTATCTCCAACGACTGCATCACCATTCCTGCGCCGATTTTTGGGAAGAAGAATGTAGATTTTTGAGGAAGTACAGAGCCGTCCTCAGTCGATTTCATAAGTTCATTCACAGTTAGCGCTTCCATTATAAATGCGGCGTTTAACGTCCCAACAGTGACCGCTTTCAGACAGTCACTCCTGTTATGAAAGTACGCCAGTTGGGATTTATCGGCAATATCATCTTCAGAAAATGCGAGAGTTTTCTTTAGAATGACCTCCTCAAAAACTTCTACACCCAATGGGGAGGATTTTGTCTTATCGTTTAAATAGTATTTAGTAAGTTTTTCGTCACCTATAATGGCAGTGAGATAAGGTGTACAGTTCTCATGTTTCGTCTGGGAAAAATAACACTCGAGTCCCGCTTTTAGCTGATCTATCTGATTTTCGGTAAGTCCGAAAAGTCCTCGGTGAGTCGGTAGAATTTGCAGACCTTCGCTGCTCGATGGTACAAGATAAGCGAGTACGTACCCGCTTTTCAATCCGGAATTTGTTTGATTCGAGTGGTACGAGCGTGCAGTTTCATAGCGATGATGTCCATCGGCAATGAGTATGGGTTGCTCCGCCAGCATTGATGAGAACGAGTCAATCCACTCTTCATCTGACGTTTGCTCAATTCGCAAGTTAACGTCAGTTTCGAAATCGAGTTTACCGGCCTGAACAGTTTCTGAAGGGAAGCGGTGCATGAGTGATTCACAAGAGCGATCGTTATCGTTAAAGACGAAAAAGATCGGGCTGAAGTTCATGTGAGTTGCATCCAATAGACGATAGCGATCTTCCTTCGCAGCTTTATGCGTCCGCTCATGACGACGGATTCCATCAGTGGAATAGTTCTCCAGTTTCACCAGCGCAAGATAGCCGTATCTCTTCTTATCTTTGCCGTCAGCATCACGGAATGATTCTGTGATTTGCCATATGCTCGGTTTTTCAGCGGAGATTAGAATATCATCCTGTTTCCATTGTGTAACGAGTTTGGCGGCTGTGGAATARTGATTCATGTCCGGTTGACCGTTTAATTTTTCAGCAAGTGTGAGGTTGATAATATTATGTTCGGAACGGTGTATCAATTCTTCTCGGTATTGTGGTGAAATGACATCGTACGGCGGRGCGAGAACATTCGTCAGATCTGCAAAGATCTGTGGATTGTACGTGTATCCTCGGAAAGGTAATATTTTTGGCATTTGACAGTTCGACTCTGCTTTCGAGATTCTACGATRCAATAGAATTTAACATATTGAGAGTTCAATTCAACAGTCGTTTAAGACGAACTGCTCAATAACTACAGAATTTCAAGTGACCTGTGTAAATTTGATTTAAATTAGAGTCAAACGAAGGAGGTTCATTYTTGTGGAAATAACACCCGTTACGTTTAAACTTACAGAATCAGATATAACAAAATACCGAAGACAAATCTCTGTTTTCCCGGTGGAGAGGGAGCAGAGTATTTTAAATGAACTGCACGGGAAACTTCAGAATCTCGTGGCAAGAAAGGATATTTCTACTTTTGTAATTCAACTTGTTGAGGATGTGGATCGTATGTGTTCACTATTGATGTCGAAATCARATTTAGATGAGCATTCCCGAAGAATGATACTTTTTGCTCTCAATTACTTTGTAGAAGAAAAAGATGAAATTCCTGATGCAATAGATCTTCTTGGATTTCTGGATGATGCAGTTGTGGTGAGATGGGTAATGGATGAACTGTTAAAAATACATCCAGAATACACGGCAGATTGAAGTACTTACGAACTACAGTATTATCTTCTTTACTTCCTTTGGCACTGTTACTGTTTAGTTGCGGTGGAAGCAACCACACAGTTCGTCCAAAATCTCCCGTTGATATTAGTTTCAACCAAGCTTATGATGCGTTTTCTCAGGGCAATTATGATGAAGCCAAAGGGTTATTTCTCAATCACGTGCGWAMWRATMRGWWYSCSRTCMMCKWSKAKWNGSTRMAYGKYKYWWRSYNGMAKGSTWTWAKCANSYTGGTWMGAYWRWYWKNCGGYRSWGTGGTTCTAAATTCCGGAATAGCTTTCATGGAAGGTTCAGAGATGGGAGAAAAAGATATAGCTGATCTTCGTAACTGGCGAGCTAGTTATCCCACTTTTCCTCYTATGCTTAGGGAAGAAAATGGMTTTGTTCCGTACAATGAACCTCCGGCTCCTTTRGGTGGTATGATTGCTCTAATTCAAAATATCTATTATCCATGTTCACCGTATACTTCAGGATTCCGGGGGAGAATTATCATACATGTCCTCATAGATGAAGAAGGACTCCCCATAGATTTTAAAATCGAAAGGTCGCTCCATGAGGATTGTGACTTCATGGCTATCAGCGCAATTCAAAATACGCTGTTTTTACCGGGAAAACGGAAAGGGAGACYGAGGAAGATGTGGGTGGCAATTCCAATTGACATCGGAATCCATAAAGATAGGTTTTGACTATATTGCGCCACAAATTACGTGAAGTAGTTCGTTTTTATTAAAATTCTTTAATCTGTTTATGAACAAAAATTCAATAGCTTCGCAATTCATAGGGGGGGGGTAATTAAAGGTTATTGTTTGTTCAGGGCGTTCGGAGTTATTATACATTATTCCACTGTTCTAATAATAATATAATTGTGCCTTCGTGACTTATCCACATGATCCTGCGGGGTGGTAAAAAATTGTTAAGAAATTTCGTCRTTAGTAAATTGCCAGCGGCAATCACTGCACCACCAAGGCTTCCCCATGTATTCAGGCCGATTTTCATTGACCATAAGTGGATTTTCACAGCGGGGACAATCAGCTTCGGCGTCGCTTGCCGGCCATTCGTAATCGGGCCGGAATTTGATGGGAGTCTCGTATGTTGAGTGATCTTTCATGTTTACAATTTAAGCGCGTTGTTTAGAAGAATCAAAATTGATTCTAATTAACCAGAAAAATTCAAAGTAARAATAACTGTCAAAATCGACACTCCAACGAGTGACTTGATCCAGATAGCTGCTTTGCGCTGTTTTAGTTGTTTTTCGTACGGTCGCCACCAGAGTACTACATTTATGGTTTCATTCGGGACTATATATACAGTTTGGACAGCTTTATTCACAAATTCATCTCTTTCTTCTCCTGAGTAATAATATTCCAGAAGATTTAGATAATCCGGCTGGAGATAGGTGATGATATGCTTACCTGCCGACAGAGGGATAGGTTCTTTGATAGGAATTTGTCCAGCAAGCATGCCGTCAATGAATATATCTAAACCAGCGGAATCGCTGGCGATGGTAACATAGCCACTTTTTGGAAACACCGGTGTCGGTTCTGACGTATTAGCGGGAACATTTAGACTGTCTTGAGCGATGACTGAAGTAGTCACTAGAAGCAGTCGGAAGACAACAGATTGAACTCTCATGATGCAGAAAGTTAACAGTTTATTTTTATCAAGACTATCGTAAAATTCCACTCGATATGTACTATCCCAAACGATCGGTTCTTGCGGTTTCTATGAGACCTCCCGCAATTTCACTGATTTTTCTTATTGCGGGCACACTCACAATAAGTGGCTGTGCATACTTCAAYACCTTTTATAATGCACTAAACTATTTCCAAACAGCCGAGGAGGAAATMTCCAAAAAAGSAGCAGGTGAAAAATTRAGCAAGAAAGCAGAAGAAGCGCTCGACAAAACAATTGTCAATTGTAATATCGTTCTTGAAGATTTTCCTGAATCAAAACTTCGGGATAACGCTCTTTTCCTCTCAGCCAAGTCTTACTATTACCGTGGTGAATTTTCCACTGCMAAAAAGCGTCTTTTGCGCTTGAAGAGAGAACATCCTGCAAGTCCATTCCWRGAGGAAGCTTTTCTATGGCTTTCACGCTGTAAATGGAAATTAGGAGAGACGGAGGCAGCGCAAAGTGATCTACAGGCACTATCAGAATCACTGGCCAAGGAGAGAGGTAATCGTCATCAGCGTGTGCAGGTAGCCGTTACTTTAGGTGAAATTCATATTGAGCTTGGSGATAGATCAGCAGCTGTTGTACAATTTCGCGAAGCTGTCAAACTTTCTAAAGACTCCATACTAAAGGGTCGACTCCTGTTGAAAAGTGGTGAGCTTTTGCTACAGATTGATCAACCGGAAAATGCTTTGACAATGTATCAAAAAGCGATGAAAGAAAGTTCTGATCCAGATCATCTAAATGCGGCGAATCTTGAGGTGGTTAGAATTCTGAGACTTTTAGAAAAGTGGGATGAGACAATCGAAACGATTCAACTTCTGCTCTCGAATGACAAATTTTCTTCACTGAAATCAGATTTAAATCTAGAGCTGGCTCAATTGTATGAAATGCGAGGGATGATTCAGGAAGCCAACAGTAGATATACAACTATCACGGAAGATTTTCCAAAGACGGAAGCTTCAGCATCAGCGTATTTTCAAATGGGTGGATTGGCACTATCGGRATCAGAAGATTACGAGGCGGCTAAGCGGTTCTTTGGCAATGTTGAGAAAGAAAAGCGGTCGTCACTTCTTGTCCCTGCAGCAAGGATCCGAGTGAAAGAAGTTGAATCGTATCTTGAAGTCATCAGTACGCTTGATGTCCTAAGCGCAGTTATGGCTGCAGCGCGATTAGACGTCAAGGAAACTGACCCTTTGGAGAGCGAACCTGAGGATAGTTTAGAAGTTTTACTGGATAGTATGACTGTTCTCACTCAAGTTAAGGGAACTGCAGCAKTCGATACYCTAAACACTCGCCAGGAACTGTCACAAAATCTCTATATTCTCGGTGAACTTTTTGCCTTTCACTTCAACATAAAAGACAGTGCCGTGAAAGTATTAGAGCAACTCGTAATGGGATATCCCGAAAGCAAAGCCCGTCCTCAAGCACTTTTTACTCTKGGATATCTTCTGACTGAACGCGGCGATACCGCTAAAGCTGATATCTATCTGTCTGACCTTATTGAAACGCATCCTACCAGTGAATACGCTGTACAATCCGCCTCGGAAAGAGGTATTGAATTAATTAATGAAGCTGAGGAATTACTGGAATCTGCAGAAGCTCAGATAAAAAGTGATCCGAAAAGTGCTATCCAATCTTATAAGCAGTTACTTGCAGAGTATCCTGAGTCGCAATATGTACCTCATGCCATTCTTTCAATCGGTCATATTCATGAAMACTCTTTGCACAATATGGACAGCACTTTAAGATATTATAGCCAACTTATGGAGACTTATCCGGAAAGTGAGCAGGCCGAATCAATACAATCTCATTATCAGAAACTTTCAATAGCATTTAATCAGTCTCAAACTGATACGCTTAGAAGCCAAMCCGGGAKAGATTCAACTTTAGTCGAAATTGAAACAGATTCTKCTRCYGTAAAATTTGATTTTGATATTCCGCCTTCGCAATTYCTATTWCCGGTTCAAATTGAAGAGGAACGTAATGAGGAGGATTGAATCWGGAAAAGTTCTGTCTAACCATAAGCTGGCAGAAGGCGTTTATCGTATGGATATTTCACTCCCTGAAATTTCATCAGAAGTACAGGGTCCCGGTCAGTTTATTTCACTGACTGTGGGTGAAGGGTGGCAGATGCCCCTCCGCCGGCCCATGAGTATCGCATCGGTAGAGAATGGATCCGTCAGTATCATTTACAAAATTTTCGGTAAAGGAACAGAATGGCTAAAAGATAGATATGAGGGAGATGTTATTGAAGCCATTGGGCCGTTGGGAAATATATTCTCACTTGATAACATAAACATCAAAGAGACCATTCTTATTGGAGGTGGTGTAGGAGTCGCGCCCATTCTGTATCTGCACGAGCAACTGTCAAAAGATGTCCTGGATCATCTGCTTATTGTGGGAGCTGTTACTGCCGCTGAACATTTCTTGGAGCACACTCCGAATGCTGGCATTTATCTCACAACGGATGATGGTACAGTGGGAGAAAAAGGAACTGTGATGACACTGTTGGAGGTTCTGGTAGATAAACTTGAGAATCCATATATTATCGCTTGTGGTCCTGAGCCTATGTTAGCTGCCATACATAACTATTCAACCGAGAAAAATATTCCCGGACAGATTGCTGTTGAGAGCTACATGGCATGCGGAACTGGGTTGTGCCAGGGATGTATAATCCAGACATCGAAAAATGGAAGCATTGAGCATTCCTATCATAAGAGATATTCACTGGTATGTTGCGATGGACCAGTGTACAATATTGACGCAATTCGAATCTGATTTAAAAATTTAATGCAGAGTAACGGATAGAAAAATTGAGGCAAATGAAAAAGAACAATACGAAAGATAGTTTTATTTCGTTTTTTCACACTTTTCATAAACCATTAAAATGGTTTAACGTATTGTATGTTATCGATAATCCACGACATAAGTCGTGGGTTACTTCCAATAATCAAATTATCAAAAACCGTTTCAATTCTTTTCAAATGTCCATTTACTTCTTTATTTCGAATTCATGTTTTAGAATAAAATAACGATGACAAATATTAAAACAAAGATAGGCAAAGTAGAACTTACGAATCCCATTCTGGTCGCTTCAGGAACATTCGGCTACGGTGAGGAGAGTGATGAATTTATTGATTTAAATCAATTAGGAGGAATAGTCACCAAGTCCATCACAGTTCATCCACGAGAGGGAAATCCGTCCCCACGCATCGTTGAGACGCCATCCGGAATGCTAAATTCTATCGGACTGGCAAACATAGGTGTTGAACGCTATATCTCAGAAATGCTTCCTAAGTACACTGACCTTGACACAGCAGTCATTATGAACATCGCCGGAAGCTCACAGGAAGAGTATATAGACGTAATGAAAAGAGTGGAATCAGTATCGAACAACCTTACCGGTTACGAGATTAACATCTCATGTCCGAATGTGGGCAAAGACGGGATGGAGTTCGGAGTGGATTGTGATTTAACATTCCAACTAACATCAGAGCTACGACAGCTGACAGAAAAACTTTTGATCATTAAACTATCACCCAATGTGACTGATATCGCCGCTATCGCCCAATCTGCTGAAGCTGCCGGAGCCGATGCTGTTTCAGCCATCAATACGGTAGTTGGGATGAGTATCAATCCGGTTACTAGAAAATCCAACGTATATACGAAGCTCTGCGGTTTGTCTGGTCCGGCTATAAAACCTGTTGGAGTGGCGTCTGTTTATCAAATATCACAATCGATTTCCATTCCCGTTATCGGCATAGGCGGTATCATCACCGGGGAAGATGTGGTAGAATATCTGCTTGCCGGAGCTTCAGCTGTGCAAGTGGGAACAGCCAATTATCGTCATCCCGCGGCAGGATTGAGTATACTTGATGAATTCATCGATTTCTGCGAAAAGAACAATATATCTGATCTAACCGAATTGATAGCCGATCTTCAAGATGATTCGTAAAATATTTATCTTAACTATTGTTCTTTCACTTTTAGCGTGCACTGCATCTCCCCGCTATGGTAGCGGAAAAGCATCGGGACCACGAAAGAGTAAAAAGCATCATGCAAGAGTAATCACCGGGGTCTCATCTTTCTATGCTGATGATTTTCACGGAAAACTCACTGCAAATGGAGAAGTATACGATATGTATGGACTAACAGCGGCTCATAAGACGCTGCCGCTAAATACAATCGTCCGAGTAACCAATCTCAATAATGGAAAATCCCTAATTCTTCGCATCAACGACCGGGGTCCTTATGTGAAAGGACGTATCTTAGACTGCTCATACGGAGCTGCTCTAAAGCTGGGATTTGTAGGGCAAGGGACTACCAAAGTAAAAATTGAAGTGATGGAGCTGGGTGATAACAAATATATGAAACATAAATCGTGACTGAATTGAGCAATGTTATCTAAGGACACTATGGTAAAAMCCAGGGAATTATTTATATTTAACCTTAATTACTATGGCTGATACATTATCATCCCGCATGTTTGTAAACTTCCTCGGAATTCCCGGGATTCTCCTGCTGGTATATCTTGGAGGTCCATGGTTCATCGGATTTGTAACAGTAGTATCTCTTATCGCTCTTTATGAATTCTACCGCTTGGTCGGAAACAAAAATGCATCTCCTCATGTTTGGATCGGCATACTCGCAGGGGCCTTACTTTTGCTTTTTCATTATGGTAATATTTGCCCGGAAATAGTCATTGTCAACTGGCATCACATCCTGATTGGTTTGATTCTTATCATAATTTTCCTTGAGTTATTTAGCGGCAAGGACAACGCTACAGCAAATATTACTTATACAATAACGGGGATTCTCTACATACCTCTTTTGTTGGGTACCATGGTTTCATTAAGAGACATCGATTCCAGTGGAGTTGAAACTGGATATAATTTAGTGGTAGCACTTTTTGTCTCTGTCTGGTCCTGCGATTCAGCTGCTTACGTATTTGGCAAAAAGTGGGGTAAGAGTAAAATCCTGGAAAGAGTTAGTCCAAAGAAAACTTGGGTAGGAGGGATAGCTGGATTAATAACAGCAATAGGAGTGGTAATTTTGTTTCAACAGACACATTTTTTCCCCGCAAATACAATTTCAGTTTATCATGCCGCATCCATTGGCACACTAGTCGGAATTTTTGGTCAGGCCGGAGATTTCGTAGAATCCATGATAAAACGTGACGCGGGRGTGAAGGATTCAGGCGCATTTCTTCCGGGGCATGGCGGAGTACTGGATAGATTTGATTCCCTCATAGTAGCAACTCCTCTGGTCTATCTTTATTATCTTTATGTGGTTGTCGRCTGCTGCACTGYTTRAACTATTAAAATATCAAAATAGCAGTGGTTAGTGTATCATAGGACTTAAGCAACGGAATAAAATAGTGAAATCTGAKATTTCCSAATCAGTAACCTCATTTCAATGGGCAGCTTTCCCGGCAAAGAAGAGAGTAAAACYATCTATTATTGGGGGAATRATAATCTTAGCATTAGCAATTTCAATCTATTATGCTTTCAATAGTTGGATTTTGACACTAKTGACWATATTCGTMTTGGTACTTCGACTGAACCGTTTYTATTTTCCCAGCAGTTTTTCRATAGATAAGGAAGGAATTACAGCTAATTACTTTCTACGCAGTCATAAGATGAACTGGAACGAGATAAAGCGAATTGTCACTGATGAATTTGGCGCTTATCTATCMAAATCTTCTAATCCATCCAGATGGGACGCTTTTCGRGGAATGCACATYCTTTTCGGGRATGACCGTAATAAAGTCATGGAAATATTAAACAGAARAAATATAGYATAAAAAAATGAGTTGGCTTAAACACGCATTCGCTGTTGACCCTCCCGGTGCCRCTGATCCAACTGAAGCTCAGGAGTCTACAGTAGAGGAAGTTTGCCAGGAGGTAGTACGCCGCAGAATGGCAACTCCCGCACTTATCATGCTGGAAACATTTCGTCCACTCAATTTTATTGGTTCACAGGTCCTCCATTTTTTCCATCCCATTGTATCCGCTATCTTGACTACAGATGCTTATCGAAATTTTACTGAATTCCTYGAAAGACGCGGGAGTGTRGATTATCTGTGCCAAAGAATTGAACAGCTCGAAGATGAAATGCGAGAGAAAAATAAGAAATCTAAAGTTGATGAAAGTGCGTCRACTCAAAAAGTAAAAAAAGATGGCTAAGATTGATACAGACAAAATCAATTTCATTCTCGCCACAGATTGCGGCAGTACCACTACCAAAGCAATTCTGATTCAAAAAATTGACGGTGAATATCGGCAGACCCACCGAGGAGAAGCACCTACCACAGTGGAAGAACCGTTTGCCGATGTAACTGTTGGCGTAATTAATTCAGTTACTGAAGTTGCTGAACTTGCCGGTAGACGTTTAGTGGATGARAACGAGAAGATMATCCATCCGGCAACAGATTCAGAAGGGTGTGATATTTATATTTCCACTTCAAGCGCCGGCGGTGGTCTACAGATGATGGTAGCTGGAGTTATCAAGGAGATGACAGCAGCCAGCGCCAAGCGTGCCGCTCTGGGTGCCGGTGCCATTGTCATGGATACCATCGCCTCCAACGATGGCCGAAAGGCTCATCAGCAGATTCAGCGCATCCGGGAACTCCGTCCTGATATGATGCTCATCTCCGGCGGTACCGATGGCGGCGATTCCAAGCATGTGGTGGAAATTGCAGAGCTTATATCCCCAGCAAAACCAAAACCGAGATTTGGGAAAGACTATCAGCTTCCCATTGTTTATGCCGGAAACAATGAAGCTGTAGAGAACATGGAGGGGATATTCCAGGATGGATTTGAGCTTAAGGTAGTGGAAAATCTAAGACCTGTTCTTGARCGGGAAAATCTCGGTCCCGCCCGTGATGCCATTCACGACCTATTTCTGGAGCACGTCATGGCCCATGCCCCGGGATACAATAAACTGATCGAGTGGACGGATGCGCCCATCATGCCCACACCAGGAGCAGTAGGTAATATCCTGCAAACAATTGCTGAACGAGAGAAGATAAACGTTGTTGGCGTAGATATCGGCGGCGCTACTACAGATGTGTTCAGTGTCTTTGACGGAACGTTCAACCGTACCGTCAGCGCGAATTTAGGAATGAGCTATTCCATCTCCAATGTCTGTGCCGAAGCGACCATGCCTAATGTACTGCGCTGGGTTCATTTTGAAATGGACGAGCGGGAACTGCGCAATCGTGTGAAGAACAAAATGATTCGTCCTACGACTATTCCTCAATCCCTTGAAGCGCTCATATTTGAACATGCCGTGGCTCGAGAAGCTCTCCGCCTTGCCTATCAGCAGCATAAAGAATTTGCTACAACACTCAAAGGTGTTCAGCAGCAGCGGACGGTGGGGGATACATTCAGTCAGCAGATAAGCGGGCAGTCTATCATTAACAACATGAAGCTTAATCTATTGGTAGGTTCTGGAGGAGTTTTGTCTCACGCTCCACGCATGCATCAGACAGCCTTACTTATGATTGACGCTTTCCAGCCGGAAGGAGTTACAGCACTCGCCAAGGACAGCATCTTTATGATGCCTCATCTGGGCGTTTTAGCCCAAGTCCACCCTAAGGCGGCGACGGAAGTATTTGAACGGGACTGTCTCATCTATCTCGGATCAGTCGTTGCTCCTGCCGGCAGAGGAAATGAAGGGAAGCCGTGCTTTACTTATTCTATTGAAGGTTCAACTTTGAATGAATCCGGTGAAATACAGTTTGGTGACATTAAACTTCTCCCGCTGGGGCCAGATGAAACAGCATCCATTACCATTGAACCGGCGAAAACCTTTGATGCCGGCGCAGGAAATGGTAAAAAAGTACAAGCTGAAGTTCGGGGCGGAACCGTAGGACTGTTCCTGGATGGAAGAGGAAGACCCCTTGACGTACCTCAAGATCACAACAGAAGTAAACCTATGATAGATAACTGGGTAAAAGCTGTAGATCTTTACCCGAACTGGAAAACGTAAGAATGGCTCACGCCTACACACCTGGATTAAAAATCAGTCACCGGGAAGTGATACGGCGCAGCCGGACGCTCCCCATCAAAGGTAAAGTTCTAGTTAATGAAGGAGATATTTTAGAAGCTCAGCAGGTTGTTGCTGAAACCTTCATGCCAGGTGATATCATACCTGTTAATATGGCTAATCTGCTTTCCATGCCGCCCGCAGATGTTCCTGAATGTATGCTTGTGAAAGAGGGAGATCAGATTTCTCTGGGAGATATCATTGCCCGTACGCAAGGTATTTTCGGCATGTTCAAGAGCGAGTACAAGAGCAAGTACGAAGGGACAGTAGAAACCATTTCTAATGTTACGGGGCAGATGATTCTTCGAGGAGAACCACATCCTGTACGGGTGCTGGCTTTCCTGCCGGGGAAGGTAGTGGAGGTATTGCCGGATGAAGGTGTAGTTATAGAAGCTGAAGTGAGCTACATTCAAGGCATATTCGGAATCGGAGGAGAGACATTTGGCAAAATTAAGATGGCCTGCGGTTCACATTCTGAAGAACTCACAAAAGATAAAATAACAGCAGATATGCAAGGATCAGTGATTGTTGGCGGTAGTCGTGTTACCGCAGACGCCATCGCTAAAGCTGTTGAAATCGGTGCAGCCGGAATCGTTACCGGCGGTATTGACGATTCTGATCTGAGAGATTTTCTTGGGTACGATCTTGGAGTTGCCATTACCGGTACAGAGAAAAAAGGAATTACCTTAATCACCACGGAAGGATTCGGTGATATTGCCATGGCTCAGCGCACCTTCAATCTCCTTAAATCTCGGGAAGGAGCCAATGCATCTATCAATGGTGCCACCCAGATTCGCGCCGGAGTGATCCGCCCYATAATCGCCATCCCTGTTGATGACAGTGTACCTRAAGCCCATCAGTCTGAAGGTCATGTGGAGGGAGTTTTGGAAATCGGCTCCTCCCTCAGGATTATTCGTGATCCCTACTTCGGCATGATCGGAAAAGTCAAAGATCTTCCATCTGAACCCCAAGCTTTAGAATCAGGATCCAAGGCCCGAGTCCTGGATGTAGAACTTACTTCCGGTGAGATTGTGACTGTTCCTCGGGCTAATGTGGAATTGATAGAGGGGGATAGCTGATGCGGATATTTGCAATTCTCTCTACACTATTACTGTTTTTCTCATCACTAGTTTTTACTCAAGCAGTTGAGGAAACAGTTGTTGTTAAAGCTTCAGACCACGGCTGGGACGGCGGAGACAAAATTGATCTTGAGTGGAAAGTGCCTCTCGGTGTAGCTGAAAAGGTTGAAATATTTAAGATTTATCGTTCCAACAGTGAAGACGAGATCACTTCCATTATTAAAGATGAAATATCTAAAGCTGTCAAAGACGCTAAAGAGGCAGTGACCAAGCGTCTTTTTGACAATGCTGAGAGAGATGGCGTTTCCAAAGATGATAAAGGCCTCCTGCAGAAAATTCGTGATGATCGGAAGAAAGCCACAGATAATGCTTCTCAGGATTTAAGTCTTCGAGAAGATGAAATTCGCGAAAAGTTTGTATTCAAATTCCTGACCGTTGCCGGAAAGAATGAAACTGCATTTACCGTTGATAAWCTTGACAACCAAATAAAATACCTGTTTAAGATTTCTGCCTATGATAAAGAAGGAAATATCCTGCTATCCGGTGTCACGCAACAACCTGCCAGTCCTATCGTCCAGAGTTTTGACGGTTCACGATTCTATCTTGGGATCATTACCTTAATTCTCTGCTTCGCAGTAGTTTGGTTTATCCAGATGGCCCTGAAGGGAAAGCCCCTGAAGATACGCAAGATTGCCGGTTTGGAGGCAGTGGATGATGCAGTGGGGCGGGCTACAGAAATGGGGCGATCCATTCTCTTCGTCCCCGGTATTTTAGATATGAATGACATTCAGACCATCGCAGGATTGACCGTACTTTCACATGTAGCGGAAACCGCCGCTAATTACGATGCCACGCTGGAGGTACCCACCAGCAAATCTTTGGTCATGACTACTGCCAGAGAGACTGTTCAGGCATCATTTTTATCAGCTGGGAGGCCCGATGCCTTTAATGAAGATTTAATCTACTATGTCACTGACGAGCAGTTCGGTTACGTAGCCCATCTATCCGGAAGAATGGTAAGAGAAAAACCGGCTGCCTGTTTTTACATGGGAGCATTTTTTGCGGAATCTTTGATCCTGGCAGAAACAGGAAATTCTATCGGCGCCATTCAGATTGCCGGGACGGCCATGCCGGCTCARCTTCCATTCTTTGTGGCAGCATGTGATTATACTCTAATCGGAGAAGAATTCTTTGCCGCTTCTGCTTACCTCTCAGGAAAGCCAGAGCAGCTTGGGAGTCTTAAAGGACAAGATGTAGGTAAAGTTATTGTCGCTATTGGAATGATTATAGGAATATCATTAGCAACTATTGGAGCTATAACAGGATCTGAATCAATCATGAATGCACTCAGCTTTGTAAAGAGTACAGTACTCGGCTAAGGAATTCGCGATTAAATGAAAAGAACCGTACCGTTATTAATCACTGCCTTCGGAGGTTTTGTACTCATTATTTCCTATTTCATCCCTGCCACTCAGGGATGGGGAGAGACTGTTGCCATCTGGTTTGATGTACTCGCATCTATCGCTTTTATCCTGGGCGGCGCCAATCTTCTGAAAATCCACCTGAAAAAAGTTTCTGACTGGCAGTCTGGCTGGGGCTTTTCCGCGGTCACCATTTCCGCTTTTATAATCACACTTTATGTCGGTTTGACGAAGATGGGTGTAAACCCGAGTACCAATTATCCAGATTATGTATGGTCCGGCAGTTACCGAGAAATGGGAGCACCTTTCTGGTGGTTGTATGAATACGCTTTCAAGCCGCTGACCGCTACCATGTTTGCCATGCTGGCTTTTTATGTGGCATCTGCAGCTTTCCGCGCATTTCGCGCTAAGAATACAGAAGCCATTCTTTTATTGGGAACAGCATTCATTATTCTTCTCGGCCGAACCTTTGCCGGCGTTTTYYTGACRAGCTGGCTRCCGGAATCCCTCAGTGGACTGAGGATTGAAAATTTGACTGTTACTATTATGCAGGTATTCAACACCGCCGGTAACAGGGCGATCATGATCGGCATCGCTCTTGGAATTGCATCCACATCTTTGAAGGTACTGCTGGGCGTTGACCGATCATACCTTGGCGGGGGCGAGGATTAGTCATGTACGATTTTCTTAAGAATTTAGACCGCCGATGGATCTTTCTCCTCATGTTCCTGTCAGTCTCCATACCTATTATCATTATTGGCATCACCGGTCAGTCATTCCCGGAAAAACCAACAGCCCTTTCCATTACTACTTTCGAAATCATCGAGAATCTGAAAGAGGGAGATAAGGTACTGTTGTCATTTGATTTTGATCCTGCAAGCGAAGGTGAATTGGGACCCATGGCCACTGCGTTTACGTATCATTGCGCTGCTAAAAAACTCAAAATGTACTTTATGGCTCTCTGGCCTGTAGGACCTCAAATGGTTGATAATGCTATTGAAAACGTCATCAAGAAAGATTTTCCACATTTGGTGTACGGAGAGGATTACGTGAATCTTGGGTTTAAATCTGGTGGTGAAGGTGTTATCAAGGTAATTGTAACAGATTTCATGGAATTGTACTCCACCGATGCAAGAGGAACTCCTTTTAAGAGCATACCCATGAATAAAGAGATATCCAGCGTACAGGATATGGATTTGGTTATAAATATCAGCGCCGGATCAGCAGGTACAAAAGAGTGGGTGCAATATGCTGTAACTCCTTATCCAGATGAAATAACTCTTATTGCAGGCTGTACCGGTGTTCAGGCGCCTCTCCTTTATCCGTACATCCCCGAGCAGCTTCCGGGTCTCCTGGGGGCAATTAAGGGAGCCGCTGAGTACGAGAAGCTCGTCTTCGATAGATACTATCGAGACGAAGGGTTGGAAGTACCGGGCAGATATCAGGAAGGCGTCCGGCGCATGGGCCCTCAGTTGGTTGCACATCTATTGATGATTCTCCTTATTATCGCCGGCAACTACATATTCTTTGCTGAAAAGAAGCGAGGCATTCCGTAATGGATAGGCAAAAACTGATTTGGACTGTCGTCTGTGTCGTGGGCGCTCTCGGACTTATTATTAATGCAGTTACACGAGATGCCGGTTCAGTTTAYGTTAAGAATGTAGATCATGAATTCGCAYTTGTTGAAGATGASAAATGGGTTGACGTYWCTAGCGATGATGCACTCGATTACGATCTGGAAGGTAAAGAACGCATCAATTGGTTTTCAGAAGAGCAGGCGAATTATCGGGACTATCAGGAAGCTAATAAAGCAAAGCCAAGTCAAAGCAAATATTCATTCAGCTTATCAAGAACTTTCGGTGTATGGATTGCAGCCATGTTTACGCTGTTTATCATGTCGTTCCTATTCAAGGATAATCCATTTTATAAATTTGCCGAATCCGTTGTGGTTGGAGTTTCTGCCGCCTACTGGATGGTTGTTGGTTTCTGGGATGTTATCATTCCTAATTTGTTTGGGAAATTGTCGCCCAGTTTTATCAACAGCTGGGCCATGCCGGGATTGGAAGGAGAAGCAGATCTCTTGTACCTCGTGCCGTTGGTATTGGGCATCATGCTCCTTTGGCGA
>NVVH01000025.1:11341-28186 GCA_002402135.1 Fidelibacterota bacterium | reverse complement strand
AGCCCATAATGCTTTTATGGCTGGGACATATAATTTCCCACGCCGGTGATGCCATCTATCAGATATCACTCCCGTGGCTAATTCTGGAACTTACCGGTTCCAAGACCTCAACATCTCTGGTAGCCGTAAGTGTCTATCTGCCGGCGGTACTGTTTAGTCTCATGGCCGGTGTCATAGGCGACCGATTTGACCGGAGAGGCGTCATGATATTTTCTGACGGCGCAAGGATGCTGTTTGTGGGCTCGCTTGTGGCCTATCTATTGAATGGCGGAACAGAGCCCCTCATCATCGGCACCTTCGCATTTACTGTCTCAACATTCGGCACCCTTTTCTATCCCGCCCGGGATGCATTGATACCGAGTCTTGTCAAACCTGAACAACTCACTTCAACCAACGCCTTCATTTCCACTTCAGGTCAGCTAGCTCATCTATCCGGACCTGTGCTGGCCGGAGCACTGTTCGCCTGGGTTGGACTCAATCACCTTTTCACCATCGACGCTGTCAGTTTCTCTGTCAGTATGATCTGCATAGCACTCATTTCGAAGAAGCACATTACGATCCAGCAGGAAAAAGAACCTGCCACTCACATTCATCAGCTTAAGGAAGGTCTGCAGTTTGTCAGAAAAAAGGGTGATCTGGCAGGTTTAATTACTCTTACCGCAGTAAACAACCTTTTCATCATGGGGCCAGCCATGGTTGGAACGCCTATATTTGTTCGGGAAGTGTTGAACCTTGACTTCGGCGCCTATGCTATGATAGAAGCGCACATGGCCGGCGGAATGCTGGCCGGGACTCTCTTTATCTGGCGCTTTGGGAAGAAGATAAATCGGAGCCGCGTACTCTTCTGGGGAATGGTACTGGACGGACTTACATACAGTCTGCTCTATTACATCGGCAGTTACGAGGCGACCAAAATTCTCCTCTTTATTCACGGAATCGGCATCCCCATGATCACCGTTTCCCGGACGACAATCATCCAGAGTGTGGTCCCCGACCGCCTGCGGGGCCGTATATTTTCCATGGTGAGTATGGCTGTCATCGGTTTCACGGCGCTCTCTTCGGGACTGGTAGGACCTCTGGCGGAAGTTGTCCCCATCAGTACTATTTTCCTAGTCATCGGCGTGGGAGCTGCCTTGTGCGGGGTGATCGGGCTTAACAGTCGCGGGATAATGAAAATGGAGAAGAAGAGTGGTTAGCAGCGAAGAAAGCGAAAAACGTTAAGATAAAACCAGTAAGAGAATACTTAGGCTGGGAGTGAGTCCCAACCAACTTTCCCTTGAATCTCCCCTGACAGAATCCTAATTTCAACAACTATAAGGCATAACATTCATGGCAGTTAAAACAGCAAAAGCATATCAACATTACAAGGGTGTCCCGGAACTGGCAGGTGATCCCGGGCAGAAAAAGAAGCGTCCACAGCTAATGGCTGTSGTAGATGAGGATAGCTGCACCGGCTGCCAGGTGTGCGTCCCGTTCTGTCCAGTGGACTGCATCGAATCTGTTCCCTACGAAAAGTACAACATCCCCATCCCGCCTGTTCAGATCCGGTTCGATGAGTGCATCGGCTGCCAGATMTGTGCCCGGGTCTGCACCAAACTCACCTGGGACGCGATCCGAATGCTGCCTACTGGAGAGTTCGAAGAACTCTACGRTATCACCATTTCCTGAATATCCTGCAACCTTCCAAGTTTTGAAATCCTTTAAGGTCTGAAGAACATTTCTTTTTTATATTTCAGCGGATAAAATMGTATTACTCAATGGAAGAAAAARTCTGTTCTATTAACATCAAASCGGATACGCCCGGCCAACACGGTCYTCCGAAACKACCGGTCAATTCCACAAGAATCACTCGCAATGGGCTGGAAGGGGATTACAACCGGTACCGCCACATAAAGAAAAAGAACGATCCCGACATGGCGGTCTTGCTGCTACCCATGGAGATTATCGAAGAGTTAAACGGAGAAGGATGGTCTATCAAACCGGGTGATCTGGGGGAAAACCTGACGACTGCCGGGATAGCCAATAAAGACTTTTCCCCGGGAAAGACCTACCGTGTCGGTGAAGCTACAATTCAAATTACCTTCAAGTGCGAACCGTGCACAAATTTGTATAGTCTTCCCTACGTTGGCAGAGAAAAGGGACCTGAATTTATGAAGACCATGATGGACAGGCGGGGATGGTATGCTTCTGTAAATGAGGAGGGTCAAGTGAATGTAGGTGATAAAGTGGTTGAAATCCTTTAAACATGGCGAAGCAGGTAATCCTGGTTTTGGATCAGGGCACCTCCGCCACTAAGGCATTCGTTTACGATGTGGAACTGAAAGTCGTCCACAGYCAGAAAATCCGCCATGCMATTCACCGGCCGAATCCCGGCTGGGCAGAATCTGATCCGCAAGAGATAGCAGTCACCTGTAGACGCCTGATTGATGAAATGATTACTTTCTGCGGAGAKCATTCACTCCATGTAGAGGCGATTGGGATGGCTGTCCARCGCTCCACGTTCCTGTTTTGGGATAAGGAGAAAGTTGAACCGCTGACGCCGGCCATGAGCTGGCAGGATACACGAGCATGGGACACTCTCGGCCGTTTCCAGAAGCATCGCTCTCTCATCGAGTCGAAGACCGGCATGCCGCTAAGCGCTCATTTTGGCGGACCTAAATTCGCTTTCACTGTTGAGCAGGATCCTRAGCTGCAAGRACRATTGGATGCTGGCTYGGCTCTCTTCGGACCACTCAGCGCTTTCCTGACACACACTTTAACCGGCACGCCTGYCGTGGATGAATCCATTGCCGGGCGGTCGCTCCTGTTCAATCTGGAATCCRGCACATGGGATGCAGAACTTCTGGATATCTTCGGGATCAGCGAAAGCTCCCTCCCGCTTCTAAAGCCGACCTGCGGCAGTTTCGGCGAAGTGCACGAGTACGGAGTTCCTCTGCTGTGTGTCATTGGCGACCAACAAGCATCTCTCATCGGTCACGGTCATCAGGAGAGCGGAGATGTGGCCATGAACTTCGGCACGTCTGGATCGGTTCAGGTCAATACAGGCGRAAATATGATAGTAGTTCCGTCGCTCCTCACCAACATCCTGAACTCCACGGAATCTCACCGCAGCTTCATGCTGGAAGGGACTATCAATAGCGTAGGCTCGCTCTTCCGCTGGCTGGAAGGTCATCTCGGTATTTCTCACGAAGAAATGAAGTGGGACAGTCGCTGTGGCGGAACGACTTCGGGCGTCTTAGTGCCCGGGATGAATGGTCTGGCCGCGCCGTACTGGACTGATGAATTCGAACCGATACTGTCAGATCTGGACGATGCCAGCCCGGATGAAATCGTACGAGCCGGAATGGAATCTATCGGATTCCTTGTGCACGACATTTATGAGATCATCCGAAAAAAAACTGGAGTTGACATCCGTCACATTACCATTTCCGGAGGATCAGGACGGTCCCCGCTGGTGCAGCTTATCGCTGATCTTATCAGACAATCGGTGTACACCTCTGCCGACAGAGATATGACAGGATTAGGCACTGCACGGATGGTTGTTACTCAGGCGTGGCCGGAGAAGATTCAGGAGAGAGAAACGGCGACCGARGTGGAGTACGTTCCAAAAATGTCTTCAGCCGAGCGAGATGATAAAATCACTGCTTGGTGTGATGTGCTGCGTCAGTGCGGAATTATCTGAACTTGGAAAAGGTATTATAGCAATTACTCGATTGATCTAATCTGGATAGTTTTCATAAAAGGGAAGATTGTCGTGYAATTTCACCCACTCCACTTTTCGTTTTCCCAAAATATGCCAATCCGGAGACAGTTTATCAGGATGATTGACGGTACCCGCAGTAACATCCATAAACTCTGGACGATTGGGGTGAGAATAGGTTAGACTGGAACCGCATTTTTCGCAGAAAGATCGGATGGCTCGATTTGTGGCAGTATGAACASGCGGCTTGTCGTTTATGGTGTATTGGCTTCTCTTTATCACTACCCAGGTAACATAAGCCGCACCTACAGATCKCCGACAGTTCCCGCAATGRCAATGAACAACTCGATGAGGCGTTCCTGTAATAGTATATCGATATTTTCCGCAGAAACATTTTCCCTGAATTTGATTTTCCTTCRTCAWAATTTCATCAGATATTAGTATCAGTTCATTCTCAAATCACCGGCAAAACCAATTCCGAAATCAGCAGCCAAATCTACCCGTAAACCGCTTTCCAGATACTGAAGTAGTACTTTGGCTCGAAGGGATAGATCACCCAGCTCAAGTAGTTTCTGTTTCTCTTCACCTTCAATCTCGAGATGACTAATTACCAGATTCATTGCCATTTCAAAGTCTAAACCCTCGCTAAAAAATTGCGTGGCGGCAGAGAGAAGATTATCATCATTTAGAACATTGAACTGCTGAAATATCTTTTCCTGAAGCGCTTCTGGATCTGACTCTCCCACCACATCATGTAGAATCTCCACTTCTGCCATTCGATAAGGCGTATCGCTAGTGATCTCTTTGATCTTAACTTTGTCCATTCCCACGAGCAGAATGTCTGACGTCCCATCCGCATGATCCTTCTTCATGGGCATAAAACCTACCGTCCCGACAGTATGAATATGTGGGGACCCTTCGTAGTCGTCTTCGTAGCCGGGTTTAAGGAGCGCCATGCAGATCAGCTTCTCCCCGTTTGTAGCGTCTGCTACCATGGCTCGGTAGCGTTCCTCAAAAATATGCAGAGGAAGAAAAGTGTGGGGAAAGAAAACCACATTAGGTAGAGGAAAAATCGGCATTTTCCCCGAAAAATCTTCAAGCGGATCTTTCCATAGATCACTCATCATTCCACTCCAGATATTTTCCGTCTGACTGGCTCAATATTTTGTACGTTTTCACAGATATCTCCTGATTTTCAACCGCTACTCCCGTACGACAGTTGAACTCCCACCCGTGCCACGGACAGGCGACTATTTCACCYGTAACTTCACCTTCACCCAGTGAGCCGCCCCGGTGCGGACATATATTTCTCAATGCCAGTAAATCTCCGTGAACTTTGAACAGCCCAACAGTCTTGTCACCGATAAACATGACCGCTCCGCACCCCTCTTCGGGGAGATTATTATTTGGAATCTTGACGAGCTTCATTCAGATAAGCTTAAGCACCTCATCAACCAGTTTAGTTATACCTGCTTCCACCTCGGTAATGCGATYTGCRCTCATGTACGCCGGGGTGGAGACAATCTTATTCTCGTGATCCACCACAAACTCCTCCACGGGACAACTCACATGAGAGGCACCCATGGACTCGATGGCTCCGGCTGTCTCTTCATCAGTACCGATGGTAAGGTCTATAGTAGAGCCGGAATCCTCCATCACTTTCGCCATCATAGCCGGGGAAATGCAAATCACACCGATGGGTTTTCCGGCTTTATGCATCTCCTTCACCACGCGGAGTACTTCCGAATGGACATGGCAGTCAGCTCCTTTCACGGCGAAATCACATAGGTTCTTAGCCGCGCCGAATCCGCCGGGGAAAATGAGAGCATCCATATCATTGCTGGTAACGCCTGCCAGATCTACAATCTCGCCCCGGGCGATGCGTGCAGATTCCACCAGCACGTTCCGTGATTCCCCTTCCGCTACCTCGCCGGTGAGGTGATTAACTACATGCATTTGCTCCACATCAGGAGCCATACACTGATACTCAGCTCCGGCCCTGTCGAGAGCCAGCATGGTGATGACCGATTCGTGTATCTCGGCACCGTCATTAACGCCGCAACCGGAAAGAACCACTCCTACTTTAGGCATAATGTCATCCTTTTTTTACCACTGAGACACGGAGACACAGAGGAGATCATTGTAAAACCAATCAAAACATTCTTTTAATTTTTCGCTAATAATCATTTTTTCAGTGTCTCTTTGTCCCTTTGGTGAATTATTCCCTCAACTCTCAGTTATCAATAATCACTCCATCCATGAGATAGAGCACTTTTTCATCGTGAATCAGTTTAGCCCGATCAAGCAGGCGAGCGACAGGGAAGTCATCTTCAAAGGCATCCAATAGTTTCTTCAAACTGGACTGGGACTGCACTTCAAACTGGAACTTCATCCTCTCGGTCCCGGGAATAATCTGCAGTTCGTATTTATTTTCATCCAAGCCTGCCATCTCCTGGGCGATTTCTATAGCCCGCTCCAGTCCGCCCAGCTCATCCACCAGACCAACCTCCTTGGCATCCATGCCGGTCCAGATACGGCCTTGGGCAACAGCATCCGCCTCTTCGATAGTCATCCCGCGGCCTTCAGCYACACGTCGCAGGAATTGCTCATAAAAGCTGTCGATAATTCCCTGATAGCTCTCCCCCTCTTTCTCAGTAAGGGAGCGGTGACTTCCGAAGGCGTCGGCGTGTTCGTGCTCCTTTACGATTTCCACATCAAAGCCAATTTTTTGGTACAATCCCCCAAGCGAAATCTTCCCACCCAGCACACCTATGGAGCCGGTGATGCATGTTGAGTCAGCCACGATGATGTCGGCGGCACAGGAAATGTAGTATCCACCTGAAGCTGCCACATTCCCCATGGATACGATAAACGGTTTCTGGTTTTCCTCATCAGAGGAATCTGGATGAGTTGTCCGGTGAACTTCGCGCCAGATATCTTCGGATGCCAGCACCGATCCACCAGGACTGTTAACACGAAGAACGATGGCCTTTACCGACTTATCTTCCCGGGCGTTGCGGATTGCTTTAGAGGTCGTTTCCGAACCGATAACCTTGTTGCCGCCAAAAGGTGACGGCTGGCTCTTGCCCGGCTGAATGGGGCCTTCAGCGTRGRTNASYGCRATCTTSGNNGGNCCCGCCGGAGATTCCCAGTCGTATTCCCACTGCTTAGGCTGTTTATGGAACTTYACCAGCACCGCCTCGTCACCGGCAATGTCCTTCACCTTCTTTTCAATCTCATCCGGATGGTAAATACCGTCAATCAATCCTGCTTCCAGCGCCATTTGGGCTGTGAATATAAGTTCATCATAGACTTCATTCAGCTTTTCATCAGTCCACCCCCGACCGTGTTTCATCATCCCGGAATAAAATTCCTGAAGATCGTGAAGGACTGCCTTGTAAGCTTCCCGGCTGGTCTCAGTCAACTCTTTCCGGGTAAATGTTTCGGCGGCTGTTTTGTAATCCCCCCGGCGGTAAAACTGRGCATCTATACCGAGCTTATCGAATAGTCCTTTGTAGAAACCGATACCAAAAGCCCTACCTGTAACAGCCAAAGCCCCGCCACTGTTGAGATAGATGGAATCGGCTATACACGCCAAGGCGTACTGCTGGTCGCTGCCGCTGTCCAAGAAAGCCAGTATTATTTTTCCGGAGGCTTTCACTTTCCTCAGTGCATTTACCAATTCCTGAAGCATCCCGGCGCCTGAGCCGTAATGATCTGCTCGCAGTACGACTCCATCCACATCTGGATTCTTAGCCAAATCGTTAATCTCATTCACTAACTCCCTCAACGTTAATGTTTTAGGACCAAAAAACGCTTTGGGCGAGGGCGAGTCCGACATGGGCTGCTCAAAACCCAGTTCTACAAACGTTGGCTTTTTGCTTTTGATCACAGTTCGACGTTTTTCTTTAGATATGAAATAGCCGGTAAGGCTGGGACTGACGTAATCACTGTTGCTGTCAAAATTGTGGAAGGTTTCCACACTCATCTGTCCAAAGCCTAAAGAGATTCCGACTTGCACTCCTTTGGTCATTTCCCCTAAATCATAGCCGGCAAACAGTTTGATGCCGTTAATGACTTCAGCTTGGACTAGAGCAATTCCGCCGCCATCCAGAAAGTCACTGGACTCTCCATAGGGACCGGAGGAAAATCGATGATCGTAAGCCACCGTGAGGCGATTGCCGAATGGTCTTAAAGCCACACCAATCTGAAACTGCTGATCTTGTCGTCCTCCGCGATCCCGGGACCAGAGGTTTTTCCACTGCAATCCGGCGGAAAACCATGAGTGTCCGCGGTAAAGCAATCCCATATCGATGGCTTCGTATCCGTCACTTGAGAAATGTGAGGTATTCCCAAGATAGAATCCGCCGCCGAGGTGCTTCCCGCTTCCAGAATGAAGTAGATCTCGCCCATTCTSCATGTGCGTAAAACCGAATCCCGAAATCCCTTCTTGGCCATAAAAACCAAAGTCGTAAGTGATGGAATCGAGCTTTGTCCAGTGAGTAGGCTGAGTAATCCACATGTTGAAAACACGCGACAGTCCCAGACCAGCTGAGTTAATGAGGGTGGCGTTGGCATCGTCCACCGTAGCCACAGAAATATTCGGTACAAACTGTCCGAATCCAACCGTAATTAGAGTAAAAAATCCGAGAATTAATTTTTTCATTGCTGCTCCTGATTAGCTGTTAGATAAAACGGACTGAATATTGCGCTTTAGCCCGGTAAATTTAGCTCTCTTGACGGGACTATTCCTAAAGATTCGACGGTATTCCTCCTCGGTGAGTCTACTCCACTCCTCTGGATTWCGTTCGACGATTTCACTCGTGGGAGCGAATAAAGGTTCCYGGCTTTTCTGCGAAAATTTCTGGTTCCACGGACAGACCTCCTGGCAGATGTCGCAGCCGTAAATCCACTCTCCCAACTGCCCGGCGAATTCATCCGGAAGATCACCCCGGTGTTCAATGGTGAGGTAGGAGATGCAACGGCGGGAATCCACCAGGTAATCTTCCACGATGGCATCGGTCGGACAGGCGTCGAGGCAGGCGGTACACGATCCGCAAAGATCTTCTTCAAAGCGATCATCATAATCCAACTCACAATCGAGGATCAATTCTCCCAGGAAAAGCCACGAACCGTAGTCTCGGCTGATCAGGTTGGTATGCTTACCGATCCAGCCCAGGCCGGCACGCTGAGCCCATACCTTCTCCATCACAGGAGATGTATCCACACAGGCCACGCCTGTCACATCCGGAAGTCGCTCCTTTACCGATTCCAGCAGTTGGTACAAGCGCTCTTTCAGCAGAACGTGATAATCGTCTCCCCAGGCATAGTTGGAAATTTTYATTTCCCCATCGGCATTTCCATGAAAGTAATTCATACCGACACAGATGACAGATTTCGCCTCGGGGAAATAGTTTAAGATATTCTTACGCTCGTCGGAACGAACTGCCATCCARYTCATGGTGGCATGACGACCATGGTGGAGCCACTCATCCAGTCGATCCGCTTCAGAATCCAATGGAGTTGCTGGAGCTATTCCAACTTTCTCAAAACCGAGAGTGTGAGCGGATTCCTTTATGATGTCAGTAAGCTTTTCTATAGCAGGCGTGGAAGATGAATGTGGCATGGGAGTGATAACAATTAAGAGAAGATCATTTCGGAGGATTCCAAATGCCGCCCAKKAGTTTCTCCGCCCAGAAAAGTCCGATGATAGTTTTTACATCCTTGATCTCACCGGTGCGGACAAGTCTTAAACACTCTTCTAATTCTGTGGGTATCACCTCTATAAATTCATCTTCATCGGTATGGGGTGTTTCCTTTTGGAGATCTTCTGCCAGATACATCCACATCCGCTCATCACTGTAGCCCACGCAGGGATGAATCTCTACCACCTGCRTGATCTTCCCRGCTCGGTAACCWGTCTCCTCTRTCAGTTCTCTATGCAGCGTCTCTTCGGGCTCCTCCCCTGGATCGATCTTACCGGCAGGGAGCTCTATCTCCACTTCGCTTATAGGATATCGGTATTGGCGTATCAGGAGAATTTTGCCATCCGGTAGGACTGGGATCACCACCACAGCTCCAGGATGCTTGGTAAATTCCCGAGTGGATGTGGATCCGTCAGGGAGCTCCACTTCATCCACCCATATATCCAGAAGACGGCCTTTAAAGACCTGCTTCGTGGACAGTCTTTTTTCTTCTAGATCAGCCATTGTGTGGAAGAGTGGCCGGAATGTCGGCCAAGAGTGTTATTTCCCCAGGAGTTTACGGGCTTCCTTCTGAATGAGCCTATCGCTATCTGACTTCGGCTCTATCGCCAGGCAAGCCTCTAACGCTTTCTTTGAGCTTCGTCTGTCTTTCAGTTTAATGTAAGTCTTGCCCAGCCAGAGATGATTTCTCACATCTGAGGGATTCAATTCTGCAGCTTTCGAAAAATAGTACTTAGCTTCCTCGAACTTTCCAATAGGCGGTTTGGCGAAAAAGGCTGCGGCGAAAATGCGCATAGCCCGACTGAGATCATCCAGATCGTAGTTCCAGCGGCCCATGACATGATAGTTGCCGTCATCATTTGGATTGAGTTCGATGGACCGCAATACATGATCGCTCACCTCGTAGGCATTTTTAATCTTCTGCTTGATGCCTTCGATCTCTCCTTTTCGTCCGATCATGATCCCGTACCACTTGTGGGCTCCCCAGTTGTTGTCATCAATTTTCAGCGCTTTATCAGCATAATAGAAACCTTCCAGAATATGCTTTTTGATTAATCCTTTGTTCTCGGTGTTATCTGAAAAATTAAAAYGAGCTTGGGCGATCCGCCAAAGTACTTCCGGGTCGCCTGGATTAGATTTTTCCAACTCCTTTAGCAGGTCATAGTTAGCCTGAAGTTTATCTGCTTCCTGGAGTTCATCGGATTTGGCTAGCTGATCCTGAGGTGCTTGACCAAAGATGGTTGTCAGCATGAAGACAATATAAACCAGCGTAGAAATTGCTAATGTTTTCATTGATATATCTTAAAAGTATTCGATGTAAATGATCTTCAGTTCACGATTGAAATAGCCAACTTTCTCTTCATCGAACAAAAGATTGTTGAAGTCTATCTCTAGATGGAGTCGATCCACAAATGTCCATCTGACGGCAGCATTAAGATATCCTCCACGATTGATTGAGATGTCTTCGGCGCCGTATTCGTTCTCATTGAGGGCGGCATTGTACTCAAATAGCAGTGCCAGCTCTGGATTAATCTCGATATCTGTACCGGCAAACAGGCTGATATCCTTATCACCGTCATCCGTTTCGGTGAAGTTATAGTTAGCTCCRAAATGGAGMCCYAYRTTYCCCAGYGGYGTYTGCCAATTCTTGCTTCCCGCCAGATAAAGTCCATACGCTTTCACATCATAGCGATTCAAGCTGTCCGCGGTATTGTAACCGCCAAAACCTTGTGTTTCGAGTCCTAGGGCAACACCAGGCATGTTCATCGTTTCATCCATAATACGGTATTTAAGATTCACYTCCGGACGWGGGTGCCACTGCARRRYATCATCSCCGATTAGCTGGCTGGCGCCAAAGGATACTCCAAATTGAAAACGGTCAGTCACCCCGGCTGCCAAACCAAAGTTGAGGCCCCCTTCCTTTTGAAGCCTGAGCTCAGCGGAGAAACTCCCGCGGATCAGTCCGCCGGCTGTTGGGATAGTAATCAGGTTCGAAGGCGGTGGATAGCTGTCCTGTGGTGAAAGTGTAGAAAAAAGTAAGATTAAGAGAATCAGTTTAGTTTTCATAGTAACTCCAATATACTTTTCGGTGTAAGCAAATCCAAGCCTATTGTGTCTCTTTAATAGAGAATTGGATAGATAATCTTGCCGTCACGTCTTTCGATTTCCTGTACTTTAGAAATGGGCATGGTCAGTAGTTCGTTTTCCCCATAAAACATGAAACGAACAAATTCCTTTGTGACTTCCACCAACACCACTTCCAGAGTATCTCCATCCGTTAAATAAATTAGATCAGGGGATGTGAGAACGCCTAATTCCAATAAAGCTCCATCATCGCTAGGATTCCACCCTTTACTTAATCTAGAATGGATATCATCCAGGATTTCATCACTCTCCTCTAATACATTTCCCGATCTTGATTCAGAACCACTCAAAAGTTCATATAATTCTGGTATATACTTCGTAGGCAGCACGAGTCCTACTTGGCTGATTTTTGTCCCGGTGGAGTCGTACTCTGTCAAGGCGTAGCTTCTTGAGGTAGGATCGTAATCGTAATCAAATAATCTCATTGTCCGCTCTTCCGGCAGCAGAATCCAGCGCTCTTCCGCAGGCAGCCCTCCCTCGAAATATGAAAGCCGTACCGCTCCAAAGGGATAGTTGTCAATACTCTTAAAAAGGTATTCCGTCACATCTCCACTTTCGTCATAGCTGTAGATGGTTACACGATCCTGAAACTCAGAAAACGGTCGTTTGGGAAAGGCGTAGCCGATGAATATTTCNGASRKMKSNCTNCNWGCKSMRKANCRCNGKANNTTYTGMTGMCATTACTCTTCTCGTTCCGCTCAGACTTTCTCCGAAGTGACCCATCTTCAGCATACTCGAAAATTGTTTCTGAATGGATTTCTCCATTAAGCACAACTTGAGATTTGGAAATCATCTGGCCATAACTATTGTACAGTACTTGGACATAAGGATCATCGGTAATATCTGAAGACTTCATAGCAGCTCCACGAAGGAAATCGTCCTCGCTATGAAAATATTTGATGGTAGATACGCCCTGGGCAGTAATGTCTGCCACCAAAATTAAAAGTGCAATTTTCCTAATGAGATTCAAATGCATGATGGTGAAGTTACAACTGTCATGTAAAGGGTCAAAATCGTTACAACTATGGTTGATTTATGAATTGGCAGGTAGTAACTTCAAGCTTGGTTTCGAGGTGGCCGGCCGAGGTAAAATCATTCAACTTTCAAATGTTTTCTTATTCAAAATCTATAGCAGAAATTTTGATTCTACGAAGAGTCTTTAAAACAATAATGGGCATACTGTCTGTTGTAATCATTAATATGAGCAGTGCCCAAACTGTGGAGGATGTTTTCGATAAATACACCTCCGTAGGACAGCTTGGGATGACCGTTACAAACTTTGGAGTACTCGGCAACGGATGGAATCAAATAGACGGACGCATCCTCCCTTCCTGCCAATACAAGCAACATACGGAAATCCTCAGGGAGCAGATCGAACATTTTTCCTTTTCTGGATTGTGGATCGGTGGACTGGTAAATGGTGAGCGGCGTGTTTCCACTTCCATAGTGGATGGAGTGTTCGAATCAGATCAAGAGGGATTCGAGTTCTTCGCCAATTCAAACATCTCCATCATGTCCTCCATCTCCTCCACTGCGGAGGATTCCATGGCCCAGTACTTCTCTCCCTTCGCCGTATCTCATCAGGACTTTATCACAGAATACAAAGATTATGGAGACACCCCAGAAAATTATAACAATGGAATCCCAAACCATAATCCTCTGGGCATAACTGTTCATATGGAATCGTATGCCTGGAACTTCACCTACGCCGATGCTTTCGTTATCTTGAACTACACCATCCGAAATGAATCCGATGAGACAATCAATAATATTTATGCCGGTATCTGGGCCGATGCTTCCGTTGCTAATATGAACTACACTAACATCTACGAGCCGGGTGGTGGTTTCAACTGGTACGATAATCTTGATGGTTTTGACGGATCCGTTGATGAAGCGGGCTTCAATCGAGACATAGGCTACCAATATGATCTGGACGGAGACGACGGTTGGGCTCAATCGTACATTGGCATTAACATCCTGGGRGGATCGGTACCCCGTCCATACTGGGATACTTATTTCAATCAGTGGGTCTGGACCAGCAGCAACAACGAGGATTATCCAGGGTACACCATGCCCCTGACAGATTATGACAGATACCAACAGCTTCACAGTTCCGTACCACAAGGGACAGGCGATTTGTACACCGATGAGGGCTATCCTAACCAGTCAAACAGTTGGCTCTTCATGACTTCGGCAGGACCATTTGGCAGCCAACCGACTGATAGTGACTCCTCGAGTTGGGAACTCCTGCCCGGTGATTCCTGCAACGTGGTGTTTGCTATCGTAACCGGTCTATGGTCTGGCAGCGGAGACGATTCTCCAGCCCGCCGTGCGAATCTACGTACAAATGCTGACTGGGCTCAAAAAGCATACGACGGAGAGGACAAAAACCGCAATAATATTCTCGATGAAGGAGAAGACATTGACGAAGACGGTGTGATTGACCGCTACATCCTACCCGAACCACCGCCAGTCCCCAACATGACGGTGGATGTGGGCGACCAAATAGTCACTATCTACTGGGATGACAATGCTGAGGATTTCATAGATCCCATAAGCAGAGAGAAGGATTTTGAGGGATACAGGGTTTGGGGCGCCCGTAAAACGTTCGGGGACGAGTCTGCTGAATTTACACTAATGGCTGAGTTCGATAAAACTGACAGCGCTTATGCAGATATCGGCTACAACACCGGCTTCGATGCAGTACAGATCACCAATGTAGACGGCGAAGCGGACAGTGTGGAAATTAACGACAGGTATTACCATTACAAATTCATCAACGAAGATGTAAAGAGCGGTTGGCTGAATTACTACTCCGTTACCGCTTAYGAYCGGGGCGATCCCGACGCCAACCTCGAGAGTTTAGAGAGTTCTGTCTATGCRAACAGAAAGTATGTCTATCCTGGAGCTAAGGCAGCAACTGATGATTGGCCAGATCCACCTCGGGTTTACCCAAATCCATACCGCGGTCAAGCTGTCTGGGAAGGGTACGGMAGCAGGGAACGGATGATCTGGTTCACCAATCTACCCAGCAAGGCTGAAATCCGCATCTTCACTCTTGCAGGAGATTTAGTGGATGTTATCCAACACGATGAAGCAACCTACGCAGGAGCGGATATTCAGAACATTGATGAAAACAAGAATCCCCGTTTCAGTGGAGGAGAACACGCCTGGGATTTAATCACCCGGCACGATCAGGCTGTCGCAACAGGGCTATACCTCTTCACTGTGGAGAACATGGATGAAGAAAGCTCGTTGTATGGCAGAGTAAAGGAAAGTAAGTTTGTCATTATTAATTAAACAAAGTAGGAGGCAACCATGAAGAAGCTATTATTGATCATGTTAGTCTGCGGAACAGCGCTTGTTCCTCAGTTTGTACTGGCTGAAGCAGCGCCGGAAGCAGTCTCGAGTACGCAAAATAATCAGCAGGCAACGCTAATCGACTACGAAATTATCATCCCTGAGATGCGMTTCACCGAGTTTTTTGATGATTTCGATGGCCTGATCCCTGGATTACAATTGGTTAACCAGGGAGCTGAGGGATGGGACACCTGGAGCGGTGGTGGTGGCGGCGGAGAAGACCCATTCGTTTCCGGCACCTACTCTTATAGCAGTCCAAACTCCGTGGTGATCGCATCGGGTAACGACCTGGTCCATCTTTACGGGTCACTGACCGAAGGATCTTGGAGTACTTCTTTTCAAGCCTACATCCCAGATGGCCAAAGTGGTTATTTCAATATGATGTACGGATTCACCCCGAACCCATTTGATTGGGCTATGGAGATATATTTCGATGCAGGAGGAAGCGGTAGATTGAACGCTGACACGCAAATCAACTTCAGTTGGACTGCTGATACCTGGCAATCAGTTGAGGTCATCGTTGACCTAGACCAGGATTTGGCACAGTTCACCCTGGACGGCACAGTACTACATCAGTGGACCTATAGTCWAGGCGATGGTACAGTGCRGCTTGACGCCAACGACTTTTTCGGTGCAGCCAGCACTGATGAGATGTATTTTGATAACTACAGTGTAGCGGAAATTGTCGAACCTTCATCAGAACCGTTTTTCTCCGAGTATATCGAAGGAAGCAGTTACAATAAGGCACTGGAAATCTACAATGGCACAGGAGCAGATATTGATCTAAGCGCATATTCTTTGTCAAGCTGTAGCAACGGATGTGATACAGAGGGCGAATGGGACTACCCCGATAACGTCACATTTGCAGCGGGAACTATTGTAGCAGCTGGTGATGTGTATGTGGTTTATCATCAAGATGCTGATGCATCTGAAATTCATGCTGAAGGCGATCAAACCTTTACTTATCTAAGTAATGGAGACGATGTTTTTGCTATAACGCTAGCAGGTGCAACAGCCAGCTCATATACTATTATTGATATAATTGGTGAGATGGGCGATGATCCCGGCAGCGGCTGGGAAGTTGCCGGTGTCGCAGACGGCACAAAAGATCACACACTCGTCAGAAAAGCATCTGTTACCTCTGGTAATGGAGGCGATTGGGCTWYGTCAGCRGGRACAGATGCCGAYGATKCTGAGTGGATAGTCTATGATCAGGATACATTCGATTATCTGGGTTCTCATCCTCACTTAATGGGACCAACATTGCTATCAGTTGAGTTCGAACCGATGTATCCGGCAMCARGTGAGGACGTGTCCGTTRYTGCATTTGCGTTTGATGACCTACCCGGACTAACTGCTGAAAATGCCACATCGGACGACGGAGGTACCACCTGGGATTTTGACACCATGATGGACAACGGTGATTCCACCTACTCCGCCACCATGGGAGGACAGGCAGAAGGAGTAACAGTTGACTTCTATGTTCTTTTRACAGATAGCGATGGRAACACAATTCAATCAGATGTATACAGTGTTACTTGGAGTGAGACAGTTGATATCACATCCATTTACGACATCCAGTATGTCCCTAATCCTGACAGCAGTGATGCCAGCCCCCTGGTTGATCAGGAAGTTACCATTTCCGGAATTGTTACTGCAGAGTTTTGGGGCGGCAGCAGCAACCGGAACATTTACGTTCAGGATGCAGAAACTCCTTGGAGCGGGATTGTCGTATTTGAGTACGGCGGCTGGGACAACTTCGACATAAACTCCCCAGAGGGTATCGTCCATTCCGTGGCGGAAGGTGATAGCGTGACCATAACCGGCACAGTAATAGAATACTACAATAAGACGGAAATCACCGATGTTACATCATTCGACATYATCACCCACGGCAGCCTGRKCGWGMAWCYSSKKSAMGTGNSSWGTGNCNTG
>NVVH01000025.1:0-11336 GCA_002402135.1 Fidelibacterota bacterium | reverse complement strand
AGCTGACGGACAATGCTGAAGCTTACGAAGGTGTATTGATAGGAATTTCCAACTGCTCGGTGGACAATCCAGATCTGGGCTACGGTGAATGGTCCGTCACAGACGGAACCGGATCAGCCCGCCTTGATGACAACTGGAACTACTACTACTGGCCGGACTCTTTACAGATACTGACAGAAGTAGTGGGTGTGCTGGATTACACCTACGGCGACTTCAAGATCCAACCACGCCTCGCCCGGGATGTCGTAGAAGATGGGGTTACCCGCATCCAACGAGTTCAACAGGTACTATACAGCGATCTAATTAAAACTGGTGAGGATGCAGCTTCTGACATGTCTTACATGCTCTTAGATACTGTCACGATTGAAGGTATCGTCACCATGCCCACTGGGCTCAGCTATGCCGGTGCAGGCATTAAGTTCATTTACGAAGATGAACATGGTGGTCCCTGGAGCGCCATCCTCTCCTACGACCCGGACAGCTCCGCATTCCCTGTCCTTTACGAAGGCGACAAAGTGCTAGCCACGGGGTACGTATACGAGTACTCCACCAGCCCAGCTAACATGACGGAGTTATTCATTACTGAACCGATAGAAATTATCGATGTGGGTGTTGATCAGCCCGTAGTAGATACTGTCGCTACAGGAGATCTCCGCTGGCCCACAGAAGCCGAACAGTGGGGTAATGTCATGGTGCGTGTTGCTGATGTTACTGTCATAGATAGCGATCTTCCCTACGGCGAATGGTCCGTAGACGACGGTTCCGGTTCGGTAAACATTGACGACGACTCCGACAGCATTGCTGTCTGGCAGGAAGAGAACGGCCGGCCACCGGCAGGGACATTTATTCAGTCCATCCGTGGCTGGGTGTACCACCACTATGGTAGTTATGTTGACTCCACCGCTTACAAGCTGGAACCCTTGTACATGTCGGACATCGAGTTTGGCGCTGGACCGCCCAACATCCAGGATGTGGGCAGAGCACCATGCGTACCGGGACCCGCTGACGACGTGGTTGTGAGCTGCGAGATCAGTGATAACTCCGGCGTTGCCAGCGCAGAGATTGCGTATAGTGTGGATGGAGACAATGAGATTGCTGCCATGAGCAATACCGGTGGCACTACCTGGGAAGGTACCATCCCGGCCACGGGAGTAGACGGCGCCAAGGTAGACTACTACATTGTTGCYACCGATGACGGCGGAGATCAGAATGAGCCCCTGAGCAGTACGTATCCCACCGATATTGAGCAGCTCCAGCTAGGCTACACAACACAATCTGGTGACTTAGCCATCAGCGATATCCAGTTCACAGAGTGGCCGGTGGGTGATTCCCCGTACAACGGCTGTGAAGTTACGGTTACAGGAATCGTTACCGGAGACACGGCACAGTACTACTCGTTCTACTTCCAGGATACCTACACTATCCAGAGTTCAGATGGTCCCTGGAACGGTGTCATTATTGCGGGTTGGAGTGGAAGTCAATTAACCCGCGGTGAGGAAGTTACTATCACCGGCACCGTAGAGGAATATGACAATGCTGATCCCTATGGACACTTCCAGTGGGATAACAACACCAAGATCATCGGCGTATCTGATGTTACCATAAACAGTTCAGGTAACAGCGTTGAGGCTGAACAGGTTCAAACAGCTGATCTTGCACAGGACGGAGATGACGTAGAATCCTATGAGGGATCTCTTGTAACACTAACGGACGTGACAGTAACTGCCTTTAACGGTTACGACTGGAGTATAGTTGACGAATCGGGTACTACCTGTCTCATCGATGACGATATGGCCAACGACGAGGCTGGTGCTTTTCTCGATTCACTGGTAGTAGGTCAGTCCCTCTCCTCGGTCACCGGTATCTTTGTGTTCAGCTTTGGTACATACAAGATAGAAGTACGGGATATGGCCGACCTWGGTGAAGTCGGTATTGGGGACAATGTGGATCTTCAGCCGTATACCTATAAGCTGTACCCCAACTTCCCGAATCCGTTCAACCCCGAGACACGTATTCGGTTTGAGATCCCGGAACGTGAACGGGTAAAGGTGATCATCTATGATATTCTCGGTCACCAAGTGCGGACACTCACCAATCGTGATTACGATCGCGGCTATCATGTGATGAACTGGAACGGTAGAAATGATGCCGGCGCCATGGTCAGTTCAGGCGTTTACATCTGCCGCATCAAAGCCGGTGTGTTCATTGATCATCATAAAATGACACTCGTTCGATAACGACAAACTGAAGAGGGCCCAGTCTATTCCGGGCCCTTTTTCTTTCCCTCTCAGTTGAAGAATAAAAGCACTCTTCTCATTCTACTGGCTCTGATTGCCGGCTGTTCTCTTTGGGAATACGAAGATCCCTCCTTCCCTATCGAGAATCAGGCACCGGAAACTTATCTTTCGCTCATAGCCAGTGACACCCTTTACTTGGCCATTCAGAACGAGGACACACTATGGGCTGCAATTGATTTCGTCAGCTACGATTCCACAACTCAGACTTACGACACCACTTGGACCTACCTTACACTTGAACCGGAAACGTATGTTAACTGGGTAGCTGTAGGCAATGCCTTCGAAACCATCACCACGAGCCGGCAGGAGCTCTACTGGTGGGGCGAAGACGCTGATGGGTATGTTATAGGTTACCGTTATCGCTGGGGAGAGAACTCTCCTTGGACTTATACATCAGATGAAACGGCATTGTTTTATGTCCCCATTACTACCGATCTGGATGTCTTCAGCTTTGAGGTGGTTGCTGTAGATAACGACAGCCTCGCCGATGAAACACCAGCCATACTGGTGCTCCCCATCCAAAACTCTTCTCCCTCCATCAGCTTCCGCTACAGGAGCAATCCGTTGTCGGATGACCTCCCCACAGACACAAGCTTCACTTTTCCTACCAGGACCTTTGTCTGGGATGTGGAAGATCAGGATGGGATTGAAACGATTACTACGGTCTATTACGCCCTTGACGATACTTGCGACACCTGCTGGAGCGAACTGAACGCCGCCGCCTATTCCAGCGTCACGCTGACGGATCTTGAACCTGGATTATATTCCTTTTACCTAAAAGTAAGGGACATTGCCGGGGCAGAAAGTGAAACAATCGTCTTCCCTGATGTTAACGATCCAACCACCGTTAACTACTGGAAGGTTATATCCGTACAGGGTGATGTACTGCTTGTAGACGATTTTTCACAGGACAGCCAAAATAAGGCACAGGATTGGTACCGAAATGTTCTCGATTCTCTGCTGGGCAGTGACGGATTCTCGGTCTGGGAGATTGGTGAAGAACTACCCTATTCTACCACAGACCTTAACGCCAATCTGAATTACTTTAACACCGTCATTTGGTACTCGGCCTATACTGGGAATGAGACTTATGGCGAAGCCGGCTCCAGCATCTATGCTTTTCTCTCTGGCGGCGGAAACATATTTGTAAACACACCAGAATTGAAAGACAGCTCGTTTGTCTGGTTCCCCATCGATTCCACCTTTACCCTCAATCCTTCCGGAAGGCTACTAACCGGTCGAGTACTCGAATCGCAAATAGATTCAACACTGAACCTCGAGGTCTCCCGACTTATCGCAATCCGCGTGAAAGGATACGAGAACAATGAAGAAGAACATCCCTATTTTCAGAGTCTCTACCGTTTACAAGAGCCTGGAGGTGGAGACGAATGGGAAGGGACACCCAACGTCTGCGCCAGTTACCAGTTCGAGGTAGGCGTCGGTCAGCTCTCAGGCAAGGCAGTACTGATGACCCTCCCCCTTCATAACGGCTCCAAGCCAGTATTGGAAGGCAATGGATCCGCCGGGAAGTTTCTCGGCTATCTGCTTGAGGAGGAATTCACACCGTGAGACGTTCGTTTTCTTTGATGCTATTTCTTCCTCTGATGCTTCTCGGTCAGCAGGATGCTTCCATTCAGGGAACTGTTCGAGATTTTAAAACAGGAAAACCACTTCCAGGTGTCAATGTAATAATCAAGGGCACTTATTACGGAGCAGCGACTGGTTCTGATGGAAATTATCTCATTACAAGTATCTCCCCGGGTAGTTATGATATTGAAATTTCAATGGTGGGTTACAAGATACTCCTGAAAACAGGTGTGAAGGTAGAAGCAGGTGCGGCAGTAACGGAAAACTTCGATCTGGAGCAGACTGTGCTAATGCTGGGCGAGGAAGTGGTGGTGATTGGCAAGAAACCGTTGTTCGACGTGGATGAGACCGCTACTCTGACACGCATATCCAGTGATGATATCCGAAACAAGATCGTAAATAGTGTTGAGGACATACTTTCAGAGCAGATCGGAGTCACAACTGTGGATAACGAAATTCATATCCGTGGCGGACGTATTGACGAAAGCCTCTTCATCATAGATGGTCTTTCCATTAAGGATCCCCTTTCCGGGTATGGCGGCAATCTTTTCATAAATGCTGAATCAATTGACAATCTGGAAATTATCACCGGCGGGTATAACGCCGAGTACGGTCAAGCCATGTCCGGGGTGATTAACATCCGGCTGAAGGAAGGTCGTGATAAATACGAGGGAAGTTTTAAGTACTCCAGCGATAACTGGGGTTTTTCTCAGGACTCTTACAGCCACTATAACACCGACCATCTTGAGTTCAACTTAGGCGGTCCATCCACCCTATTTGAGTTGTTGCCCAAAGCTCTTGGGTTCGACCTTCCCGGCATGTTCTCGTTCTTCGCAAACGCTTATGGCAAAGGATCAGATACTCATCTACCCATAGCTGCAAATGTCTACCCTCACCGTAACTGGTCACTCCCTGGATTCAGTGATACACAAACAGAAGAGTTTCTCGATTTGATTACTCCCCGGGAAGAAAATGATTGGCACCTATTGTACAAATTGACCTGGGGGGTGACCCCTCAGAAAAAGCTATCAGCTTCCTACGATTTCTCTCTGAACGTCAATCAGGGATTCTTCATGCCCCGGGCCTTCTCTTCCACTTACTACCCGTACCGCTACCAGAAAATTCTCGATCAGTATAACACCATCACAAGAGAGTCCCGCCTGCTGAATGTCAATTGGGTTCATACTCTAAATCCCCAGACATTTTACGAAGTTACTATGGGGCGATTCCTCACAATGGAACACAGCGCYGTGCAAGACCTTCACTGGAGTGAATATCTGCAAAGGCTTGATTTGGAGCCTATCAACTACACTATCCAGGACCTGGATGGGAATGTGGATATAACTTTGGGGGACGAGTTCTATGATACAGGTGTCTCCAGTGAATGGTACGATATCTCCAGCGACAACTACCGCTTGGACATGGACTGGACCCATCAGACCCAGTCACGCCAGAAGATGAAAGCCGGGATAGAGATTACCTATACTGAAATGCAGGTATTGGATATTGATGAACCTTGGACGGGTGAAACCGGATTGGGAAGCAACTATGATGCCTATCGGGCTCAAACAACGTTTGGCGCATTCTACATCCAAGACCGAATTGTATTCGAAGGGATGACTATCAATTTAGGGCTCCGATACGATTTCTGGTTCCCGGGGAAATATGTGGAGAATGCTATTGCAGACTCTAGTATTGTGGTAATTACTGATGCTGCCCGGCAGATATTCATGGATGAGACATTTGAATTTTTTGGTTATCGCGGAAAAGGGCGGATTAGTCCCCGAGTGGGTATCTCCCATCCAGTGACGGACAATGATGTTCTCTATTTCTACTACGGACACTTCTCACAGCTTCCCACTTTCCAGTATGTCTATGCCAAACTGACCTCCTCTTCCCCTACGACTTATCAGGTTTTTGGCAACCCCAATCTGGATCCAAAGACCACCGTTCAGTATGAACTGGGAATCAAGCACCGTTTCAGCGAGGACCAGGTGCTGGAGATGAAGGCGTATTGGAAAGATATGTTTGACTACGAGACTTCCCAGTCCATCCGGCCTTCAAACCCGAAGTACTCACACATGAGCTTCCTTATGTACTTGAATGCAGACTACGCCCGCTCCCGTGGAGTGGAGATCATCCTCAAGAGCCGCCTGCTGAAAAACTTCTACGCCGATGTGAATTTCAACTACTCTATCGCCACCGGTAAAAGCTCTAATCCCAACGACAATCTACTCGTCGAATCAGGACAGATCCGGGAAAAGCCGTTGAACGAGATTTACCTCCGCTGGGATAAACCCTTTCAGATTTTTGCCAACCTGTCTTATAACCATCCAACCGGACTTGGAGCCTCTTTGAGGCTTGAATATGAAACTGGAAGGMGGTACACCCGTGCTATAGTGGATAMTATTCGGGAAGAAAATGATGTAGAGTATTATCAAGGAATTTATGAAGATGAAAAGCCGTACTTCTATATCAGCAAGGAACCCACAACCAATACCNGATYKGAAASTTTACAAAAGATTTGAACTTGGGCGTTTAAGCTACAGGCTGTTCCTGGATATCCAAAATCTCTGGGATCAACGAATTGCACGACGAATTAATCCTTTCACTGGAAATGGTTATAATCCCGGTGAAATCATTCCGTACAGCATGATTGACGACCCGAACCCCAACTATGATCCATCCCGATTCCTCCGGCCAAGAACTATCGAATTAGGGCTGCAGATTTTCTTCAAATGATGCTGAAAACAAAAATAATTATCATCTCACTAATGATTCTATCAACAGTATCAGCACAGCAGAACTTTTTTCCAATCCTTGGAGGTCAACGAGCAGGAACGTCTGTATTTACATTTCTGAAGATAGGTGTAGGTGCACGGGCTGTTGGSATGGGTGAAGCAGTAGTTGCCCTAAATCAGGATGCAACTGCCCTCTACTATAATCCTGCTGCAGTTGCACAGCTTGAAAAAACACAACTGTCAGCTGCACGGGTTCAGTGGCCGGCGGAGATCTACTACGACTTCATAGGAATATCCCGGCGTATTTCAGGCCGACATTTTCTAGGATTTAGTGCTGGCATTCTGCACATGGCTCCTATGGAAGAAACCACTGAGTTTATGCCTCACGGAACGGGAAACTACTTCATATATCAGGATCGATTTCTGGCACTTACTTACAGTACAGCTCTGTCAGATCGGTTTAGTTTCGGAGTTACAATTAAGCATGTCAGCGAAAACCTGGCTGGAATCCTCATGGAAACAGTCATGATGGATCTCGGTACTTTTTACTGGACTGGTTACAAAACTCTGCGCTTCTCGGCAGTCCTCTCCCATTTCGGTCCCAATGCTAAGCCGAACGGAACTTACATAAAACGGGTGCTGGATCATGAAACGGGAGAAGAGACCGAGATAAAATCTGAATATGAGTCTTTCTCACCGCCTACTGTATTCAGGGTGGGAACAGCCATGGAAATTATTGAACTGAAGGATCATCAATTGACATTAGCAGTGCAACTGAACCATCCTGTAGACAATGCTGAAAATATTTCTCTGGGTACAGAGTACTGGTTTCTAAATACACTAGCCCTTCGCGGTGGTTATAAATTAAATAAAGAAGAAGAGAATTTCTCAATGGGAATTGGACTCTATCTTCCCGCAGGGCCGTTTAAACTGAGTGCGGATTATTCTTACACCAACCAATCACACTTGACCAATCCTTCAAGGGTGAGCATTGGACTGCTGTTTTGAGAAAAACTCAGAATATCAAACCGTTCTTATTGATCCTTATTCTGGCAGTAGGGTGCGTAGAGAAGATGACTCTGCCTACTGAAATAAACACCCCGCCGGACTTCACTGTAGGTGATACCACTTACCTAATACTCTCTCCGATCTGGGACAATGAAAGTCACAGTTTACTGTCACCGGTGGAAATGTCAGTTGCGCCTGATGGTCACATCTTCGTGGCCGATTCTGCTGCTCACCAAATTCATGTGTTTGGTCAGGATGGAGAAATTCTCCAGGGYTTCGACGGTCTCAGTAATCTTACCAGTGCCGACGGCAGCAATACAAACCCRATTGATGTGGATGTGGATGGGAAGATGAATACCTTCTTTATTGATGGCAGCGGCCAAATCTATCGATGGAATCAGTTGTGGAACGATCTGGGAGTTGATTCTGTGGCAACGGGAGGAACTTTTCTCAATACCACATCCGGAGACACTTTTATGCTCACCCCCGGTTCTAACGATTGGCTGGATGCAACTAACGGTGAGGAATGGGAGATGATCGATATCATCTGGACGGATAATCAGACGACGGTGGATTCTATTCTTTCGCCTCATATTTTCTTCGATGCGACTTCCTTAGAAGCTCAGTTTGACGACATTTATTATAACAGTGAGCAGTCGGAGTACTCTGGTCTATCAACCTCAGGGAGTTATGATTACCTTTATGTCACAGATAGCTACCATAACCGCCTGGTTCGGATCGATTTCCGTAGGCGGGACTTGCTCATGTTAGAAAATGGTCAAACAGTTTGGACTCACGATGGAACTTTTGGTCATACAGCTGTCGGTTGGGGCACGGGTGCTGGTACAGTAAACGATCCACTGGCAGTGGATGTGGACTATGCCGGGAATATCTACTACGCGCAATCAGGAAACTATTTTGCTATCCACAAGATCAAACCTACAACCTCAGGTAATTATACTAACTACCCGTCTGTGTTCCAGGAAGGTGTAAATGATATCATGGACCTGGGGCGCTTTTCCCGTCCAATGGATGTAGCCGTAGATCAAAAACAGATTGTCTATGTAGCCAATACGGACGAGCAAGAAATACAGGTATTTAACTCTGACGGAAGTTTCTTCATGAAAGCTGGTGTGGAGCAGTACCGCATCGAAAAATCAGAGTGGGATCCGGCTACTTCAGAAGGAGTGGTGGTGGACTCCACCGAGTCAGAAGGGATCATTTTCTATGTTGTGGAAGAGAAGGGAATTCTGGAATCCCCCCAGGCAGTTACTGTGGATGACAGGGGTGTAATCTATGTTTGTGACACGCCAAATTCGAGAATTATACGCTATGCTCTATCCAATACTATAGATGAAGATTTGGTAGATAATCCCTAAAACTTCTTTTTACTTAAGCAGGAGAAGCTTCCGTGTTTGGCGGATGTTACCCGACTCCAACCTACTTAAATATATACCGCTCGACAGTTCTGAGGCATTCCACAAAACCTCGTACTCTCCGGGTTGAAGCTGCTCATCAACGAGCGTTGCCACCAGCCGCCCCATGATATCGTAGATAAGTAGCGACGTCCCGATTTTATCGGGACGATGCGTCTCTACAGAAAAACTGATGGTCGTTGTCGGGTTGAACGGATTGGGAAAATTCTGGTGAAAAGTGACTTTGGAAGGGATACCAACCTCGTCAACTGATATATCGCAATTTTCAKCCCAAATACAATCTGCCCACTCAGGGTGATCTATGAATGGATTCCGATTCTGTTGAATGATRTAGACAGCGTTGTTTCTATCCGTCTCTTTTTCACTGACAGGGTCTTCATTGTGCCAATTGATTAACAAGGTTACCGCCCAATCTTTAAGATCAGCTCCGTTCACCATGCCATTGTTTTCCCATCCGCCATCTTCGGTATAATAACGGGTGGACATGTAGAAATATGTTCGCGCAAAATCTCCTTTGTATTCATCAATCGGCTCAAAGACCGTACCGCTGTATCCGGGTGTAGAGTTATTTCCTCTTTTGCTGCCGTTTAAGGATGCCCAATTTGGATTGCTCACCTCACCATAGGGATAATTGCTTCGCATGCCGTTCACGTATCCGTCTGTTGGATAGAGATGAAACAGATCGGTTCTCATTGGTGAGTCATCGTTGAACCAGGATGAAGGCCAAGAGTGCTCCCGATTATAACAATCGCCTTCACTGCCATAATTCCCGCACTGATCAGAGACAAATGTATATTCGTATGGCGGCGTTCCATCTGGGATGTCTGAGTACATGTCCCACACTTTACCGTTCRGTTTTTTATCCGTGGATTGGAAATGAGACCAGAGGGAACTGTAGCTTTGAACCTGATGCTCATCTATGATCTGATGAAGCTCTGAACGGAGAGCTTCACCTTCTAATCCAATTGCCGAATCGTAATAACCTTCAGGTGCCTGGGCAAATAAGAACGCAACAAGATTGGCAATGAAAATACTTTTTGAAATTCTAACGATAGTCATAATCCATAAACTAYGTACAGTTTATTTCAATAATGCYAATTTTAGTACATCAATTTCATAGAGATCACCTGATTCATACACCAGCACTAAAAAGTATACACCGGAACTTTKCCTATCTGCTTGCCACTCAACCGAATGACGTCCTACTTCCCTAAAACCGTCAACAAGTGTCTCTTCTTCCTGACCTAATACATTTAATACAGTCAGTTTTACGAAGCCACTATATGGAATTTCAAATGTTGCATCAAATGTAGGATTAAATGGATTGGGATAAGCAGTCAGCAGAATCATCTCCGACGGCAAGGTTTCCTTATCATCCACTGAAACATCCCAGTTTGCTTCACCTGGCGTACCCAGGTCGCCATCCCCGTAAGGTGTTGTTGACACAGTCCAGTTAGCGCCATCATTGATATCACTCTCCAAATCGAGAAAGGCCATGGARGCTCCTGTAGGATCCGGGAATTCAGGACCCCCATCGTACTCCACCCGGCACACTTCMAATCCTTSSSYATTKAGGATAATGATCTCATCATCACTGTTTCCAAGAGTTATTCCGGAATAGTCATAATCAACTTCCACACCTCCGTTCAGAGAATAGTYTCCATTTCTCCCTAGGACAAAGTACTGGCCCGACTCAATGGTAACCGGAAACTTACCTGTAATAACATGGATGTCTGAGCCGTTATCCCTGATAGTCCAGTTTCGCAGGTCATAACTTTCAGCATCAGCGTTGTAAATCTCAAACCATTCACCATACGAATCACTTACAGCGCTTGGGTTCTGTATGATTTCAGTGACAATAATATTCTCGTCAGCCCCCACATCACTAATGAACTCCATTTCAAGGTAGACAGGGAGGTGATCAGACGCATCTACAAGTGCATCTGCAACACTGGCTGGTACAGCGTCGTTGCTGCCGTAATTAATAGCTTGATTGTAGTGGTTGCCGTCGTTTCCAACAGACACATACGACTCTTCCACATAGTTCAAACTCGAGTAAACCAGCACACTATTCGAAGCGAGTATGAAATCGAACCGGTCATCCATCCCTCCGTAAGTTCCACCTCGAGGAGATTGAGTATGGACCTCAGCGAAAGCATAATTGTTATGCCAGTAGCCAATCTCATCGATGGGATCGAAGAGCTGGCCGTTGTTTTCAGTTTGTGATTCGGTGAGACGTTGAAAACCCCCCTCATCGGAGTAGTAGA
>NVVH01000024.1 GCA_002402135.1 Fidelibacterota bacterium | reverse complement strand
CTTGATCACGGCGGTGCGCGATCTTGTGGGGCCGCAGACGCTGATCGTGGGCACCCTTGATCTGCACGCCCACGTCACCGCGGCGATGGTCGCCGGGGCTGATGCCCTGCTCATCATACGAAAGATCCAGAATGCCGTCAGAATGACGTTTTAATTACTCGTTTTGATATTTTTAAAAGCCATAATCACACTCCTTCTATTCAAATCAAACAATAAAAAAAAGAGGAATAAAAATGAAAAATATAGGCATAGCATTAATAATTGTTGGGTCAGTCGGAATGTTGTTGGGAGCAATGATGTATGGTGATATCGGCATAGCGGCAATGATAGGCTCAGTTGTAGGAATTCTGTCTGGTGTGGGTTTTCTCAAAGTCTCGAAGCTTTGAGAGTCGACAAAAGAAAATAGTTGTGATTTATGGCCAATATAAAGGAGAAGTTGATAGTATTAGGGTGTTTCTTAAGTAATCCATATTTATAAGGCTGGAATGGATAAACTTTTAACTTCACCTATATTGCTTTTACTTTTACCCTTTTCGATTGCCACTAGTCAGGTGAATATTGAGGTGGCCTTCCCCAATTTATCTTTTACACGTCCTGTCGATCTTCAACATTCACCCGATGGTTCTGATCGCCTTTTCGTGGTGCGGCAGCAGGGATATATTTACGTCTTCGAAAATGATCCGGAAGTGACACAAACCACCTTGTTTCTTGATATCCATAACCGGGTTAATTACGGAGGAGAAAAGGGACTTCTCGGCCTTGCATTCCACCCTGACTATGAAAATAACGGCTATTTTTTTGTCAACTATACAGCATCAGGTCCACTAAGAACAGTGGTTTCCCGGTTTCAGGTAACAGCGGATGATCCTGATGTTGGCGATGATTTATCAGAACAGATAATCATAGAAATTAACCAGCCATTTACTAATCATAACGGCGGTCAGATCGYCTTTGGCCCAGACGGTTATTTATACATTGGRATGGGTGATGGCGGKGCRGGAGGCGATCCCTATGRGCATGGACAAAATCTGAATWCCCTTTTAGCKRCKATGCTCCGGATTGAWRTRSWYAATCCCGATATCGGACTCAACTACGGGATCCCCGATGATAATCCTTTTGTGGGGACAGGCTACAAAGAGGAAATCTACGCTTATGGACTCCGGAATCCCTGGCGGTTCAGTTTCGACCCGGTGACTGATATCTGCTGGATCGCCGATGTAGGGCAGAATCTCTACGAGGAAATTGATCTGCTGGAAGCGGGCGGGAATTACGGCTGGAATATTATGGAAGGATTTCACTGCTACAATCCGCCCTTTGGGTGCGACACAACGGGACTCATCAAGCCTGTTTTTGAATATAATCACAGCTGGGGGGAATCAATCACCGGCGGCTTTGTGTATCGCGGTACCTCGGTCCCGGATATTTATGGAAAATACATTTTTGCTGACTTTGAATACGGCGATATTTGGTCTTTAGAATATGATGGGGAAAATCCCCCTGAAGTAAGTACCCTTGGCGACTTGGGACCCTATTCCGTCACTTCCTTTGGTGTGGACCAGCAAGATGAACTGTACATCTGTTCATTTGATGGTGCGATATACAAATTTGTACAGACAAATTCCGTTGGCGAAAATAGTAATTTAATACCYAATAAATTTTCGCTGTACCAAAACTATCCGAACCCCTTCAACCCAATTACAACBRTGAGTTACGACCTKCCRGAAGACAGTTTTGTCAATATTACCATTTACGATATACTTGGCATGAAAGTAAAAACAGTGGTTAATACCACCCAARATGCCGGCTACAAGTCAGTTATCTGGGATGCTACCAATGACCATGGTAAGCCAATAAGTGCCGGGGTGTATTTATRTCAGATACAAGCTGGAGAGTTTGTGCAGACTAAGAAGATGGTRCTGCTAAAATAACCCCCACCTAAAGGGACMGGATTTAACCAAAATCAAGCCCCGCYTCTGTGTGGGGTTTTTTGTATCTTCGCCTACTGCCAAATTATTATATTCTACACAACGTCATGATTAACATCCGAACAGTCAACTCAAAAACCGAGCTTAAAGCTTTTATCAAGTTTCCATGGCAGATTTATGCGGGGAACTCAAACTGGGTACCGCCGCTCATTATTGACCGGATGGAATTCCTAAGCCGTAAGAAGAATCCGTTCTTTCAACATTCAGATGCGGAATTGTTCACGGCAGAGAAAGGTGGAAATATGGTAGGCCGTATTGCCGCCATCAACTACTCGAGACATCTGGAGACCTACAACGACGGAGTGGGCTTCTTCGGCTTCTTTGAGTGTGTAGATGATAAGGACGTAGCTCGAGCCCTTTTCAAGCGGGCTGAAGAGTGGCTTTCCGATCAAGGGTTGAAAGCAGTTCGAGGGCCTATGAATTTCACCATTAATGATGAATGCGGACTTCTCATCGATGCCTTCGACCTCCCTCCTGTTCTCATGATGACTTACAACCCCCCGTACTATCAGGAACTGGTTGAATCGTACGGTTTCGAGAAGGCTCAAGACTTGTACGCGTATCGCATTTCCCGGCCGGAAGCCATCCCCGACCGCCTGAAGAGAGCTCTGAAGATACAGGAAAAACGCCATGGCATCCGCATCCGTACGATAAATATGAAGGACTTTGAAAATGAAGTCGATCTCGTTCACTCCATTCACAATCAGGCGTGGTCAGAAAACTGGGGAGCGGTTCCGCTTACCCGTGAGGAGTTCCAACGAATCGGGAAGGAACTTAAATTGGTGCTTGATCCTGACTTGCTGTTCCTTGCAGAGGCGAACGGTACACCGGTTGGTATGACTATCTGTGTTCCTAATATGAACAGCGCACTCAAACACGCCAATGGACGACTGCTCCCATTTGGACTGTTCAAGATTCTGTGGCACAAACGGAAGGTCGATTCACTTAGAGTTATTATCATGGGGATATTGAAAGAATACCGYCACAAGGCACTGGACAGTGCCATGTATTTTAAGCTCATGGAAGCGGCATTGGCGAAAGGGTACCAATGGGGCGAAATGTCGTGGATTCTCGAATCGAATGCCCCCATKCGCAGAGTTCTAGAAAGGTTAGGTACTAAACTCTACAAGACCTATCGAATCTACGAAAAATCGATTTAATCTCACCGAATGAGAACACTTGTAACTGGCGCTTCGGGCTTTATCGGTAGTCATCTGACAGATGCTCTCTCCGCCGCCGGGCATGATGTTACAGCTCTGGTGCGGACAACCAGCAATCTACGCTGGCTGGAAGGATCTCCCGCCCGGCTTGTAACCGGTGACCTACTGGACAAGGATTCACTGGCGGCGGCKGTTGCCGATCAGGAGATCATTTTTCACGTAGCAGGAGCTGTTATCGCCAAGGATCTGCAAGGATTCGACAGCACCAATTTCCRCGGCAGTGAAAACATTTTGGAAGCGATCCTGCACCATARCCCCGGTGTAAARAAAGTGATCTATGTATCCTCACTCGCTGCCGGCGGCCCCACCACTCCTGATCACCCTTTGACGGAAGATGATCCCAGTCAGCCAGTCTCAGATTATGGCGCCTCCAAACTCCGTGGTGAGGAGTCCGTGCTCAGCTACAGTGATCGACTTCATACRGTGGCTATCCGGCCCCCTATCGTCTATGGACCGCGGGATAAGGGACTACTCACTTTTTTCAGGATCGTGAAGAAACATATAAAGCTCAACCTGGGTATGAGCCATCGCTATATCACTCTCATTCATGTCAGCGATCTTGTGCAGGCCATGATGCTMATGGCTGAGAAGGAGACTGTCAGCGGYAGCTWCTACTACGTGAATGACGGTGTTCCTGCCAGAAGTTGGTTTGACGTACAAAATGAAGTAGCCAAAGCTCTCGATGTTTGGACTATACCACTAAAACTTCCGCTGGCGTTGGCGTTCGTCTCCATTGCCRCCATGMACATGATCCAGAAAATGACTGGCAGGCGATCGTATCTGAACCTCAACAAGTACAGCGAGATGGCTCAGCAGGCGTGGATCTGCGACGGCAGTAAGATTCGGGAAGAGCTCGGATATACTCCAAAGGTATTTACAGAAGACGGTTTCCGGGAGACAGCCAARTGGTACCGGGAGACGGGATGGCTCTAACCGTGTGGAAAARATTGCGGCCAGTTGATAGTGCCGTACTCATTTATAATTTTACCATTACTCTACACATCCTTATCTCGGCCGAAAAGCTTCCTGACTGGCACTTCTTGCTGATGATCCATGCAGCTATTTTTGCCGGGATCACCTTGCTGGCAGTTGCAGATGGTGACAACTCCAGCCCGCTTCTTGTCTGGCTAAAAGTCCTCTATCCGGTGATGCTGCTGGGATGGTTCTATCCCGAAGTCGGACTTCTTCGACATACCATTATCCCTCACGATCTGGACCCGATGCTGATTAGGTGGGAACTCTATATTTTCCCCGGTGAACTCTACATTTCCATCCCTAAATCCCTCAATCTGTTAAGTCTGGAGATTCTGCACGCTGCTTATTTTAGCTACTACTTTTTGGGATTCGTCCCGCTGATCATCGCCTGGAAGCTGAGGCGTGGGAGGATTGGAGAGTACTTATTCRTCGSTWGTTCCAGCATGTTCATTCACTACTGGATCTGCATTCTCTTCCCGGCGGCTGGCCCTATACTTATACGGGAAGAAATTATGCCATCTGGCATACTGTTTATCCCTATTATGGACTTCATCTATTCCTCGGCAGTAAACCAGGGAGGCGCCGCTTTCCCAAGTACTCACGCAGCGGCTGCGGTTATTGCAGGATGGTACTCAGTTCAGTGGTTTCCAAAACTCAAATGGTTCTTCATTACAGTAGTTTTACTAATACTCATTTCCACAGTAGCCTGTACTTTTCACTATACGATTGACACCATTGCAGGAACCTTAACAGGTTTCGCTGCTCTTTTCGGATTAAAGAAGCTTTACGGAGAACTTTCCTAATGTCACAGTGGAAATTCAGAACATCTGTTTCGATTGCCCGTCTCTCCCCTCTCCTGTAAATTCTCGATTGTGAATTCTAAGCAGAAAGACAATAACACTCTCTTCGAAAAAGTCCGAAAACAGTTTATCGGACTCGACACTGAATACACATTAGCCACGGGGGAAACTCGGCAGCGAATTTATCTCGATTCCACGGCAACAACCCTCATGATGGAAGCAGCTCATCAAGTACTTGAAAGATTTTACCACCACTACGGCAATACGCACAGTCTGCTCCACTTCGATGCAAAGATTGCTTCTCGAGAATACCACTGGGCTCATGAGCGGATACTCCATTTTGTCCACGCTGATGCGGACAGTTACACTTGCTTTTTCACCGGCAGTGGCACCACTTCAGGAATAAATCGACTGGCTAGAGTCTTTAGAGACATCCGCCCGGATAAAGATGTGGCTATCGTCTCACTCATGGAACATCACTCAAACGATCTTCCCCACCGAAAACATATGAAAGAAGTGATTCATACTCCGGTGAAAGATATGGACGGGAACATGGGGTGTGTTTGCCTTGATTCACTGGAGCAGCTCCTGAAAGAAAAGGAAGGTAGWATTAATTACGTCGCTCTTACCGGGGTGAGTAATGTCACTGGTATTGTTAATCCTGTTAATGAGGCGGCTGAGTTAGCTCATAAATACGGAGCACTCATGCTGGTGGATGGAGCTCAAATGCTGGCACATATGTCTGTTCATATGACGGTCCCCGATAATCCTGCTCAAAATATAGATGCTCTTGTCTTCTCCGGTCATAAAACGTACGTCCCTGGTTCTCCGGGTGTCGTCATTGCAAGAAAAGACATCTTGAGTAAAAYCGAACCAGAGGAAGTGGGCGGCGGAATGGTTCAAGATGTTTATATGGATCGCTACGAAATTAAAAATTTCTTCCCGGATCGTGAAGAAGCCGGGACACCCAATATCCCCGGAGCCATCGCTCTWGCAGCGGCAATAGATGTACTGGACCGCATTGGCATGGACTTCCTTCAGGAGGAAGAAGAACGGCTGATTAAGATGGTAATAGATGGAATGAAGGCGAATTCTGAAATACAAATCTATGGCGAATCTGATCCTAATATATGTGAACGATCGGCATCTGTCTCCTTCAACATAAAGGAGATGGATCACGGTTTGGTGGCAGCCATTCTAAATGACTATTTCGGCATTGCTGTCAGAAACGATTGTTTCTGCGCTCACCCATATGTWAAAGAGATGATTATGGATGAACTTCTTGAAGCGACTGAGGAAATTCCTATGGAAAAAATTGAATCTGCATTCCATTTGAAACGCGGCATGGTTCGTGCAAGCTTTGCGATCTATACAACCGCKGAAGATATTAAAAYRCTCATCTCAGCGTTAAATGATATCACCGAGCGAAAGGAATTCTACAAAAACCAATACCATGTGGTTAACGAAAACTATATTCATAAAACATTCACTCTCAGGGACGACCAACGATTCACTGTTCTTTCAACGCTTGAGGAGATCTTATACTGAGCAAATCGGCTCTCAATCGTCTATTATTTGTAATTATTATTCTACTCTCAATGAACCTCACAGGGCAAAAAAWTGATTCGTTGCTCACCACTACCTTCCAACGTTCTTCAGCACTTTTCCACCATTTGAARWTGCCCATATTCCAGGGCAGACCTTACTATTTGGAGTTATTTGTGGATGTTCCTGAAGATAAAATCAATTCTGCTTCTATTTTTTTCAGCACCAAACATATCGCTCAATATCGCGAGGAGCCGCTGGAATGGTATCGAGGGCGCTATCGTTTCAAGTACGATCCCGTCACTCACCCAGGGGAAAAGTTCAAATATTTCTTCATAGTTACCGAGACAGACTATAGCATCCACGCCGTACCTCTYGACAGCRTCGGTCGCATTTCTCCTAMAGTCCTGCAGCCTGTGGAYCCGTTGGAATACTTCAAGGGGCTGTGATCATGGCTGAGTTGTCATTCCAGCAGCTGTGGGAAGATCTACGCCAGCAGATTGAGCTGCACAATTACCGTTACCATGTCATGGACGATCCTGAGATTTCGGATGTTGAATACGATAATCTCTTCCGACAGCTTGTTGAACTAGAAGAAGGCCATCCGGAACTGAAGAGACCCGACTCCCCCAGCCAGCGTATAGGCGCAACTCCTCTCGACAAGTTTGGATCTGTTACTCATCGGTCACTCATGCTGAGTCTGGATAACGCTATGAACCGGGACGAGCTGGTCGCATTTGACGGACGAGTTAAGCGGGTGCTTGACAGTCAAAATGAGATTGGTTATGTGGCAGAGCCAAAGCTCGACGGTTTGGCAGTCTCCCTCGTTTATAAAAACGGTGTKCTCGCTACAGGCGCCACTCGAGGCGACGGTCGAACCGGAGAAGATATCACTCAGAATTTGCGTACCGTCCGCACTATCCCCCTCCGCCTGCAGGGTGATGATATACCACCTGCGGTGGAAATCCGGGGAGAAATATTTATGGAAAAGGAGCCGTTTCAAAAGCTTAACCGCATACGTGAAGAAACCGGAGAACCGGCTTTTGCTAATCCACGTAACTCCGCGGCAGGGAGCCTTCGCCAACTTGACTCTTCAGTGACTGCTGAAAGACCGCTTAAGTTTTTCGCTTACGAACTAACCTTAGCAGAAGGAGTGAATTACGCATCCCATGAAGAGGGTCTCGAGCAACTCGAGAATTGGCAAGTGCCTGTTAACCCAAATATTTCGACCTGCACGGGCATTGAGGAAGCCATTGCCTATTACGAGGGTTGGGAGGAGAAACGGGAAACACTTTCCTACGAAATAGACGGGGTGGTCATTAAAGTGAACGATACTTCCGAACGAGAACTGCTGGGAGTCAGAAGCCGTTCGCCCAGATGGGCTATCTCCGGAAAGTTCAAGGCTCAACAGGCGACAACAGTAGTGGAAGATATTGTACCATCAGTAGGCCGGACAGGAGCCGTTACGCCTGTTGCTCGTCTGCAGCCCGTAAATGTGGGCGGAGTGGTTGTCAGTCGTGCCACGCTGCACAATCAGGATGAAATCGATCGCAAGGATATCCGTATAGGTGATACCGTACTAATTCAGAGAGCTGGGGATGTGATTCCAGAGGTGGTGAAGGTTATGAGGGAAAAACGTYCTGAGGAAGCTGCAAAATACATTCTCCCAAAGGAGTGCCCATCCTGCGGCGCAGCAGTTGTCAGACCTGAAGACGAATCAGTTGCAAGGTGCCAGAACGTCACCTGCCCAGCTCAAGTGAAAGGGAGAATCGAACACTTTGCTTCCAAGCGAGCTCTGGACATTGACGGCCTGGGGAGTAAACTGGTCAGTCAGCTGATTGAGAGTGGACTTGTACACAGTTTTGCTGACCTCTTCTCACTATCGAAGGAACGGTTGGCGGAATTGGAACGGATGGCAGAACTGTCAGCTCAGAACCTGATAGATGCTATTGGTGCCAGCAAAAACGTTACCCTCGCTCGCTTCATCTATGGATTGGGTATTCGCAACGTGGGTGAACATCTGGCCTATGTCCTAGCCCGGGAATTCCGATCTCTGGATGTGCTAATGGACAGTACGGCTGAGGAGTTAGAAGCTGTGGATGAAGTAGGACCCATCGTGGCTGAGTCGATTGTGAGCTTCTTTGGCAGCGAAGAGAATCGGGACACTATTAATCGCTGTCTATCCGGTGGCGTATTTCTATCTGTTCCGGAAAAGCCAGAAAAAACACATCTGGCGGTAGAAGGGAAAACATTCGTTTTCACAGGTAAGCTGGAGAAATTCACTCGTCAGGTTGGTGAAGAAATGGTGAGAAATCTAGGCGGGCGGACGGCTAAATCAGTGAGCAGCAAAACAGATTTCATTGTAACAGGAGCAGGTGCAAGATCCAAACTAATCAAAGCAAGAAAACTTAATATAACTATTTTAAACGAAGATGAATTTCTGACACTAGTGAGCTGATAAAAGTAAATAGATAGTTTCACAGAAACAGATTTATAACTACTTTACATAATCAGGAAACGTGAATGTCGTACGAAGACGATAACAAAATGATGAAAATCGAAGACATCGTAAATGATGTTGTACTCATTGTTGTAGAAAAAAGTAAAGGACTGGCGGCGGCTGGTATTGACAAAGATAAATTTTATGCAAAGGTTATCGGTTTTGACCAATTCGGATTGTGGGTAGAGCACCCCAACTTCGAAGTGATAATATCAGAAGATTCAAAAGGAAAACCCCTACCTCCGGGAAAAGTGACGCGGGAAAAGTTCTGTGCTTCAGTACAAGTCCAGTGGCAACATATTTCTACTTTGGTGCACTTTCCCAACCGGGGAGGATTCGATTTCCCTTCACCATTCGATCGGCAGATCGGCTTTAGCGGCCAAGACGACTAAGTTCTCTTAAACCGAATCTGTTTCTAATCTAATTCCCCAAACATACGTTTGCGCAACATGGATGAAAATGTGTGATCCGGCAGGAGTGCACGAATAAGCAAACGCAGTCGGGATTGACGCCCGATCAAATAACGCAGTTTTGGTTTGTTGGTATTTACCACTCGCTCAATTAAAGCAGCCACATCCTCAGGATCCCCCATTCCATCCTTTGATTTGACCATTTTACGAAGTGTGCTCCGAAACGCATGAGTGTACTTAATATAGGGACTGGCAGGATCTTCAGACTTTCCAGCCTTATGGGCGTTTTCCGTAAAAATCTTGGTGCGGAAAGCTCCAGGTTCAATCAAAGCTACATAAATACCTAGTGGGAGCAACTCATGATACAGGCTTTCGCTGAACCCTTCCAGAGCAAACTTCGAAGCACCATATGCTCCCATTCCTGGAAAGGCGGAACGGCCGGAAACGCTTGAGATATTAAGAATTTTGGGATTGCTATTTGTTTCAGCAGCCGTTTTTCTCATGAGGGGTAACACGGCACGAGTCACCTTCTGTACACCAAAGAAGTTGGTCTCCATCTGATTGCGGATTTCCTGTTCCGTCAAGTCTTCAAAAAATCCACCTATGGCATATCCGGCGTTGTTGATAAGGACATCTATACAACCTTCTTCCAGCTCAATCTGTTCCACTGCAGTAATTATTGAATCGTCTTTCGTAACATCAAGCTCAAGGATTCTGATTTCCCCGCCTCGCCGGGCCGACTCCGCCAGCAGATCATCCTTCTTAGCCAGATTCCGCATGGTGGCATAGACGGCATGACCTCCCGAAGCAAGTCTAACTGCTGCCAGCATTCCGAATCCACTGGAACATCCTGTAATAAGTACTACGCTCATAGGTTCGAATTTAGTAAACTCGTGTTGGTCTTGACAAACTTTTGCCAGTAGCGTATTTTCTTATCGAGAAATCTGAACTTGTAAGCTTCGGTGTGCTGTAAATCAATGGTGAGCAATACCGACACTATGTGGTTATTGATAAGCGCAGTAAATCTATTAGTCGCATTCTCAAACATCAGTTTGGGTATACACCTGTTAGCCTTCGTTTCACAAACACCCTGATTTTCACCGCCGGATGAGATAAATTCCAATCATGTCCGCAGCCATTGAAGTCCGTAACCTTACCAAGTCGTATGACGATGTCCCTGCCCTCCGCGGGATTGACCTCACTATTAACCCCGGGGAGTTTTACGGTCTGCTGGGACCCAATGGTGCCGGCAAGACTACTACCATCGGAATCATCACCGGACTGGTAAAACWYSAAWRTSGWRAMKTCTYNCGTWWYSRGWWAAKWSRWCRTTYSNNAMTTWCGMNACRSKYGCYSGMMRAYYSRCGTTNCTMSWMAGRNASWTSASMANGWGNAMTGGWYNCNTTMTSNAKSKRRWRWYWSMTSTWYTTCCWGNNGYAKKKKMTTACGGAATNNTTNWMAMMGWASCKRMASMMAYCAKNGAACGMMKWNNGRAACRGYYNNTSGYNTSWYWGCCAASMNGSKMWTSSMMKAYKMGGCMNTTGTCCGGCGGGATGAAGCGACGATTCCAGATTGCCAAATCGCTGGTAAATGATCCTGATATTCTCATTCTGGATGAGCCCACAGCTGGCGTAGATGTTGAACTCCGCAGGATGTTGTGGAATTATCTTCGTGAGCTTCACAGCAAGGGAAAAACTATCCTCCTAACTACTCACTACATCGAGGAAGCCGAGCAGCTGTGCGAGAAAGTATCAATCATAGATGAAGGTAAAATTGTGATAGAAGGAACCCCTGCGGAACTCATTCGCTCTTTGGGCAAGGGAGGTGTGGAAGTGCAAGTTTCTGGATGGGAAGATGCCATGGAAGATCGGCTRAGCAATATGACATTTKCCTACGAGCCRTCGGAAGATGGRGGGAGAGTTATCTTCACTGTTGATAATCCCGAGAAAGCGTTGACCGGCATTGTTGRCGCCCTCTCTTCCAATGGATGCAGCATTCATGAAGTAAAGGTCACCAAGTCAAGCTTGGAAGATGTTTTCATTGAGCTTACAGGAAAAACGATTGGTGAGTAGGAAGTAGTAGAGTGGTGAATGGTGGGCCGGTGAGTGGTGAAAATCAAAAATAGTAAAACAAAAATAGAAAATTAAAAGGTGACAACCTTAGTACAACATACGAACTGGGTCGGCTTCCGGACACTGGTGGCGAGAGAAGTGACCCGCTTCCTCTCGGTTTATCGGCAGACAGTATTTCCGGGAGTGATTTCTTCAGCCCTTTATATCATCATCTTCGGCTTCACCCTGCAGCAACGGATATCTTCTATCAACGATGTACCGTACACCATTTATATCATTCCCGGTCTTATTATGATGAACGTCATCACCAACGCTTACAACAACACAGCTTCCAGCCTCCTGCAAATGAAGCTACTGGGACAACTTCAGGATATGCTCATAACTCCTCTCAGCAATCTAGAACTGGCATTTTCATTTATCATCGGCGGAGCTGCCAGAGGCTTCATCAACGGAGTAATGGTTTTACTCCTCGGCATGGCTATCACCGGAATGCCGTTGGAGCATCCATTCTATGTTCTGCTCTTCCTGTTGATGGTATCGTGGAGTTTCTCCAGTGTTGGGCTGATCATCGGCATTATGGCTGAAAGCTGGGACAATATCGCCACCATGGTGAACTTCTTTATCACTCCGTTGATCTTTCTGGGCGGCGTCTTCTACTCCATCAAYATGCTGCCCGGGTTCTGGCGAACGCTCTCCATGGCCAATCCCATCTACTACGTCATCAACGGATTGCGCTACTCAGTCCTCGGCGGAGGGGCCGCAGATTCTTCCATCGGGATTTCTCTCTTCGCAGCCGCAATTATGACGATTTTATTTACTGCGGCAGGGACGTATCTATTTCATCGGGGTTACCGAATTCGCCAGTAATGCTCAGGAGATCGTGGGCACCRCTTTTTCTCTTCACATGCTTTCTAGGTGCACACGATCTGCCCGATCAACCTCCTGAATGGACTMACTACCTCCTTATGGGCGCAGCTCAAGAGGAGTCGTCATCGGGAGCCATGGGGCTCTACCGCATCAAGCGGATTCACGGTAACACATTCCATGATCTACGACTGCTGGGGATGTATCTTCCAGATGCGACCATCGCCACCGCCCGTTACAAGTCGAGTCAGAAGTTTACATCAGCGCCTGAAATCTACCGCTTTACCGTCATGTCGCTTCGGCACAACAGTATCAGTGATCTGAAGATACGCTACCACTATAACCAAGGTTTCGGCGGCTTTGTTTTCGAGAAGCCCACTACTCACCTTACGGCGGAAGCAGCCCTCTCCTACGACATGTCGGATTATCTTAACGACACCCGTAAAACATCCTACCTTAAGTGGGGACTTTTCTGGGACGTGGAYATAGGCCGCAGTTACCTTGCTCTCGACTTCGAGAACTTTAAACAAGTGAGCGATAGTGTTCCGGGGGAAGGAGATCAGTCGCGATATGAGCTTTCAGTTGAGCTGAACATACCCATCTGGAGAAATGTTCAGTTGACTTTAGGCTACGAGGAAGAATTTTATAATAGTGAGGAAATCCCCAACATCCTCTCCATCTATATCTCCGCGGGAATAAAAAAGCCTTTGGACTTTACTTTCTAAATAAGACCGTTTTCTATTTATAGTAGGATTTCGGCTGAAATTAAGTTACTCCCGGGCATTTTCCGCCACCCACGCCTTATAGTTGCCATTGTAGCCGGCTTTCCTCTGCAGCTCCTTTACTTTCATACGTACAGATTCCACGTCCACTCCATCTTCTACAAGACGGTTCTCGGCTACGAAGGCAGCCACCTCTCTGGAATGATTGCGGGAAACACGAATATTACCTTTGCCGGTTATGGCATTACCCACACCAAACACATGTTCGAGGCCATTTACTTCACCGGTCGCTTCGTCTTTTATATCGTAAGTACTCCATTCCATGGGTATTCCGTCAATTGGCTCGGGGATACTGCCGATAGAACTTATAACCATAGAGCATTTCAAATCAAATTCTGACCCTTCTTTTGATACTGCCTTATTGTCAACAATATCGTTTTCGATCATCTTCAAACCTACTAACTTGCTGTTTTCCTCCATGATTCCGACGGGCTGTGTTTGATCCTTGAATCTAAATAGATATTTATTTTGGGCATTCTTCAAAATTTTCGCCCGGGTCTGGCGTATTTTTTCTTCCCTCTCCGGCGCAGATCCTTCAGGAATAGATGCCAGGGGCATATTGCGCACATTTCGGCGATAAATTAGTAATGCTCCCTGCAACTCTAGGTCATCCCAAGTAAGATCAAACTCCTCCAGAGATTTCGGGATACCTTTATGTTCTAACTCAAGAGTGCTAATCTCGATCCCGCGATCCTTGAGCACCTTTAACACAAGCTCAACCTGAAGTATCTTCACCACATCAATAGATGCCAAACCGCCGCCCACCACAAGGACGCTGTCCGGGATGATAATTTCAAGGCCGGCATAATTGGGCTCATGGTAGTGATTGAACCAGTAAACGAACGGGTTCTGGTAGAAGAATCCCTTCCCCTCGAACTGCTCTATCTCCCTGATGGGGAAAGGACGATCCTTCCACGCCCCGTTGGCAAGAAGGATCACGCTCCACCCCATTGCTTGGAGTTCTTCAAATGWAATATCACGGCCGAGTCGTGTCAGCGGCACATAGTCCACCAGYTCGTGCCCGATGCGGGAATCCATGAGATCCATCTCCTTGCGCCGTTGCTTCACGTGCCACTTGGGAAGACCGTCTTCAATCTTTCCGTAAGGGAGATCGTTCTGCTCAATAACCACACAGCGAACGCCCCGCTCAGTAAATTGATATACTGCTTCTGAACCAGCCACAGCCCCGCCAATAATAGCTACAATCTGATTTTCATTAGACATTCATTTACCTTTTCTATTGCGTAATGAATTTGTTTAACTATTAACATGATAGAAAGAATCCAAGTGGYGAATTCAGATCTATTGGATAATGCTGAATTTAGGTCAATTATCTCTTGAACTCAAATATTGATGAAATTCCTCTTACTCATAATCATTCAGCATCACGCGAACCGAATCGAGATTCCCATCTATTTCTGAATACGGTTCAATCCCGAGAATTTCTGCGATTAGCGGATAGATATGAACATTGGTAAAAGAATCCATTACGTACCCTATTCTAAAGGCTCTTCCTCGGGCATAGAAAATAGCGTGCATACTTTTGTATTTATTGTCGTAACCGTGTGTACCCCAGACAGCATTTTTATTTTTCTTTAGCATCCACAGCTTTGAAGCTTCTTCCCGGCTCGAAACAATATACCATCCATCATCTGCAAGAAGCAGCAGATCTGGAATTCTACGATTGTCTTGATAGTGCCACCTTTCAGGGAATTCACTCTTCAGATAAGTTTGCATGTGTGGATGTRMTCCCCGCAGTCGATCTGCCGCAGACACGAGCGATGGACCATCTTCAATTTGCGCCACAAATGTAAAAGGGTCACTCCCGCTCAACTCAWAATCTKCWACATTAATGTAATCYTCAAGAWAAATCAAYCGCTCAGCGGTGACTTCTGACATACCGTGATCGGAGCAAATCATCAGATTCACATCACCACCAACCTCCAGCGTATCAAGCGCCGTCAAGATCAATCCCAGCGTGGAATCGGCCTGCTCTACTATTCGGCGAGTTTCCGGCGAGTTGGGTCCATATTCGTGACCGGTCCAGTCAGGCTGATGGAAGTAGAGCAGAATCAGGTGTGGGCGTTCCTCAGGCGGCATCTCCAGCCATGTCACCATTTGTTCTACACGATCGCTGAACGGAACATCCTGATCGTAGTAAAACAAATAACTGGGGAGCTTCTCTCCGATGGGAGCTTCTGAGCCAACCCAGTAATAGGATGCGGTTTTGACTCCTTGTTTTTCAGCCGTAACCCAGATGGGCTCTCCGCCGTACCATTTTGCGTTCTGCAGAACAGAACGATCACTTAATTTATAGACTTCATCCCACTCAGGGTCACGGAATCTGTTGGAAACAATCCCATGATTCTCTGCATACATTCCTGTAGCGATGGCATAGTGATTGGGGAATGTTTTAGTCAAGAAAATCGGTCGAAGGGAGGCTGCCTTCACCCCTTCTCTCGCCAATCGGTCTAAGTTTGGTGTCTCGGCAATATCCGGATAATCGTACCGGAATCCATCAAATGAGACAAGCACCAGATAGGAATCATTTTGCGCAATTCCCGATACAACAAGAAAGATGAGGRAGAGTGAAATAATGCGAAATCTATAGTGATTTTTTATTTGTCTAGCTCACTAATAGGCACAAAGGCAAAAATTGTTGTAGGATATTTATCCGTCACCATTAGAAARCCTGATTCACCAAACCTGACTATCCCTTCCCAGTTTCTCGAATCATTCTCTATCAGCTCAAGTTGAATGGGAGGGTGGTTTGTCATCTTTACCCGACCGTTTTCGACCTTAAACTCCACYAGTCGTTCAACAGCCTCAGATTTCAAATGACTTGGACCCTCTCCAAAACGCTCCGCGAGAGGATCTTTATTAGACATGACGGCTTCATCACCAGGCCAATAATAGTTTATAACCCAAAATCTTCCATCACTATCAATATCGGTAGCATCAGTTATTCGATATTCCAGATGTTCAAGAGAAAGAGATGGCTTCACTGCTAACTCAAAATCATATACCACAACTTCAGGATTTGAATTTAGCCCAACACCATTAATCTCATGAAAAGTCATCAATCCAGCACCGGTTAAAACCAGCGATTCGTATGTCATGTTGTGGACATCAGATTGTGGGCTTACCTCCCGAAGAGTTGTCGGATCTAGACGAATCACACCTGAACCGGACTCCACTTCTCCTTTTACCAAGTAACCCATCATTCCTTCRTTGGTTCTTGCTTCTATCGTCATGAACAGTTCATCGTCCAAGAAGGYAATCGCTTCAAATCCTTCRWATCCAGGAATGTTACTGAGTAGACCCCCATCGTCAAARGGGATGGCCTTGGGCAGWAGATCGTGATCATTCTCACTGTTTACAGCCTGGACCAATTCTGAGCGTGTGAGATAAAAGAGAGAGCCGTATTCACCCAGCGGAAACCGTTCCGGGTTCTCTGGCAAAAAAATGAGATGATCACCTTTCCAAGCAAGACCGGAAATTTCACTTTCTCGATCCGCTAAAGGACCTGATAAACGTAGAAGCTGGATAGGAATCTCAGAAACAGTTACACTGCATAATAACAAAAGTATAGGCAGGATGGTAAAGGGATRCTTCRTTTTTTGTGTCATGGCAACTGCAAATCTTACTGAGCTTGGTGATTTATCCAATAAAGTTTTTTCCTTCAGCCCTTGACTAAGAGCATTACAAACACTACCTTTCATAAAGAGGCAGAAAATTGAAATGGAAGAACATTTCTTTCTTTTTACAACTTACCATGCTTTTGGCGTGTGTAAATGCTGAAGGTCAATCCGTCGAAAATGATACACTTTTCTACCAACTCCTGAGGCAGGCCATGATTGAGAATCAAATTATAGACAGAGGGGTAAGTGACGAAAGAGTTATCAAAGCTATGAACGATGTACCCCGTCATTTATTTGTTAAAGAATCGCTTCGCGATCTTGCCTACGCTGATGGACCGTTACCCATAGGTTATAACCAGACTATCAGTCAGCCATACATTGTAGCTTATATGACAGAAATCCTTCAGCCGGACACCCATCACATTGTCCTGGAAGTGGGCACCGGTTCAGGCTATCAAGCGGCAATATTGTCTAAACTGGTCAATCATGTCTATTCAATAGAAATTATCCCTGAACTTGGGAAAGAAGCCGCCAATAGACTGGATAAGTTGGGATACGACAATGTGACTGTCAAAATTGGTGATGGCTATAATGGGTGGGAAGAACACTCACCATTCGATCGAATCATAGTAACTGCAGCACCGGAACAGATTCCTAAAAAGTTAGTGGATCAGCTAAAGTCTGGAGGGCTCATGGTACTTCCCGTAGGTAAAACATCTTTTGGGCAGGATATGCGAGTAGTGAAAAAAGACAAAACCGGACAGGTTACTACACAGGAGACTATCCCGGTCCGCTTTGTCCCCATGATTCACGAACACAACGAATAGAATCTGTTTCCTTAACCAACTCTCAAATCTTTTCCAGTGCTGCATATTCTTGCCAAAATTTCACTGCCGCCACCCACTCTTCCGATGAGTATTGTGCCTTAGTACCGCCCGGTAGTACTAATTGATTTCGCATCATAGTCACGGGTCCCATGGGGAGTTCATCCACCCCTTCCGGGATGGCATGAATGCTGATGAGTTCCCAGTCAGCATCGGTAGACTGTTCATCGTTCTCCATTAGCACATCATGTCTGTATAGAATCAGTTCTACCTTTCCRGCAGGTAGTGCTTCACCGTTTGCTGCTCTCATTCTAATATAGGGCTCTTCACTTTCCCTCCGGCGGACTACTTGGGCTTTTAGTTTAATGCTCTCATCAATGCGCACGAAGGGGCAGACAAAATGTTTAACCAGAGAATGATCTACATCCACGATACTCACACCTTCACGATATCCCTCCCGGAAGTGTCCTGCCTCCATCTGTTCCAAGGCGTGCTGAACTATCTCTTCGAACGATAGATCAGGTGAATAGGTTTTTCCTGAACCGGCAACTTGACGGCGAACGAAATCGTTGACTGCTACCTTCATAAATTATGCTCCTGTTAATTTTATCGGGATGATCAATGAAGTATCTACCAGCGAAAATATGCCGGATGCCCTTTCTTCACTACCACAAAGGTGCCGCGGCAAGTAGCACAAACATTGTCTCCGGATGACAGTTCGCCCTCTACTATCGTACGGCTCCCTTCCAGCTCTACCAGCCACGCCCGGAGATGAACGGGCTTTTCAGACGGTGTGGGCCGTAAAAGTTTAATGCTGTAGTCAGCGGTAACGGTGGATGGAACGTAGTTTTCCCCAGCCGCTTTCATCAAATGGTAGGCTGCGGTCCAATTACAGTGACAATCGAGTAGAGCGCCTATAATACCTCCGTTAAGCACACCGGGGAATGCTTCATGATGCTTCTCTGCAGACCACTCCGCTACTACACTGTCCCCATCCACAAAGCTGTTAATACGTAAACCTTCTTTATTGGCAGGGCCGCAACCAAAGCATATACTCTTGGGAGCGAAGGTCAGCTGTAGGCTTTTGTCTCTCATGCAGGAGAAGGTGCCATTTGACTAATTCGTTTTTCTACTCTGCGCAGACCCCATTGAAGCCAAACAGAAGCCACAATTGCTGAGCAAACGATGGAAGTCACCATCGAAATCCAAATCCATTCAATTGGTTTGTTGAGCCAATAGACAAAAATAATCGTAAGTACTACACTAATGAGAAATACTCGTAAAAACGTAATTACYAGCATAGGCATGCCGAATCCAAGCCCCTGCAGGATTCGCCCACTGGCCATACCGATTGCAATAAAGGGATATGCAAAAACAAGGATACGGAGATAATCCTTTCCAAATATGATGACAGTTGGATCATCCGTAAATGCTGAAATTATAGCTTCAGCATTTAGATAAAATATTGCCCCTAGAATAATGCCGATAAGGACAGCTCTGCTCATACCGTAGTAGATAACATGGCGTACAAGATCCATTCTACGGGCTCCGTGAAACATCCCAACTACAGTCACCAAACCGGTAGCAATAGCGATAGACGGCATGAGAAAAATATGATCTACACGACTTCCTACTCCATACGCCGCAACGGCAAGATCACCCATTTGAGTGTTACTGGAAAACATTCCAGAAATAATCCTATTAAAGATAAAGTTTCCACTGGACATGAGTACCATGGAAAAGGATGCGGGGATACCAATTAGGAATATTTTCTTGAGAATCACGCTGGAAAAAGAAAAATCTTTCATGGMAAAGTTGACATAAGCRTCTTTTTTCACAAAGAGCATATAAACAAAAACTAGAAAGACTACGGTTTGACTGACAATAGTGGCCACAGCTGCGCCCCTAACACCCATCTCTAATTTGAACATGAAGATGGGGTCTAAGATGATGTTCATCACTGTTCCCATAGCTTGAATCATAACTGGCATACGAACATTGCCTTCGCCAGTCAGAATGGAACGGAAGAAAACCGATAAAACCATAAATATATAACCGATGATGATAATGCTAAAATAATCCCAGGCCGGGCCGATGGTATTATTAGAGGCTCCCGCCAACAGAAGCAGATCTTTCCCCCACAAAAATCCGGAAACAGTTACAACTGCTCCGAGTATCAAACCCAGAGCTACTCCGTGCTCAGCACTGTTGTCTGCTCCTTTCTTGTCCTCTGCCCCAATAAAATTGGCAATAACTGCAGTAATCCCTGAACCGAGTCCAAATACAATTCCAAGACCGAAGAATATAAGCGGACCTGTAAACTGTACAGCCGCAAGAGCATCTTCACCCACACGGCCCACAAACATCATATCCACCATCATGTAAGCAGTCTGAATAGCTAGACCAAACATCATGGGTAAAGCAAGCGACCAAACGGCTCTGCGAGGGTTCGCTTTAAATTCTTCTAGACGAGATTCTTTTTTCCCGTTGATATCCATAGTGTCATCCCACTGGCTGCAGTTCAACAGCCMAATTGGRAAAGAGGAGTTTCAGCAGAAASCCGAAGATATGAAAGAGAAAAGAGGAGAGCGGGTATAATACCGGCAGATGGGAAAGAATAAAAAGGGAGCACTCACTACTTATACATCAAAATCTCCAAGATGTCCCAACTCCCATAATAACACCGGCTACTCCGCCGTAATTGATCCCCAAATCAACAGCCAGTTTGTCAATTTTTAGTCCAACACCGAGAGCTGTTCCGGTTATAATGTCACGGTAAAGATTCTGTGTCATCTGTCCCAGCTTATACGAACTTGTCCCCCAACGCAAGTATAAATCATGTGGCAGYTTAAATTCTCCTCCCACACGGAGRACACCACGTTCTTCCTTGCTCCACCAACTGCCATCTACAGAAAGTTCYAGAGGGAGATATTTTAACTTCTTTGTGATGCCAACTGCCACACTTGTTGGAATCGCTTCAACGTGTTTTGTAAAGCTTGAGAAGGTAACACCCAAATTGTTGACTGCCAGACCTACATGAAGATCATATCTTGGGACATTTATTGCTGTACTGATGGAAATCAGTCCCAACGTAGCAGAGACATCGTCAACCTGACTGACTAGCAGTCCGGCTGAACCTCCTACTGCAACTCCGGGCATGAGAGGATAGCTGGCTGCAGCGGAAATCCAACTGTCACCTGCACCATAGGTTCCAGTCCTATTCCCGTCATCATCAAACTCTGTAAAGTCACCATAGCTCACATGCCTCATGGTAATTGCCGCTGGAAATCCTCGGAAGGATGCCCGCCATACAACTGCCCCCGATTTAATTCCAGCTGGGTGGCTAAGTAAGGAAAGGTAGAAATACTGGGATTCATTTCCGCTTAAAGCTAAGAGGGCAGGGTTGAATGCAGAAACGTCTTGTCCCCTTGGATCTGCAGTGCCTATTCCAGCCATGCTAAGTGATCGTGCATGAAACGGTAGTTCTAAGATTGAATAGGCTCCTACTGCATCAACCTGAGTAACTATCATTAGCAGTAAGCTTACTGTGAYAAATCTGCTATAATAGCGATACCGGATCGACGTCCACATGGACTGATACTCCCTTTTTTGTTTTCAATTTATCTCCCTTTAACAGATTGGATTCCAGAAACCGGTGAAGTGCTACACCGTTCTTGTCTTTCTCTTTCGGAGATTTCAATACMACCTGATAACGATAATTTCCCCTGATTCGTTCCAAAGGACATGGGGCCGGTCCGAGCACCTCAATGAACCGGGGTTTGTTCCTCAGRTTTCTGGTGGTGGATACGGCTCGSTTTTCGACAGCTGACTGTTTTTTGCCGGCGAATTCAATCTTTGCCATCCAACTGAAAGGGGCGTACTTGAGCTCCTGACGTTCATTCATTGCAATATTGTAGTACTTTTCAAGATCGAGCTGTGCCGCTATTTTCACTGCGGGATGATCTGCATTGTTTGTCTGTATCACCACTTCGCCTGGTTTGCTGCCACGGCCAGACCGCCCGGCCACTTGGTAAATCAGCTGAAATGTACGCTCTCCAGCTCTGAAATCAGGGAGAAACAGTCCCGTATCCGCATTGATAACGCCTACCAATGTGACATTGTCAAAGTCCAGTCCTTTGGCAATCATCTGCGTCCCCAATAAAATATCGTAGTCTCTCTGTCCGAATTTTTTCAACATCTCAACATGAGCGCCTCGTCGGCGGGTGGTATCCATATCCATCCTTAATAATCGACCTTCAGGAAACAGTTCATTTAAGGCATCCTCCACTTTCTGTGTCCCCAAGCCAGCCAACACCAGATTTACTCCTTGACATTCACGGCATGTTACGGGTACTTGCCGTTCAAGACCGCAGTAGTGACAGCGGAGCCTGTTTCCTGTCTTGTGAAAAGTGAGTGTAATCTCACAATTCCGGCACATCTCTACCCAACCGCAATCCCTGCACTCCATCACTGGAGAATAACCACGACGATTCTGCAGTAGAATAACCTGTTCGTTCTTTCCCAGCCGTTCTGTGATTTTCTCTTTCAACAGTCTTGAAACAATAACGCTGTAATCGTCAGTCTCTTCTCGTTCCTTCATCATATCCACCAGTTGCACCTTGGGATATTTTGCTTTACCGTAACGGACCTTGAGTCTTGTGCATTCATATTTTCCTACGGCCTGATTATAGAATGACTCCAGACTCGGTGTRGCGCTGGCAAGAACAGTTAAGGCCCCATTCAGTTTCCCCCGCATAAGAGCCACATCTCGAGCGTGGTAACGAGGTGCCGGACTTTCCTGCTTATAGCTTCCTTCCTGCTCCTCATCTACAATTATGAGCCCTACATTTCTAAGCGGAGCAAAGACAGCACTTCGGGCGCCTACGACAACACTATAGACACCCTGGCAAATTTGCCGCCACGTCCAAGCCCGCTCTGCAGATGACATTCTGCTGTGCCAGAGGGCYACCTTTTCTCCAAAAACAGACCGAAAACGAGCCGCAATCTGGGGTGTCAGGGATATTTCCGGCAGAAGCAGAATAGAATGCCGTCCCATTGCTTCCGCCTCTTGAGCAAGGTGGATGTAGATTTCGGTCTTTCCACTCCCGGTTACTCCGTGGAACAGGTAAGGGACAAACCGCTTCTCAGCCAGCTCCCGTTCAAGTTCCCGGGTTACCGCTGTCTGTTCCTTGGAGAATACGATCTCTTTCTCTATTGGCTCCAGAGTTAAGTCAGCCATGTCAGGAAGCCTGGGTACTTTCTCCAGAGTAACAAAACCCTTTTTCTCYAGCACCCGAAAAACGGTTGAAGGGTTTGTAATAACAGCGCTCATGGATGCAACAGGAACAGCTCCATCGTATTGAGAAAGAACCTCCATTGCCTCGTACTGGCGTAGTGCTTTTTCTTTTAGTGAAGACAATTCACTGTTACTAAGCACATTCGCCTTTACCATCAACTGCTCGGGTGGTGAGTACGACTGAGTGAGCTTCGGCGGGACGGCAGTTCGCATCACCTGCCCTAATGGTGTCAGATAATGACGGCTGACCCAGTTAAGAAGATCCCATAGCTTGGCATCAAAGATTGGCGTCTCATCCACCACCTCCTTAATAGAGCGAATACGGCCTTTGAATTTCGGCTTTTCATGACGGTGAACCACCACACCCTGGGCTGATCCTCTTGAGCCGAAGGGGACTTTTACTCGGACACCAATTTGTACAGAATCAATTAATTCCTCAGGTATCTTGTAGGTAAATACTTTATAACTGGAAATAGGGAAAGAGATGTCAGCAAACATGGCAGATGAAAATAGACGGCGGCTTCAGAAAGTGCAACAAAAAAGCTGACTCTATAACGAAAACTGTCTACTTAATAAAAGTCATCTGGATAGCTTGGCGATACTTTTGTCCGGTAACCAAAGATTTGCTTTCTAACTTACAGAAAAATATCCCCGAGGAAACCGACTGCCCATGATTGTCTCTACCATCCCAAATTACCTGATGATAACCACTCACCAGTTCACCGTTCACCAGTTCTTTTACTTCCCGACCTGACAGATCATAAATCGAGATTAGCATGTCAGATCTTTCAGTAACAGTGAATTTAATGACAGTTTTGGGGTTGAAGGGATTYGGATAATTTTGATGTAAAACCATTATACTCGGATAGATGTCTCCCGATTCCACTGCTGATTCTTCAATTGTAACGGACTGTGCATAGACGTTTCTAAGCTCTTCTTTTCCTGAGCTGCGCATGTCCTGCCAGACGATAATATGGGTATCATCGGTACTGTTATAACGGGCGATGAGTGGAGTTYCCTGAGCGAAAGGTTCATCACAGACGACTRTACCTCCTTCGGRATAGACAGCACCGTCAGGCCCAAGCTGCTGATAATAWATGTCTGGTTCGCCACCGCCTCGCGAGTCCTGCCAAGCAAGCAGGTAGTGTGCCTCGTCACTAAGCCCTACCGCCGGCTCCTGCTGGTCGCCATCTTCAGAAGAGATGACAGTTTCTTCGCTAACCATAAGACCATCCATGTTAATGCTCGCATTAAAAAGGTCAAAATCGTAACCAGATTCAAAATCCTCCCAGCAAATAAAGACCTCATTTGTAGCGACATTAAAAACAGCTGACGGTACTTTCTGGTCGTTCGGCTTYTCGGTAACAACGAATCCATCGGTTTCTCCTAAAACAATTCCACCTGAACTGATGACCTGGGCAAAGATGTCGCTGTTCTGATTGCGAGTATCCTCCCAGATGAAGACCAAACTGTCGCCTGCTCGGTGCATCAAAACATTTAGCTGATACCCTTCTGCATCGGAGACAACCATGGGCTCCTCAGACCATCCAGAGGCCACTCCYCCGTTTTCATCCACAGCTTGGGCGAAGATGTTCAAGTCATTCCAAGGTCCTCCCATCCATGAGACCACACAGCCGGCTCCCGGGAGAGGTTCTACCGCCTGAACAATATCATCATTCGACAACCCACCCACAAGRATRCCACCATCTAACCACTGAGGGTCACCTTCAGTTGAATACTTCTGCAAATAAATATCATAGTCTAATTCCCGGAGATCTGAAAAAGCAAAATAGATATAACCATCTTCACCGGAAGTCAAAGCTGCGTATTCCTGATTGAAGCCGAAAAGATTCTCGTATACTGGTAAACCAGTTGAATCACTTATGGTATTCAAATCGAAATCGAGRATCTGGTAGTACTGATTTAGCGCTCCTTCCTCATCCTTACCTTGGAATGAAAAAAATATGCGATTATCAGTAGCAACAGCCTGTGGAAACAATTGATGTGGATTGGCTGAAAGGAGGACTCCATTAAGAGATGCTGMAGGATCAAAATCGGGAGTGATGATCACACCATATGTCTGGGGGGTTTCTCCACCCGCGCGCATATCCTGCCAGTAGATGAGAGTTTTATTATCATCCAGCTGCAACGTCTGATGATATAGAGCATCTCCGCCAATACCAAAATATACTTCTAATCCATCCTCTTCCAGAGTGACACCACTCTCCGGTGTAACGTGCTGGATATAGAGTCCGACGCTCCCTGTCCGTCCATCTCCCCAGCAGGCAAAGGCTCCTCCGTTTCCATCCGAGCGCACTAGTGGATTAAACTGGTAATTCGTCGCCTGCGTGATAGCCAGACCATCCACTTCAAAAATCTCAACCCCTTCACGACTTATGTTCTGCAGAAAAATATCGTTTTGCGGATACTCAGCATTCCTCTCATCCATCCAGATGAAATATACACCATTGTTGCCRTCCACCACCAGCCGCGGTTCTGTCTGTTTCTGAAGTGCAACCGAGATAGGTTTTCCRTCTTCTTCCCAAAGAATTGTTCCATCTATACTTACCGCCTGACCATAGACATCGCCCCACAGAAAATGATTTCGGAAATCTTCCCACACTACGTACGCMGTGYTRTCATTAGCTTTTACCCGGGGRACACTCTGTTKYCCGGAATYTATGCAGATGCCGATGCCGCCGTTGTTCAGAAGTTCATTCCCGTCACCATCTATAAACTGCAGGAATACATCGGGGCTCACAGGATTRTAGCGAAAGTCTTCCCAAACGATAGCAGCCGTATCCCCGCCCACATGTGTAACCCTTGGCGCTTTTATATCACCCGACGAAGACGAAATGAGAAGCTTACCACCCTCCTCTGGCTCTGACCAAAGTGTCTCACATTCCAAATCCAACCTTTGACCCATAAGCACTTYCCAATCCGTGTCTGCCACCKCGCTCCAAACCAGATTRGCATAACCTGCCCCACCTGTTTCGAGACTGATACTCCCTCGGTCACCTCCGTCTGTAATGATTGCTTTCCCGGTRCCAGCATCCACAATTTCGCCTGTTAAAGAAAGATGCGTTGCATAAACGTCACCTCCGATAGAGGATCCGGTTGACCGGTCGWTCCAAATTACGAAGGCTCCTCCTATCTCGTCGGAACACATGTTTAAGAACTCCTGTGGTCCTTCCACGTCTGAAAGGGCTATCCCCTCCTCTGCCCAATCCAGGGAACCGTCAGAGAGTATATGCTGAACAAAAACATCACCGTCATCTAGTTCATAGCGATAATCTTTCCACACAATGTAAGCACCTCCAGCCCCATCGGATATGGCGAGGGGATCCTCCTGGCGGCCAGCCTCAGAAACCACAGCAACTCCTCCATCACCCCAGAGGTTTTGCCCCGAATCATCAACTTTCTGTGCATAAACATTGCGRTCGCCATTACGTGTATCTGACCAGACCAAGATGACTTCTCCGTTCTCACCCACGGTACCGGTCCGCTGCCACTCGATGTGAGCTCCCTGGCGAAGAGAAACACCGTTTTCCTGCCAGTTAAACTGTGCTGTCAAAACCGAAAAAATCAACACGATAAACATTAGATATTTCATTTCACTCTCCCAGCTGAAAAAGCTGAATACCTGCACGTGTTGCAGTAAAAATATTCTGAGTATCGTACACTTTCACATTATAGGCATAATCCGAATTAAGACGACCTAACTCTGTCAATGCTGTTGAGAAATCAAACCCATTCCATTCATACAATAAGACACCATCGCTTCCGCACGCCAAGGCTAAAACATCATCTTTCAGATCTATGCCCTGGACACTGTAACCTTCCGCGATCTGGATCTCCGAAATAATCTCTCCGTTGTCTTCCACCTTGGCAATATGGCAACCGCCATCATTGGAAAGCCCAGCAAATACCACACCATCCTGAGTCATGACTGTCTGCACCTCGTACCCCCCACTGATATCATACGCAGCAAAAGTGCTGTCATCCAGACTGCCGTCGCTATTCTGTCGAAATACGGACACACCCATCTGTGAATTCGCCACCACCAATAAACTGTCACTCAGGTGGAGGTTTTCGGCATCCTGATTAAGGCCGCTTACGGTATTAAACTCGGCAAAGTAAAAATCAACTTTATCCGTTACGTCGCTGTAAACGTACAAGAGTGTACGAGAGGAGATGAATGTGGAATTACCATCCTCAGCCCTGTTAAGAGAATAGAGCAGCAGATTATCCTCATCTTCTTCATCAATGCTGAATCCTCGCACATAATCACGATTCTCGGAACCAGGATAAGGAACACGTCCAACAGAATCAACATCGGTGAAATTCACATAGTAAAGGGCATCTGCCTGATCCATCAGCAGAAAATAGTTGTACCGGCTGGCAATGCGAACCCCGCCACCCTGGAATTCCTCTCCTTCGTGATCTTCCGGGTCGGTGCCATAAATTTCATCATAAGTAAACGAGCCATCACTTCCAAAATCGATGGAATAAATTACATAGCCGTTCTGATCGGCGGCGGCTACAAGTAGTGAATCATTAAAATCTATATCGCGGCAGTATCCCACCGTCTCCAAAGTTATCATATTTGCTACATTGACTCCTGACGGTTCCGATGGGGTAATACACCCCCATAATAAGAGTGCGCTCAGTGCCAATGCATCTTTTATAAGTGGTTTCATGATATAATTAGTAAAAAAGGTCTAAAACAAATTCGTAGCTGAACGTAAGCCAGAACTCAGTTTTTCGAAAGCTTTTCAGTTCGGTTACCCATTCAAACTCAGAATCAGCTATCCGTTCACGATATCGTATCTCACCCTCAACCGATACACCGTTGATGAATTCCTTTTCTAACTGCAACTTATAACGAAAGTCGTCGTGACTTCGTCCGCTGTGCAGAGGATCATCCACACTTTCAGTTTCATAAAGACGATTATCATAATCTATGGAGAATTTAACCTTCGCAGATTGCTGTTTTAATACCCACTCAATCTTGGCTCCAATTCTATTAAAGAGATATGAACGATCTAATGTCGTGGCAAAATAACCGTCACTAAATGTTGTATTATCTCCCTTACCATTTTCCAGCCAAATTGAAGTTTGTAGTTGGTTAACAGGTTTAAAGCTGAATCGGAAATAACCTGATCTTACTTCTGTATYAAATTCAGTGAAATGCGAATCATAATACTGGGAAGTCTGTTTAGCTTTTATCGTCATCCAAATCCATCTGGACAATGGGTGGCTATAAGAGATAAAAATCGTTTCGTTGCTAAAACTGCATGGGATAGGCAAATCCAAAATGGCGTCATTATCCCGGTAAGGCCTAAGATATAAATCAGGCTGAAGTGAATACCCTGCTTTCAGCCATTGATAAGAGCCAAGATGATGTTCCAGTCTAAAGGAAAAAGATGAAAATGATTTTTCTTTCGACTGACCAAACTTGGCACTTCCTATGGAAGCATAAAWATTGGTTTCATTYTCTAAAGAAAGCACAGGACTATAAAGAATCTCAACCCGTGGATAGATAATCTCACTGTCGAATGTTTCGGCATCACCCAKGGMWGGRTCAWWRGGWACAGTCTCTCCGATCTCAGTTGATGAAAACCGGAGTATATTGTTGTCG
>NVVH01000063.1 GCA_002402135.1 Fidelibacterota bacterium | reverse complement strand
ATGCCAAACCCGTATTAAATGTGAGTAAGCGGGTGTTGGTAAAATAATTGAATTCTAATGCATCAATATATTCAGGTCGCAGAAAAGGATTACCATTTCGAATATGATTTACATCTAATGTATTTCTGGGGAATGGGCTTAAAGTCCTCCGACGAGGTCTGTTCACACGTTTACCATAGCCAAACTGCAGTTTGGTACTTTGAGTGATATCGTACAATAAAAATAAACTTGGATACATCTGAAAATACGGATTGTCAAAGGGTGATTCATCAATAGCATTGTTAATGACAGTTGTAAATACATTTGTGGAATCATTCTCCGCTGCTGACTCTTTGCTCACTTCGGCATTAGTATAAACCTGTTCAGCTCGTGCTCCGATTTTGATACCAAACCTGTCTGTGAGTTTGTATGACATAGTAACGTAAGCAGCATGGACATCCTCGTTATACTTATAGGAATAAGKNAGAAANNGATATTYCAGATCGCTATTAAATGACTTAAGCGTACTCTTGAAACCTGCCTCTAGTACTGTTTTTTCACCAAAGGGATGAGTGTAATCAGTACTTAGAATCAGATTGGAATTGTGTTCATCAGTATGAGAATGAATACCATCTTCTTCATGATGATGTTCTTCAGAAATTTCTTCACCTTCCTCGAATTGCTCCTCGATCTCCTCATCCAAGCTTGTATTGTAACTTATATCAACAATCAAATCCTGCTCTGGTCGGTCAAAGTCACGATCATAACGAAAAGTATAATCCATGTTAATACCTTTATCCCATTCGATGGAAACAATCTCACCTATAGCAGGCTGGATATAATCAATAGAATTTTCATTACGGCTGTTATGGTTCTCAAATGTAGTCGTTAAAGAAAATGTGTTCTTTTTTCCCAAATAATAATCACCACCAAGACGAAAGGATATATTTTCAGGTATTCTTTTTCTTAAGGTTTKCTGTTGAGTAATACTATYCAGTTCAGAATCATCATAAATATATTCGAAAAGTCTTCCCCCTTTACCATAGCGATTCCCTTTACGATAACTGCCGCTCGCAAGAAGATTCCATTTATCCACCCGATAGTTCACCATACCCGATGCGCTGTACTTTCCATATTCACCAGCAGATAAAGAAGAGTTACCGTTAAAACCCTCRAAAATTCCTCTTTTAAGAATAATATTAATGATACCACCCATYCCGTCCGGATCATATTTGGCTGAGGGATTGGTAATTACTTCCACCCTATCGATCATAGCTGCAGGAATATTATCCACCATGGCGCGTCGACCGCCACCGGTCATACCACTTGGTTTGCCATCAATGAGAACCGTCACGTTCTGATCACCCCTCAAACTTATATTACCATCGATATCTACATCCACGTTGGGAATCTTTTTTAAGGCATCGGATGCTGTGCCACCTTTAATTGTAAGACTTCGATCCACAAAAAATATTTGTTTGTCAATAGTCTGAACCCACTGCGGACTTTCAGCATACACATCAAGCTGTTCCATCTGCAATGAGGTCACAACCAATTGAATAGTGCCTAGATTCTGCTCAATTCCACCGCCATCACCAGGAAAGAGATTAATACCAGCGATGATGGTCTTCTCGTAGCCGATAAACTCTACGGCTAAATCGTAACGACCGAGACGGATCTCATCAATGCGGAAACGGCCCTGATCATCTGTAATACCGCCGGTGACTACCGTCTGTTCCCTTTCGCTAATAAGAGAAACTGAMGCGTAGGCAACCGGATCGCCTGTGATTGAATCAATGACCGCTCCGGTAACGACGCCGATCTTCGGCATCCGGCTGGGATCGAAATGCTGAGCAGATCCAATAGACTGGAATGCCAAAAGGATTAAAAGTGAAATAAATGATAAACGAATAATTTTCATGGTATTGATTTTACCTCTTTYAGTGATATTGTCTGTCCCTCGAAGTCTTGCAACTGTTTTTTAGAATCAAAATAACCGGTGAATGTTCCAGAAATCTTTGACGCAGACAAGGAATAAATATTAAACAGTGAGAGGTGGTAATTAAAAGAAGCACCCGACAGACTATCTTTCTACCGGATGCTTCTTTATARTATGTTTTAGTGAAGTAGTCTACTTCACTAAAAGCATTTTCCTCGTCTGCCGAGAYTCACCTGCTGTAAGCCGCACGAAATAGACACCGCTGGCATAATCAGAAGCGTCCCATTGCACAGCATGATCACCACTCAACAGTTCACCCGTCACCAAAGTCTCCACCAATCTTCCCTTTATATCGTAAATATGTAAAAACACATCACTTTGCGTTTCAATCGAAAACCGGATGGTAGTCGTCGGATTAAACGGATTGGGGTAGTTCTGATAAAGGACGTAGTCCTGTGGCACCGTCAATTCAGACGGTTCTATTCCCACTTCCATAACCAATTCATTGTAAAGGTCGGCGAAAGGTACCAAAGCTGCTTTTTGCTCATCGGTGTCTTTACGAATGAGTCCGGAAAATCGCATGTAAGTATTCAGGGCTCCTCCGCCACCTACGTTTTCATCCTCCTCTGCTGTCAGTGAAAAATAGAAAAAGCCATTGATGCCGTTCTCCACGGCAGAATTGAGTGCATCGGAAATGTATTTATCTTGGCGATTCTCCGAGAAATAGATCATATCTTCTTCCAGTGAGATGGAGTCCGGAGGATCTTCAAGCTCAATGGCGGGAAAACCACTTTCGATGAGCCAGACTGGTTTGCCGGCGTGYCCCAATCCCGCCAATGCACGACGGACAGCCCAGACGTACTCACCCATGGAAAAACCCATGTTCGGCAGAGCCCAAGCTTGATTTGGATAAAAGTTAAAACCGATGATGTCCAGATCATCCACCCAGTCTTCCAGCGCCTCCATAAAGCCCAGCATGTGCAGATCATGGATGATAAGTCCTGTGGGATCTTCCGTCCGAATAGCTTCTACGAGAACGTCCATCACCTGATTACGGAAACCACGATCGAGCCAGTAGTCACCCTTCCGCCACCATTCAGGATCAGCGGCGGCGAAAGCAGCGGCATCCAGTTCATTTTCCGGCTGCCAGACGTCCACATAGTCGGCGTATTTCCGTACCGTAGCATGAGCGTAGATTTTCAGGTTATAAAGATAAGTCTCTGCGGGTACCGCCACAAAATTCTCCGGCAGTCCCCATTCAGGTGATGCAGGGGCTATTCTCAAACCATCAGCATTTTTTGGCGGACGATCTTCGTGGCCAACCCCGATAGCCATGAAGGGAGTAAAACCACGGGCTGCACTGTTGTCCAGGATATCAAAGATGGCGGCAAATTCAGAATCGTCCCAATGCTCCGGATCAGCCAGAAAGTCGTCGATCATTTCCGGAGTCACGTCTKCCGGATCAAGRCCCTCTTCAATATATGCCTGAGACTGAACACGTCCCCAAAAAGTCTCCATACGGAAGCCGTTTATGCTGAGGGATTCCATAATATCGAAGGCAGCATTTACCCTCTGAGTATCATCCCATTCTTCGTGCCAGTGAAAGCCGCGCTGCAACTGCCAGTAAAGATAGCTGAATCCRCCTATCTCAAGCTGGGAATCGGTCACCGGATCGGGCTCAATTCCCACAAACGCTTGAGGATCAGTGCTCGTACCCGTGAGGAAGTTCATATCATAAATAAGCTGAACAACATTTTCCTCGGGATCGTTCTCCGTTACGATGGCCAAATCCATAGGGAAACTCGAAAAGGCTGCAGCCAGCAGTTCCTCATCCTCGATTCCCAATGCGCCCAGAAGGTCTCCAAATACAAACATACTATCCAAGCCGAGTTCGTCCAAACCCGCAAGGAGAGTGTCAGTGAACGCATCGATGATCTCCTCTACTCCCTCTTGAACGGTGGATTCCATACCGCTGCACCAAAAAGCTCCGGAACCATCCACAGTCACCACAGGATCAAGCGGTATTGGTTCACCCAAGCTCACATCYAGACCGGTGRAACCAAACTCACTGGTCCCGCCAATCGTTGCCCCAACGCCGGAAATGCCGATATCAAAAATACAGCCGGCTCCTTCTGCCACCACGACCCAATTATCCAGAGAAAGTCCGATGACAAATTCGTATTCACCGGATGAATCTTCGGCATAGATAACGGTAATATCCTCAGGCCGAGAAAATTCAATGATACTGAGACCTTCCTCCTGGACCATACTATCCATCATAGCGGCAAGGTCAAGGCTATCTGCAAAAATATCATACCACTCTTGAATGCCCCGGTCCAGATAGTCTTCTTCCATRTTATGCTTGTGACCATTCATCCTCATGGCAAAAGTGGATGGGTCGGCTGATAGCTGACCAATCATTAAAAGGAAAAGAAGTCCTATTAAAATATTTATTCTATTCACAAAGTTTTTCATTTATTCCYTCCTTGTGRAATTTGTTTCACTCTGAAAATTCAAGGAAGTCTACTACTGTAAATAGATTAATTCAAGAATAACGTATTTCGTTTGTGAGCTTTGTCACCGAAAAAAAGCCGGACTAAAAAGATACCCCACGTCTATTCGGATATTTATTGATAAAACAACCTAATTCTAGACAGCACAAGTCATATCATGACCACAACACATAGGGGATTTGATCTTGCCGCAACCATCTGGGCACTTGGTAACACTCACTTGAGTACCATCATCTAGAGTAATATGGTCATGGACCAGTTCTTCTCCGCATTTGGCGCAAGACATGCCAGTTACACCCATTCCACAAGTTTCACATTTATAATCAACCATTATTAATTCCTTTTTATTTTATGAAAAATTCTCCGTTTAATTTACACCAGTTTTTATTATTTAATGTAAAAAATACATAGTAATAGGAATTATTACTATATATAGATAATTTTAATTA
>NVVH01000062.1 GCA_002402135.1 Fidelibacterota bacterium | reverse complement strand
GATCCGGATGACTGGGTCGAGCTGTACAACCCCACCAGTGAAACAATTTCCATTGGACTTTGGGAGTTCAAGGATGAAAATGATGATCATGTCTTTACTATTCCTGAAGATGTGTCTCTCGCTCCAGACCAATACATTGTTTTATGCGAGAATACAGATTTATTTCAAACATTCTTCCCGGAGGTTGACAACTTCATAGGAGATCTAGGGTATGGATTAGAGGGTAGCGGAGAATTGATAAGATTATTTGATCCAAGTGGTATTTTRGTGGATGCGGTYGATTACGATGATTCTTATCCATGGCCTGTTGAACCGGATGGAAACGGGCCAACACTTGAATTGATTGATCCTTCTCAGGATAATGCACTGGGGGTAAACTGGTCAGCGTCAGAAGGTCATGGTTCACYGGGAGTTATCAATACATCGCTTTCTATAGAAGATTTAACAATGGTGCCTGAGGGTTTTATGGTATTTAATAACTACCCCAATCCATTCAATCCCACAACAACMATTAGTTATGTTTTATCTAATAATGCATGGGTAAATATCTCCATTTATGATATGCTAGGTAGAAGAGTAAAAACACTCATTAACAGAAAACAATCCACTGGGTTTAAAACAGTTGAGTGGAATGCCACAAACGATGCCGGTGACTTTGTTTCTTCTGGTGTTTATTTATATGTCATTCAATCTGGGAAATTAAGGCATTCCGGRAAGATGGTATTGCTTAAGTAAAATTTTTACCAGCTTTTCTCTGTCATGTCAGAAATTGTGATGCATCGAAACGGCGGTACGGGGCATCCCATGCGGGCCCTAGCTGGACAGGAAATCGAATAAGAAAAAGCTTAACTTTTCAACTCACCGGAAAGGCTCGAAAAAAGTATTATAATTATAAATTCATTATCACCAAATTGATTATTATATGATCTTTCTAGATAATTATAGTAAAACCGATACAGCGATACCCTATGAACTAGGTAATACTGGGCCAGGAGCAAGGGTCAGTTTAAAACAGATTATTACCTACAATAAATATATAGAACTAGACCTTCCGGATAGCCAAGAAGGAAGGAGAGAATTATGACCAGAATTCTCGTGCTTGCGCTTTCATTATCACTTACAAGTTTATTTGGTGTGGATACATCAAAAGAACTTGCTACCCAATCTCAATCAACCACCTCCCAGGAAATCCAGTTTGATGCTGACACCGCATGGGCAAAAGTAAATGATTCAATCAGTGTAMCCTTTMCTTCGAGTGAGGAAATCCCTRCTRATTTTGCGCTCAGCTTTGATGGGGTGGATGATTATGTGGATTTGGGYGATATGGTGTCCCAAGGAGCATATACTAAAGTTGCGTGGGTAAAAAGAGAAACTGGAGGTGGTAATAATAATATTATTTCTGGAAATACAGGTCATGCTTTTTGGGCTCCTAATGAATATGATTATAAGTTGGCAGCAGGGCATAACAATGCTTGGGGTACTGTTAAGGATAATGTAGCACTGGTAGTTGGAGAATGGTTTCTTGTCGCTGTTACATATGATCCTAATGTTGCATCAGGTACTATGAAATTATACAAGAATGGAAATCAAATAGCTACTGCAACAGGTGTTCCAATACAACTAGAAAGTACAACTACATATGTWGGAAGATTTAATAATGGTAACCATTATTTAGGGTCTATTGATGAAGTTACCATCTGGAACCGAGCTCTCACGAAAGAAGAGATCCAAAACAGCATGTCTTCTGAATTTTCTGGCGATGAAGATGGATTGCAAGGCTACTGGAAATTTAATGAAGGTTCCGGGAATATTGCATACGACCAATCAGGCAATGGAAATGATGGAGTGTTAAATAATATGGATCTCACTTCCGCTTGGTCTTTCCAGCAGGGCAGTGGTCTTACTGTTACTATTATGGGCCAAGATACTAGTATATCAACTATTAATAGTGATCAGTTTCGCGCAGATTATACCACAACTGTTACAGATCCAGAGGGAGAGGTCCAGTTTGAGATCACGTTTGCTGACCTAGCGGAAAATGAGGGTGAAGATGACCGTGTTGTGGAAGGAATGGTGGATTTCAGTTCACCGGATATTGTAGCTAGTGTTGAACCAATTCTTTTGGAAAAAGAGCAACCACAAATTACTGAATCAAAGATCAATGAAAATTTCATTTCGATCCAGCCGRTAAACCGGGGTGAACTCAAGCCTATGGAAGTAGAAATTATCAGTGGRATTATTTATGATGAAATCCTAGAGTTGGGYCTGAAAGATGTAATGAATCCTAACCGCTTCATTCCTGATTCCATAAGGATTAATAAGCTTGTTGAACKCATAAGGTTTRAATCTGACACGCTGATCAATAAWAAGAAARAAACCACCGACACATTAATTACCTTAGACACGYTGATGTTTCACGAACTTGTCGATACTGTCTTATACTATAATTTTGATTGTAAGAGTGATTCCTGTGCAGCAGAGAATGCTTTACTGGAAGGTGTAGGCCAGGTGCTGAGCTGGGGCATTAATGAATATTCTGAGCTGGAAGTCCATTTTTTTAGTGTATCCCAGCATTTGAATAATGATCCCATATGGGTTTGGACATCATCCCTTGTTGTGCTGGATCCGGATGCGTCTGAAAAATTACATTATCCTGAAGCGCTGGCTGTGGCTGAGAATGGTACACTTTTAATAGCGGCAGCGAATGATCAAGCTGTGTATGAATTAAATATTAATCAACAGGCCTCTACCCTGACAAGAAATCTGGCATTGGGACAACTTCTCCACCCATCTGGGATCGACATTGGTCCCAAGGGTTTAATCTACATCTCTGATAGAGATAATCACCGCTTATTTTCTAAGTTGGGTAAAGAATATGTATCTTTATTAACTCCAGAAACTAATAAGGACGGCAGCATCAAGCAGAATCAGCCACTGTTCCCAACAAAAATCAGGGTTGGACCGGGCGGTGATATTTATGTGTTGTATGAGGGGAATGACAGTGTTGTAAAGCTTGACAAGGATWATAGAGTCAGTCTCGTTCTTCAACCAAGTGTAATTAATGGAATCCGGGATATTGCTGTGAACAGTAAGGATAACCTTTTTGTTGTCAGCCCTTCAACAAATAGGGTGTTCCGGGTTATCAATGATTCCACYGTGGTGCCCTWTGCCGGTATGRAAAAAACAGATAACATGGTCAAGRATAATATTAAAGCGACTGATTCTTTTCTAGGTTTACCKGTAGCAATTGATTTTGATAGTGCTGACCAATTATATATTGGTGATAAAAAGTTTGGCCTGGTACGCAGAGTAGACAGCGAGGGGATGATTACCACCCTGTTTGGAATAAATAATAAAGTTGAAGGAATCAGTGACCTGCGAGTCTCTAAGGGGCCAAATCCCAAAATTTTTATTACCCAGCCCCTAAAACATCAGATCCAGAGGATAGCATTGGAGCGCGTATTCCACTGGCGTACAGAAACAAAAATAAATAGCCCTAAATATATCATAGGAAAAAATGGAGTCTATGGTCTGGAKCCGGATATTCGTGCAACTGTRTCGAATGTAMTAAGAGAGAAGTTGGAGTTACCCAAAGAGAAAAAAACGTTTGGGGCACTGTTGCAAGAACGCAATCGCCGTATCTCTGCATATATCAGGAAACACCCGATACTATTCGCTCTGCTGCTCATCCTAATCAATCAGGGCATATCCGCAAGTCTTGATGGTGGGGGATCGTTAGATCTGCCACCGGATTTTCCGAGTATCCCTTAGGAATAAATAAAAATTCAATTATCATTTTAAAAAATAGCTGGAGGAGTTGATCATGAATAAGCTAATCTACATCCTGGTTTTAATGACAGCAGTGGTTACAGGACAGAAACAACAACATTTGTCTAATCATTCGGATCTCGTGGGACAAATCAATAACAAATCAGAAACCCGTGATGGTAGGGTGCCCAAGCACTTATCCTATCAGGGACTGCTGACCAAGGTCAATGGTCGGGCGGTACAAGATGGAACGTACCAGGTTACGTTCAGGCTTTATTCAGATATAGACGGTGAGACTCCGTTTTGGGAAGAAGTCCAAGATGTTATTATTGATGACGGGATTATCAGTGCGACCCTTGGTGAGACAGTTCCAATCGAAACCATTCCTAATGAAGCATATCTGGAAATTGATATTAATGGAACCACATTGTCGCCTCGTCAGGAAATGACATCCGTCTTTTATGCAATGGTTTCCGATACAGCTAAATATACACAAGGTGGAAACTATAATGACCTAGATGGTTTGCCAGATTTAGACAGATATGCCACAAATGATTCATTGGGCAGTTATATGCTGACATCAGATCTGGCACCTGTTGCTACATCCGGTGACTACGATGATCTTACAAATAAGCCAGATCTGTCATCTTATGTCACTAGTGATACCCTTGATAGTTACACGTTATCAGGTGACCTGAGTGCAGTCGCCACATCTGGTGATTATAATGATCTATCAAATGCACCGGATCTATCCGCCTATGCSACAAATGATWCATTGGSCAGTTATWCTCYYACATCAGATCTGTCTGCTGTTGCGACTACGGGAGATTATGATGATCTGACGAACACACCTGATCTATCCGCCTATGCGACAAATGATACATTGGGCAGTTATACTCTTACATCAGATCTGTCTGCTGTTGCCACTACAGGTGACTACGATGATCTTACAAATAAGCCAGATCTGTCCCAATATCAAGCAGCGGATGCGGACCTGGATGACCTTTCAGATGGCACCTTGTCTGCGAGCAAGGTAGAGCACAATGAATATTTTATCACATCAGCTGGTACATCGGGTCAGGTATGGATATCCGATGGAACAGAAGCTGGTGACTGGGGTTCCGCCAATGCCGGAATCA
>NVVH01000023.1 GCA_002402135.1 Fidelibacterota bacterium | reverse complement strand
GGATACAACCCTGTCTGCCAACTGGAGCGGATTCAGCGATGCCGTCAGCGGCATTGAGGGGTATGAGGTGGCAATCGGTACATCCTCCGGCGGAACAGATATGGTTGACTGGACCTGGGTTGGCGATGTGAACTCATGGACAAAGACAGGAMTGGATCTTGATCATGCAGTATCTTATTACATATCCGTCCGTGCAAAAGACTTYGCCGRWAAYATTTCCACTRTCTCCTCCACTAACGGCGTAATCGTCGATACAGAACCTCCCAATTCTATCGTTGATATTCAGGCAGATTACTTCAATTCGGCAGGCTGGGACTCCGTTAACCAGATCCAGGGAACAGCCATTGACAGCAATTCAGGAATTTCACAGCTAGAGATCACCATCTTCCGTACCAGCGATGACTATTACTGGAGCGGGTCCGATTGGGTCGGTTCTGAACAGTGGCTYACCGCCTTCGGTACTGAGACGTGGACATACGAGCTCAGTTCAGCCAATATCAGCGATGGCATCGCTTACGAAGTACGCTCCCGGGGAGTGGATAACGTGGGGAATATGGAGACCTCCTACGGAACCGATTCATTTATATACGACATCTCTCAGCCAAACAGCAACTTTGCCATTGCTGAAGACTACTACAGTTCCAGCGGGTGGGAGTCGGSTCAACCCATCCAGGGTACGGCCGACGATGCTTATTCAGGTATTGCAGCCGTAGAAGTAAAAATCACCCGCGAGTCTGATCAGTTGTATTGGTCAGGCGGCGCTTGGACTGGTGACGAAATGTGGCTGACTGTTGAGGGGACCACGGAGTGGCAGTACGATMTTTCCCCAGATGCGCTCACMGACACCGTTTCGTACATCGTCYATGTCAGAGCCACGGACGGCGTCGGAAACGTGGAGACCAGCTACGCTACCGATACCTTTATCTTCGATTCCTCTCCCGCATACTCTGAAGTCCTCATCGAACGGGACTTCTACAACAGCATCAACTGGGACAACACMTCATCTATCTCCGGTACAGCTGGCGATTCTACTTCCGGACTGGCTTCCGTGGAGATCTCCATCCAGCGCTCCAGCGATAATGCCTGGTGGGGCGGCTTCACCTGGGGCGGCAGTGAAACGTGGCTCACAACTGTCGGTACAGACAGCTGGAGCTACAGCCTGAACAGTGTCAACCTAACCGATGGTAACTCTTATACCGTCTTCTCCCGGGCCACGGACAACGTAGCCAATGTGCAGAGTGAGCTCGGCGAGGATACATTTACCTATGATCTAACCCCGCCCGTAGCTGGGAGTGTCTACGATGGTGCAGGAGAAGGTGACGACGACTGGACCAATTCCACCACCGATCTTTCCGCTCATTGGAGCGGGTTCTCAGACCTGACCAGCGATATTAGCGCTTACGAATACGCCATAGGCACAACCTCTGGAGGAAGTGATGTGGTCTCRTGGACCGATGTGGGAATAGATACCTATGCTGATACTACGGGATTGGAGCTCGAAGGCGGTACCACGTACTACGTTAGCGTAAAAGCCACAGATGGTGCGGAAAACACATCAACTCCGGTTACTTCCGACGGAATAACAGTAGATGCTACCGCCCCGGTGATCTCCTCCGTCTTTGAAGGTTCCGCGGAACAAGACCTCGACTACCAGTATGATGAAACTTCCCTGATTCTCGCCTGGACGGCATCGGACGATTTGTCTAAGCAGCCAGGTGGAGGTAAAAAAGGAGAAGACAATCCATCAAGATTAAAAGGAAAGGGGTCACAATTCAATCCAAGAGATATCGGCTCCTACGAAGTATCCCTGGGYGAAGYCGCTGGAGAYAGTTCCRYWGTKCCRTGGTCCAAYGTGGGCAGTGTCACCAGTTATACCCTCACAGGTCTCTCACTGGATCAGGGTGTCCCTTACTACGCCAGCGTCAGGGCAGTGGATATGGCCGGGAATATCTCTGAGATCGCCTCCGGCGACGGTATTACCATAGACCAGCAGRGTCCATTCGCCGGCGAGGTCTCCGAYGGTGATTCCACCGATGTGGATTGGATCAATATAAATTATCAGATTACGTCTAATTGGTCAGGCTTTACTGACACCTTAAGTGGTATCGCCTATTACGAATTGTCAGTTGGCTTAAATCYCGGTGAAACTCAGGTGGTGAACTGGACATCAGCGGGCCTTGATTCTGGTCTCACAGTKAGCGTCAGYCTCAATGAAGGTYCCACTTACTACGTTAATGTTAGAGCCAYCGATGCTGTCGGTAATCTGGGTGATGAAGCCAGTTCAGATGGCTTCGGCCTCGATGTCTCCAATCCTGTAGCGGGAACAGTCATAGATGGTACCGACAGCGATGTAGATTGGACATCTTCCACGACCACGCTCTCAGCCGCCTGGAGCGGTTTCAGTGATGCCTATAGCGGTATTGAGTACTACGAGTACGCCGTGGGGACAACAAGCGGCGGTACTAACGTTATTGAGTGGACAGACGTAGATAGTACCACAGATGTTACTAATGATGAGCTGGACCTGGAAAACGAGGTTACTTATTTTGTGAGTGTGCGTGCTACGGACCTGGTAGATAATGTCTCTGATGTTGCCACAACAGACGGAGTCACTGTTGACACCATCCCACCGGTCATAAGCGCTGTGTACGAAGGAACTGCCGATCAGGACGAGGACTACCAGGGGAGTGATACAACCTTCACCATTGGCTGGGAGGGCAGTGATGATGCTTCAGGCATAGTACAATACGAGTATACCGTGGGGTCGACTCTGGGTGGTTCGGATGTGGTAGCGTGGTCTGATGCAGGGCTGGAAACAGACGCCTTCGAAACTTCTCTCTCTCTTTCTGAGGGAGTTACCTACTTTGCATCTGTCAGGGCTTACGACAGTGCCGGTAACATTTCAGAGGTCCTAAGCGGAGATGGAATTACCATTGATCTGACCCCTCCAGCACTGGGAACAGTGATTGATGGAACCACAGAAGATGCCGCTTTCACCGGCTCTCTCAACACCCTTATAGCCTCGTGGACCGACTTTTCTGATAACTTAAGCGGCATCCAGTTCTACGAATATGCTGTTGGTTCTCTACCCGGGGAGAGTGATATATATTTCTGGATATCTGTGGGTATGGATACCACGGCTACTGCTGCTGATCTGACCTTGGATCATGCCGCACCTTACTTCCAGTCAGTGCGGGCTGTGGATCTGGTGAATAATGTATCGTTGACAGTAACCTCAAACGGTGTGATCACGGATCACTCTGCACCCGTGCCGGGGTCGGTAATTGATGGCTTGACTGAAGATGAAAACTGGACAGAAAGTGATAATACCTTAATGTTGTCCTGGTCAGGATTCTTAGATACAATCAGCGGTCTTCAATACTATGAATATGCCTTTGGATCTTCACCGGGTGGTGTTGACGTAGTTCCCTGGACAAATGCAGGTTTGGATTCGATGACGACAGATTCGGGATTGGTGCTTGAAAACGAAGTTACCTACTACGGTTCTGTCCATGCCATAGACAATGTGGGTAATGTCTCAGTGGCTTCTTCCAGTGATGGAATTACTGTAGATCTCTTTGAACCGATGGTGGGTATGCCCGTTGAGGGGCTCCCCGGAGATCTTGATTATCAGGGTTCACCCGATACCCTTGCGGTTTTTTGGCCGCCCAGTGATGAGCCGCAACTGGCGTTCTACGAATTCTCCGTGGGTACCATTCCCGGAGACTCCAACACTGTGGAATGGATAAATGTGGGAGTTGATACCAATGCTGTTGTCACAGAGCTTAGCCTCGACCACGCCGTTACCTACTACGTCAGCTTGAGAGCCTTTGATCTGGCTGGTAACCGTTCAGTAACCGCTACCAGCGACGGCATAACCGTTGACCTCTATCCGCCGATCACGGGCGTAGTAATCGACGGAACAACCGACGAWGAACAGTTTACAGGATCAGCCACAACTCWGGTAGCGTCATGGTCGGGTTTTGCTGACACGGTAAGCGGCATCCAGTTCTATGAATATGCTGTGGGCACCTCACCCGGTGCTACCGATGTCAAGGACTGGACCTCCACAGGTGAGGACAATTCAATCACAGATGTTTCTTTCTCGCTTGAAGATGAAGAAACTTACTACGTCTCTGTCCGKGYMACAGATAATGTKKWYAATGTTTCYGGWWTARTMACCACAGATGGMATCACKRCKGATCATACCGGTCCTGAYGGCTACTGGGCTGTTGATGGTGATTCGACGGATATTGATCGCCAGAACTATACCGATTACTACCAGGGCTATTGGTCCCTGTTTACAGATGGAATCTCCGGCCTCAATCGCCACGAATATGCCCTCTATGATATAACTGACGCAGATTACTACTTGTTGTGGACTGACGCAGGGCTAGACACTTCAGTTGTCCTCACCGATCTGGAGCTGACGGTGGATCACGTCTATCAACTTCACGTCCGTGGTGTCGACAGCGTTGAGAATATCGGTCCCACAGTAATAAGTGATGGCGTTCTGGTGGACCAGTCTGCACCAGTCGCACCACAGAACCTTGTGGGATTCTTCTCCAGCGAACGGATAAGGCTAATCTGGGATCCCAGTCCGGAGGAAGACTTCGCCTTTTACACGGTATATGCCGGAACAGAGCCGGAACCGACAACTGCAGTACTTCAAATTGAGTCCAGTGAGGCCGAGGCGTTTGTCGAGGGATTCCAGGATGGAGCGCCCTACTATCTGAGAGTAACGGCCACAGACATTCCGGGTAACGAAGGTGCTTTCTCTGATGAATTAATGGGCATACCTCAGTTAGCCGCAATTACTCGTATGACTCCTGACACTTCAGTTACTCTTGATGCCTCTGACCAGCAGATCACAGTCCACTTCTCCCAGCCGCTGACCAGCGCCGGGACTGCATCCATTWCGTCRTTGGCCTACYCGAGCATGWCCGTGCAATCTGTCTATTCCGAAGTCGATACAAGTATCGTTGTAACGATCTCTGATCCGTATGGATCCTTGGATACACTTACCCTGACCATGAGCGGTATCACCGATTGGGCGGGGAACGTGACTTCAGACAAGGTGCTGTCATTTACCACCTACCTGTTGGCTGATTACAACAGCGACTTCGCCGTGGATGTCACCGACCTGGCCGATTTCATTAGCAGCTGGACGAATAGTGATTTCAGCTACGAACTTGGTCCTGTCAGCGGCAGCGTCCCCCATTTGATCCCCACGCAGGATGGCATTTATGATCTCCGTGATATTATGACCTTCACCCGCATGTGGAACTGGTACCATCAATCCAACCTGGTACAGTTCTTGGCCCGCGAGAGTTTTGGGCCGCATTTGGAGTTTCAGCAGTCCGGCAGAGATCTTCTCTTCGCATTTCCTGAGGGTGCAGTGGCGGGGCAGGTTTTTCTGCAGTATCCACAATCTGCGGCAGATRTGGAGCTTATTGCCGGAGAGTTTTCAGAAGAGAGGATAATGCTCAGCCGCAAGAGTGTGGAGACAGGTACGATTCTCGCCGAATGCGGCTACTTTACTACAAATGGTCAAAGATATATAAGTTTTACGGCTGAATCAGCTAATAGGCACGATTTACAGCTTCTGGTGTCGTATCTGTTCCTCGAAAAAGATGGTCAGTTTGTCAGCGGAGGTACCATGCATCTTGATGTCAAAGCTGTACCAGAGACTTATGCCCTTTATCAGAATTATCCCAATCCGTTCAATCCCGTTACTACAATCTTGTACGATCTTCCCGAGAATGCCTATGTGAATCTCATGATCTACGATATTCTAGGCAGGAGTGTAAGGTCACTCGTATCCGTACGACAAGAGGCTGGATACTACTCTGTCCAATGGCCCGGTAAAGACGGCGCTGGTAATCTTGTTGGAGCGGGTGTCTATATTTACCATCTGCAGGCAGGTTCATATTCCAAGACTCGCAAGATGATCTTGCTGAAGTAGTTTTAACTAACATTCATTGCCAAATACATCTTTATTCTTCCTTTTGACAATTCCCACTCTAGCACTAAATTTGCGCGCTTTCTGAACTTAAAATAAAGAAGGAATTAGCTATGGCAAAGATGTGCGCAATATGTGGTAAGAAACCGGCAGTCGGTAATAAWGTGAGTCATGCTCATAATAAGTCRCGCCGTCGGTGGCTACCCAATCTACAGCGGATAAAAGCTAATATTAACGGTTCGGTTAAACGTATTCAAGTCTGTACGTCTTGTATCCGCTCAGGAAAGGTAGTAAAGGCAGTCTAAGCACTCGGTAACTTTTTCAAAAATAAAATCCCGCCACAATCAATGTGAGCGGGATTTTATTTTTGAGATAGAGACTGTTATTGTCTCTGCCTAAGAAAGGCAGGTATGTCGAAGTCATCCTCTTTTAGTTTATTGGGATCAACAGGGAGGTTTGTTTCTCTGTTGATTTCGACAGGTTCGTCCAATTTCTTCTCATGAGTGGGAAGGTTGAACGTATTTCGGACGTTAATAGCTTCTATTTCTCTCTCAGTTGGAATATCACCTTCGAGGTTTTCCGTTCGCTTCCCGGCGGGAATAAACTTACCGAAACCGGTCGCAATTACTGTAACGCGTATTTCATCTGTCATTGCAGGATCAATTACCGCGCCAAAGATGATATTGGCATCTTGGCCTGCTTCTTCGAAGATGATTGATGTCGCTTCATCTACTTCCATCAATGTAAGATCATCTCCGCCAGTAATATTAACCAACACGCCCTGTGCACCGCTGATATTGACTTCCTCCAGAAGTGGGGAGGAGATAGCCTGCTGAGATGCCAGAACTGCCCGTTCTTCACCACTAGCGACTCCCGTTCCCATGATGGCTTCACCCATTTCCCGCATAATAGTATTAACATCTGCGAAATCGAGGTTTATCAATCCATGGACGTTTATCAGATCAGAAATTCCTCTTGTCGCTTCGAATAGGATCGAGTCTGCGATTCTAAACGCATCAACAACTGTCGTTGACTTATCAACTATCGAGAGGAGTTTCTGATTTGGGATTGCTATGAGAGTATCGCAATTTTTCTGCAATTCCTCAAGCCCTGATGAGGCACGGTTCTTCCGCTTAGGACCCTCAAAGTTGAACGGTTTTGTCACCACTCCAACCGTAAGAGCATTTAACTCTCTGGCAATTTGAGCGACYACCGGAGAGGCTCCTGTACCAGTCCCTCCGCCCAGGCCGGCAGTGACGAATACCATATCTGCCCCTTCGAGGATGTTGGCTACGGATTCCTTCTCGGACTCAATGGCCGCCCGCCCGATATCCGCTTTGGCACCTGCTCCCAGACCTTTAGTGAGATTCTTTCCTATCTGGATTTTAATCTCAGCTTTATTATTCTCCAGATCTTGAGCGTCTGTATTGATGGCTACAAACTCAACACCGTTCAGTCCCGAGGCGATCATCCGGTTGATGGCGTTTCCTCCAGCTCCACCTACCCCGATTACTTTGATCTTTGCTTGTTGATCTGTTAGTGCGTCGAATTCAAACAACATGTCATTTCCTCCTTATTTTGGTTCCCGCTTGGCTTTGAAATTGTTCTCTCATTATGTTTTGCTGATTAAAACATTCCAGCAAACCAATGTTTTAACTTTGTGATAGTTCTGTCACCTGTAAATTTTTCTCTATTCCCGATGTTGAATTCCGCTGCGATTTGTTCACCATATTGGATAAGTCCGATGGCAGTGGCATAAACAGGACTGGCCGCTACTTCAACAAGGCTGTTCAATCCCTTTGGAATACCAATCTTTACCCGTCCACCTAACACTTCTTCTGCCAGGCTGGTGATATTCTTTAATAGTGCCCCTCCACCAGTGAGGACGATACTAAAACTGATCGGACTTTCCACATCGGCCCGAAGAATTTCTCTATTTACTAATTGAAACATTTCTTCCATGCGCGCTTCAACATAACGTGATACTTCGTGTTCAGAGATTATACGAGGTTCTTCTCCAGCTTGATGAGAAAGCTCAAATTCTAGATCCGTGGAAGCCATTGCAGCTTTGGCGGAACCGTATTTTATCTTTATATCTTCGGCATCATCGAGTGATACATTTAGCATCATAGCTATATCATTTGTGATATTATTGCCTCCTAAAGCAATGACCGCTGAATGTCGTACTCCACTGTTGTAGAAAACAGAAACATCCGTTGTTCCGCCACCAATGTCTACGAGTACTACACCCAATTTTTTTTCAGTCGGCTCCAATGTCGCCGCTGCTGAAGCGAGAGGTTGATAAATCAATGCATTCACATCAATTCCTGCTTCTTCTACGCATTTTCTCATGTTTTTTGCAGCGGTAATTGCACCAGTCACAAGATGGATTTTAGCTTCTAAGCGCCTAGCGACCATTCCTGATGGGTCTTTAATATTCCGCTGATCATCCACTATATATTCTTGAGGTAAAGTGTGGAGGATTTCCCGGTCAATTGGGAGGGAGACTGCCCGTGCTAATTCCAGTGCTCTATTGATATCCTGATTGGTGATTTCATGATCATAGACTGAACTGTGCCCATTTTTCGAAATGGCAATAGCTCCTTGAGTATTGATGCCTCGTATATGATCACCTGAAATTCCTATATAAGCGTTGTTTACTCTTTGTCCAGCCATACTCTCAGCTTTACTAACCGCCGACTCTATAGAGTCCACAGCTTCTTCAATATTGACTACCATACCCTTATCAATTCCTGCAGAAGAACCAATTCCAGCTCCTAGCAGTTTCAAGCCATCGTTGGTACTTTGCTGAGCAATGATACAGCAGATCTTAGTAGTTCCGATGTCGAGACCGACTAAAATTCCTCGATCTTGAGAAATAGTTAATTTCCTCATACCCATTCCTTCACTATTATTTGTCGCCGATGGCGAAGATCAATTGATTTATAATCATGTAACGTACGGATATTTTTAAGTGTGGATTTGAATTCTTCCAGGATTATTATCCGTTCGGTAAGATTTTCTGACCCGAGAATTATCTTTGTTGGACGCTTAGAAAGAAGCACTACGAAGTCATCTTGTGGATTTATGAGGACTTCCGACATGTCCTCATAAAGGTCCGGGAAATCGTTTTTAGCGATCATTAGAAAATCGAGAGCTTCTATTACTTTATTAGACAGGCATTTATTACCTTCAGGATACAGCTGAGGGTTRGAGTTGAACCCTGAAAGATAAGGCACATCAAATTCTATCCTGCCATGACTAAGAGGAAGTATTACACCTTCTCCATCCACCAGATAAAATGGTTTGTGATTCAAGTAGGCTATGGGTTTACGTTCCATTATTTCAATACGCAGAATTGATGGATAATTATGGCTTGCTCGGACTGTTTTGATATAAGGATGTTCCTTGAGCCTATCTTGAATTTTCTGTAGGTCGAGTTGGGTAAGGTCATACGATTCAGATATACTTAACCAGTAGAGCAAATCATTTTCATTTAGATAATTATTTCCATAGAATTGGATTGCTTTCAATTTGAATTGATTGGTTAGATTGCCCCACCAAACAGCTGTAACTATCAAAAAGGTTACAGAAATCAATGCTAAAGTTTTGCCTGATAAAGAGATAACAGTGGTACGATTCCAAAGTCGTCTTTTTCTCACTTTTCGGTAGATCTTTTTTCTAGTGAATAGTTTCATGCATCAAAATGGTTTGGCGGGAAGCCGAGTGTTTTTATCTCCAATTCAAGTTCGATATTGAACTGTTCCCGAACAGCGATTTTGGCCAACCGTATCAATTCAGAAATATCTTCTGAAGATGCACCACCGTGATTGACAAAAAAATTCGCATGTTTTGTAGAAATTTCAGCATTTCCTGAACGGGTTCCTTTTAATCCTGCTTGGTCAATGTAATATCCTGCAGAGTTACCGCCTGTTGGATTCTTAAACACACTTCCGGCGGATCTGAACTTTAGAGGTTGAGATTTTTTTCTGCTCTCACTTGCCAGGCTCCTCAATTCTTGAATCTTTTCTCGTTTTCCTTCCTCGAATTCGAATATAGCAGAGACCAGGATTTCATCATCCTGCAAAGATGAATATCTGTAGTCGAAGTCTATTTCATCCCTGCCATATTCTTTCAGATCCCCAGTCATAGTCACTACTTTGAGTTTATCGAGTGATTTTGAAATTTCATGGCCATATGCCCCCGCATTCATCCTGATGGCTCCACCAACTGTTCCGGGAACACCTATGAGGCTTTCTACTCCGGATAATTTCCGGCTGATACACTCCTTAACTAGACGTCCCATCATGACACCACTCTCTACCAGAACGTGTTTATCATTAAATTCTAACTTTCGAAAATATTTGGCCAAACTGATAACAAAACCATCAAAACCATCATCGCTCACTAGTAAGTTGGAACCAGATCCTGCGAAGAAGATTGGAATTGATTTTTCATCTGCTGTTTTTAAAATGACAACGAGATCATCTACATTGGCAGGGTGRAAATAAGCCAGTGCCGGTCCGCCAATTCCATAGGTCGTATGTTTTGCCATCGGTTCATGCATTAATAATTCACCATTCATGATTTCCTCCAATTTTTCTGCYGCATCGATTTTGTCTGATTTAGACACATTAAGCCGTTACAGTTTCCTGTCCCATTAGTGTGATAAACTCATCACCCATTTTCCAGATATCGCCTGCGCCCATAGTGATTATAATATCTCCGGATTTGGCAATCTCTTGAAGTGTGATAGGAATCTCAGTTTTATCTGGAATCCAATGAATTTCATCGTGCCCAAGGGATGCTGCTTTGTCTGCGATTAGTTTTCCAGTGATCCCTTCAATCGGTTTTTCCCTGGCTGGATAAATATCGGTAATAACGATGCAATCGGCCATGGTGAGAACAGTAGCGAACTCATGAAAAAAATCCCGAGTTCGCGAGAAAAGGTGAGGTTGAAAAACTGCTATGATTCGTCGGTTCCAACCTTCGCGAACGGCTTTCAATGTGGCACTTACTTCAGTTGGATGGTGAGCATAATCATCAACAACCATTATTTCATCGAAAACACCCTTTATCTCAAACCTCCGCCGTACACCCGTAAAAGAATTCATTCCTTTAGCGATTACATCCATCTCCATTCCAATTTCCAGACAAAGTGCTATAACTGTTAAAGCGTTCGTCACATTGTGCTGTCCGGGAATTTGTAGAGTGACAGTTCCTAAAATCGTTCCGTTTTGCAGAACGTCAAATGTGGTAGATACTTCCTCATATCGTATGTTATTWGCAGTGAAATCTGCATCATCTGAAAGACCGCTTGTCAGCAAAGGACGAGAAATCAGAGGAATCACTTTTTTAATCAGCGGATCATCCATGCAGACTGAAACGGCCCCGTAAAAGGGGACAGCGTTTGCGAATTGTGCGAAAGAGTGGATGAGGTCATTCTCATCTTCGTAGCACTCCATGTGATCGTGATCAACGGTTGTGATAATAGCGTAAGTGGGTGTCAAGTGCAAAAAACTCCGGTCGAATTCATCTGCTTCCGCYACGATAATGTCACCTTTCCCCARAACTGCGTTCACATTGAGACTCTTAACTATGCCGCCTACRACGAGAGTAGGGTCAAGCCCAGCTTCCGTCAAAACAGTGCCAAGGAGAGAAGTCGTAGTTGTTTTTCCGTGGGTTCCGCCCACAGCTATTGAAGTCGGTTTAAGTTTAAGCAGCTCTGCCAGCATTTCTGCCCGGGAGATCACAGGGATATTCCGATTTCTTGCTTCTATGACCTCAGGATTTTCCTTATTCACGGCAGAGGAGTAAACGAGCACATCAGCTTCTCCAAGATTCTCAGCAGCATGACCGCTGTAAATAACTGCTCCCCGTTGGGCCAGATTATCAGTGATCTTTGATGGAGCCAAGTCGGAACCGGCTACTCCGAATCCTGAATTGAGCAGCAGTTCTGCGATTCCGCTCATGCCGATACCGCCAATACCAACGAAAAAGACATTTTTGACTTTGCCAAACATCATGCTTGGGCTAACCTTATGATTTCATTTGCAATCTGATCGGCAGCGTCCAATATYGCTGCATCACGAGCCGCATTTGCCATTTTACCAAGAAGTTCCGCATCCGCGAGAAGACGACCAGTCTCTTCGGCGAGCTTGTCGGACGTCAACTCAACTTCTGGGATAACTTTTGCAGCACCTTTTTCCGCCAGGGATTCAGCATTTTTTGTCTGATGATCAGCCGCGGCACCGGGGAATGGGATGAGAAGCGACGGCTTACCGCAAGCTGTGATTTCTGACAATGTCATCGCTCCGGCTCTGGAAATAATGAGATCTGCGGCTGAATAAACGGCTCCCATTTTGTCGGTGAATGGAACAATTRTGATGTTGTCTTGGGCAAAATCCCGCAAAGCTTCGTATTGGTATTGACCGGTCTGCCAGAAGATGTGGATATCCTGATTCTCCCGCAGCAGCGGTAGTGCTTCTCTAAATGYATCGTTGATKGCACGTGAACCTTGACTTCCTCCAATGACGGCAACGACGGGTTTGTCACTACTGAACCCAAGAATTTCCCTGGCATTCTCACGTGACATATTCAAAATCTCCTTTCTGACAGGATTTCCTGTGAGAATGCACTTTTTTTTTTAAAATAACGCTYGGAGTCTTTATAACTGATGCAGACAGAATCAACTCGATCTGCCAACCATCGGGTAGTAAAGCCGGGATAAGAATTTTGCTCATGGATAAGAGTTGGGATATCTTTTTTTATTGCAGTCAGTAGAGGCAATCCACTGGCGTAACCGCCTGTTCCCACGACTACATCGGGATTGAATCTTTGCATTAGCTTTCTGGAGCGGATGAGAGACGACAAAAAGCGAAAGGGGAACAGGATGTTTCTGCCGACTGCCTGCAGTGATGTGCCACGCTGAAATCCGCGAATGTTAAGGAGAGTGTGGTCTTCTTCCCGTTTTTCAAAATGACGAAGTTCCACGCCGTGTTTTGAGCCTACAAAATGAATTTCAGCTCCTTCTTCTCGTTCTTTCAGAGCGTCGGCAATGGCAAAGGCAGGGAAGAGATGACCTCCCGTTCCTCCTCCTGCGATAATCACTTTTAATTGTCTATCTTGCAAAGAGAATCCTTGATGATTTTGGGGGTCTGGCTCTACGCTTCGCCATGGAAATATTCAGCAAAATACCTATTGTCATTAAATTGATAACCAACCCTGTACCGCCGAAGCTTATGAATGGAACAGGTAATCCGGTAGTTGGCAGCAGACCGGAAGCCACAGCTGCATTAATGAACGCGTAAAGAATAATTTTTACTGAGAAGCCTAGTCCTAGTAGGATGCCAAAAACATCTGTACACCCTTTTGAAATCGTGATGACTCGTTGAAAAAGTACCAAGAACAGCGTAATAACCACAAAGACACCTAGAAAACCGAGCTCTTCACCGATGATGGAGAGGATGAAATCAGTGTGTGGAGCAGGGAGGAAGAGATTCTTYCCGATACTTTCTCCCAGTCCAACACCGGTAATACCGCCATTCCCCAGAGCAATCAATGACTGCTGAAGCTGGTAGTTCTTTCCAACCAAGCTGGTGGAGAAATCTCCAAAGGAAGTCAATCTGTAAACTCTGTATTCAGCAAGGAATAATACGGGAATCAAGATTGCACTAGCTACAAGGACAATTCCAGCGAGATGAGAGGCCTTGGCGCCTCCTAAAAAGAGCATAATAAAAGTAATAACACCAATCACTAATGCAGTACTGAAGTCAGGCTGAATAATGACCAATGCCATGATGATTCCAATTAATATAATAGGAGGGAGAAATCCATTGGTGAAGCTGCTGAGTTGATTCCGCTTCCGGTCAATATATGCGGCGAGATAGACAATTACAGCAAATCGTGCAATGTCAGAAGTTTGCAGAGAAAACGWTCCCAGTCTCAGCCACCGAGCCGGTGCATCAATACCCCTTAAGACATATGATAGTTTTGTGATGATTAACAGCACAATTGCACCGATAATGAGAGGTACGGCTGCTCTCCTTAAAAGGCGGTAATCCATAAACATAGCGCCAAACAAGGCAGCTAATCCARCTAAGACTCTAAAAGCGTGCTTCCAGAAATAATGTGTTCCATTACCATATTTTTCCATTGAAATATTTGTACTTGCGCTAAAAACCATTATCGTTCCAATGATCAGAAGCAGTACTGTTAAAATAAGTAGAGGGCGGTCATATTTTTTTGAAGAGACTATGACACTCATGATGCTGTCCTCTTCAGATTGGCAATTGCAGCTTTGAATGCCTTACCTCGTTCCTCAAAATTCTCAAACTGATCAAAACTTGCGCATCCGGGTGAGAGAAGCACCACATCTCCGGATTGAGCCAACTGGAAGGCAATTTGCACTGCTGAATAAATATCTCTGGCATTTTGGGTTGGAACGACTCCTGAAAATGCTTCAGCAATTATTCCCGCCGCTTTTCCAACGAGTACGATCTTCTTTACATTCGACTTCATAAACGGTATCAACTGTCTGAAATCCCCCCCTTTATCGAGTCCACCCATTATGACTAAAAGCGGATTGTCAAAAGATTTTAGCGCCACTTCAACTGATTCCACATTCGTCGCCTTGGAATCGTTGTAGAATTCTACTCCCTCAAGATTATCTACGAATTCAATTCGGTGTTCTACACCGGGGAAGGAGCTCATAACTTTACCAATAGAATTGGAATCGATATTCAGCAAATTGCTGGCTGTTGCAGCTGCGAGGAAGTTAGATAAATTGTGTTCCCCCCGGAGTGAGACATCCTTGAGGTAAATCAAGATTTCATCTTTAGCGTCATAGATTTTCGTTTCATTTACTGTGAAGAGAGCATTTGGAACAGTTGAGAGTGAGAATGGGATTAATTGTGCAGAAGTCTCTAGATAAGGCTTGAGTCCGGGATCATCTTCATTATAGACCACTTGATCGTTTTCTGTCATTTTATTGAGGATGTTCATTTTTGCTCGGGCGTAAGCATCCATGTCTGTATAACGATCCAAGTGATCAGCTGTCAAGTTCAACAGTACRGCMACCTTGGGCTTGAAGTGACGAATRTGCTCCATCTGAAAGCTRCTGACTTCCAGCACGTGCAGTCCGTTTTTTGGCTCATTACCGATGATGGATCTGACGGCATCTGAAAAAGGGAATCCAATATTACCGGCGAGAAAGGTCTCGTACCCTCCATAACGACACATTTCTGCGAGCATAGTAGTGGTTGTTGTTTTTCCGTTGGATCCAGTTACAGCGGCAATTGGCAGGTTTGTGAACCAGCTTGCCAATTCCACTTCCGATACAACTGGAATGCCTTTCTCACCGGCTTGGGTCAGGATATCCGCATCCAGTGGGACTCCGGGGCTGACGACAATGAGGTCAGCCTCCAATGATTTTTCTGTATGTACGTCGATTTCGTACTCAATTCCGAGTTGAGACAATTCTTGTTTTTTTTCTGTCCAGTYAACCGGCTCCTTCTGATCTGTAAGAAAARCTGTAGCTTTCACTTCAGCTAGAAGACGGCAAACCGCCATTCCGCTYCGRGCACCWCCCACAACKGTKACGTTTTTAYYGCTTAAGTCYYGAGTGGGTCTGTCYACCCAGTTTGTCATCGTATTTTGAATGTGCTTAATGTCATCAATGCGAATAGAATTCCGAGGATCCAGAAGCGGACTACTACTTTGCTTTCCGCCCATCCCTTTAGTTCATAATGATGATGCAGCGGAGCCATAAGGAACAGTCGTTTACCTTTTCCATACTTACGTTTGGTGAATCGAAAATATTGAACTTGCAGAATTACTGAAACGGACTCGATGATGAAGATTGCCGCGGCGAAAGGGAGGAGGAACTCTTTCTTCAGCAAAACTGCTACACCACCGATGGCTGCTCCCATAGCGAGAGATCCGGTATCTCCCATAAAAAYTTCTGCTGGACGGGAATTGAACCAAAGGAATCCTAGTGCTGCGCCTACTAAAGCGACRCAGAATATGGTCAATTCCCCGGCACCGGGCAGATAAAGAATGTTGAGATATCTGCTGAAATCTGCCCGGCCTGAGATGTATGCAATCCCGGCGAAAACAAATGCAGCAATGGCGATAAGACCTGAAGCTAATCCATCCAATCCATCAGAAAGATTCACCGAGTTGGAGGTGGCGGTTATTACAAAAATAACGAACAGTGCATAAGGTAACCAATGCTGGAAATCAAGCACAGATTCCTTSATGAATGGCACAGTAGTGATCGTCGCTTCTAACGAATTCTTTATAGGATCACCTTCCGCCGGTGTAAACCATTGGAAGATCTGAATATCCTGGCTCGTGAGGATTATTGCGGTTAGGAAAATCCCAAGAATAATTTGACCGGYTAACTTATATCGTGCTATCAACCCCTTTTCACTTTTGCGGATATTTTTCAGGTAGTCATCGATAAATCCGATGAACCCCATCCACAGTGTAGCAGTTAAGATCAGCAGGATGTATGGATTGGTCAAATTAGCCCAAAGGATAGTGGGGAGAATCACCGCCGCGAGGATAATGATTCCCCCCATTGTTGGCGTACCCTTCTTCGAGATATGGGACTCCGGTCCCAAACTTTTTATTTCTTCTCCGATATGTTTTTTGTGCAGAAATCGAATGATTCGAGGGCCGATGATAAAACTAATAAGTAGCGCAGTCAATGCTGCCATAGCAGAGCGGAACGTGATGTATTGGAACAGATTAAATCCGGAAATTTTCGTGTGCAGCGGATAGAGAAGATGGTACAGCACTACTCTTTAAAAACCTCGGTTATAATGGTATCTATCGCCATTCCTCGTGATCCTTTAAAAAGGACCGCATCACCCGGWTTTAAAAAAGCTTTCAAAACTGAAGYCAATTCACTTTTATYAGAATAACTGCGGGCATCTATTTTACCYCGTGCYGCATCGGCTGTWACTTCACTTTCTTGACCGTAACAGAGAAGCAGRTCGCATYCAACTCTAGCGCATTTGTTACCAAATTCTTCRTGATCCGATGAAGATATTTCTCCCAGTTCAAGCATATCYCCAAAAACGATTACTCTCCGACCTTTTACTGGCAGACTTAAGAGCAAGTTTACCGCTGCAGTAGCTGATGCAAGATTGGCGTTATAACTGTCATCGATCACAGTGATACCATCACGAGTTGTTACTTCGCATCTCCCCTTGGTCGGCTGAATAGTTAATATTGATTCTTGAAATAATTCCCACGAAATTCCTTGGGTRATAGAAACAGTTGCAGCGGCGAGACTGTTTTTTGCGAAAGATTCGTCACATGAATTGAGAGTTATTTCCTCACCATTGATAATGATGGTTAGAAGACCATCATTATCTCGATGGAGGTCAGCAGCAAAATCACAGTCAGGATTAAAACCGTATGTAACCTTTTTGGCCGGTGTATCAAGTTCCGGAATGTAGTTGTCATCCATGTTAATAAATGCTGTACCCTYTTCAGGAAGAGAGGCGAAAAGCTCACCTTTTGTTCGAGCGATCTCTTCAATACTCCCAAAACTCTGGAGGTGGGCACGAGCGATATTGGTTATTAATCCGTACCGAGGTAGYGACAGATTGCTTAGGTATTCAATATCGCCCGTTCTATTAGCGCCCATTTCGAGGATTGAGAAGGTATGGTGCGAGGTAAGCTCGAGTAAGGTGAGAGGCAATCCGAGGTGTGTGTTGTAATTACCGCGAGTCCCGTGTACAGTATGAGATGCGGAAAATATATGCATCAGTAAATCTTTGGTTGTTGTCTTGCCGTTACTGCCTGTTATCCCAATGACTGGCAGGGAAAAGTTAGTTCGCCATTTTGCGGCAAGCATCCCGACGAGTATTTCAGGCTCTTCAATCTCAATTTGCGGAAGATTTATATTATCCCGATTATTTGATACTACAGCAGCAACAGCACCATTTTCTTTCGCTTGACCGAGAAAATCGTGTCCATTCACATTCTCACCTGACAGAGCAACAAACAGATCACCGGGGTGGATTTCGCGACTATCTAAACCGATGCCAGTTATTTTAACTGTTATCTCTTGTTTTGTCATTTCTGAGATCATTCGTTTAAACGCTTCTGGTTCAGGAAGGTCAATTCTCATCTATCGCTTTCAGGACTGTATCCACATCAGAATACGGGATGTGCTCTGTCCCCACGATTTCAAAATTGGCACGTCCTTTACCTACCAAAGCCAGTATATCGTCAGAATCCATCTGAGTAATTACATCAACGATGGCACTGGTGCGACTTTTAAGGATTTCATGTTTTTTCTGACTGAATCCTGATTCAATCTCCATATTGATATTTTCCTGTGATTCCATCCGTGGATTATCCGGTACGACAAAGATTTTATCAGCATACGCTTCCGCTTTTTCTGCCATCAACGGACGTTTATCATGATCCCTATCGCCGCCGCAGCCGAATATCACCCATAATTTTCCGCCGTCTKTTAAAAGTGATTTAAGTGAAGTGAACAATTTTTCATAAGCATCTGGCGTATGAGCATAATCCACTACAACTGTGGCGCCATTTCGGGTTGTGAATTGCTCCATTCTCCCCGGAATCGAACTACAGGCAGTTATTCCGGCTTCAATGGCTTCCAACGGAATTCCCATACTCCAAGCGGTTGCTGCTGCTGAGAGGATGTTTTCGAGATTGTGGACACCAAGAAGAGCTGAGTTCACTGAAATCTTTCTGTCTCCCAGTACAATTGTTCCRGTGATGCCATCGCGAGACATTCCCCACTCCTCGAAATGCACATCCTCATCCCCTTCAATTGCACAACTGACGACAGGGGAGGAGCAGAACTTCCGTAACTCTTCGGCCCACGGATCAGCGGAATTAAGTATTGTCTTTCCTTCACTGTTCACCATGGAAAAGAGTTTTGATTTAGCCTGGAAATAGTTTTCCATCGTAACATGAAAGTCGAGATGGTCTTGAGTTAGATTGGTGAAAACAGCGAAGTCAAACAGAACATTGCTCACCCGCTGCATTTCCAGGGAGTGCGAAGATACTTCCATGATTACATGGGTGACACCCCCATCACGAAAGAGACTCAGCAGTCGCTGAAGTTCTAAGCTATCTGGTGTAGTGAGAGAGGTAGAAGCCTCCATCCCTTGAGACTTGGCGCCGAGCGTACCCATGATTCCCACCTTCAATCCATAAGTTTCCAGAATGTCATACAGAATATGGCATGTGGTGGTTTTACCATTTGTTCCGGTAACTCCTATGACKGTCATGACCGCTGATGGATTATCGTAGTAATTCGCTGCCATCTGTGATAGCGCTTGCCTGGGGTCCTGAACACGAATCAATGGAGAGTTAGACGTCACTTCCGCATCAATTCTATCGCCATTTGAAACGACTGCAGTTGCACCTTTCGCCAGCGCTTCCGGGATGAATTTGGTACCGTCCTGCTGAGTGCCATGAATGGCAACAAATATCGATCCGGGCCAAACTCGGCGGGAATCAGCACAGATGGACTGAATAGGGACATCGATAGGAATGTCTGAGATTAAGTCCACTCCATTTAGTATTGAGGTTAGTTTTTCCATCAGTTTAATTTRATTGAGCATGTGGACCCGGGAGATACTTCAGYCCCCGCTATAGGCCACTGATAAACAACTGCTCCGGAACCTTCCACTCTCGGAGTTAATCCAAACTTTTTGACCGTAGCGATAGCGCTGCGAAGACTCATTCCCCGCAGATTGGGGACAGTAATTCCGGGATTGAATGTTTCARCAGCAACGGTCATTAAAGTAACTGGAGCATTTTCCTTTATTCCAGCAAGTAAGACAGCTGGAGGTCTTTCGGGAATTGGAGCCGGACGACTCTTAAGCCTAGGTTTATGCACCAAAATTTCATCATCCTGGTAAATGATYYKWWTMWTSWCMWTTMTNWAKANRKRAKMMKYRRWTRGTCCTCCCCAATGTTGACCTTTCCTAGGTTCATCCAATACAAAGACACCAACTAACTGAGGGTCATCTGCCGGAAAGAAACCTGCAAAAGAGGAAATGAACTTCAATTTAGAGTATTCTCCATTAATAAACTTCTGAGCTGTTCCAGTCTTTCCTGCAACTTTCCAACCTGCCAGATAAGCACTTGTTCCCGTTCCGCTCTCTACGGCTAGTTGTAACATAGATTTTAGACTTGCAATATTCTCTATTGAAGAAATCTTCCGTAYTATCTGAGGCTTTTCACGATGAATCACTTGTCCTTCAGCATTTAGGATTTTCTCCACAATGATGGGCTTCATAAGATATCCGCCATTAGCAATTGCGGCGTATGCAAGTGCTATTTGGAGAGTGGTGACGGAAACTTCGTGACCTAAAGGAAATTGYGTTATAGAGWTTCTGCTCCACTCATCGACTGTTCTAAGACGACCCTTGGCTTCCCCGGGAAAAGAGATGCCTGATTCAGATCCAAAACCAAATTTTCGAGCAAAACGGTAGAGATCYTTTGCGCCGACGCGTWCTGCAATTTTAATTACTCCTACATTGCTTGAATTTTCAATAATTTGAGGAAAAGTAAGTAAGCTGAAATCACTCCAATCTTTAATTGTAGTCCCTTGAAAATCATAACTACCATTCTCGCAATTAAATTCTTCTACCAGACTCACTTTCCCGGTGTGAATTGCCGCCATAGCCGGGACAATTTTAAATGTTGAACCTGGTTCATACTGGTCAGTAATAACRCGATTCCGAATAAATTCCCTTTGGTACAGTGAAGGAGAATTTGAGTCATAATCAGGTAGAGAAGACATAGCAAGGATTTTACCTGAAAATGGTTCCAGAATAATTCCCATCCCTCCAACGGCATCTGTGGAAACTATTGAACGTTCTAATTCGTCTTGTAGGATCGCTTGATATTCAGCGTCAATGGTAAGTACTAGATTATTTCCATCMATTGGTTTCTGAATAGGATAAGCTTGGTTTTTTCGAGATTTACCATGACCATCTGTTTCTAATATGGTCCACCCGGTTTTTCCCATCAACCCAACATCGTATTGCCGCTCAAGTCCTTCAAGACCTTTTCCATCAATGTTAGTGAATCCAATAATTTGAGAGGCAATATGTCCATGAGGATAGATCCGCGAACTGTGTTTGTGAGCTACTAATCCTTTRTCTTCTAGTGCGAGAAGAGGTTTGCTTTCATCATGTTTGAGATTCCGTTCAAGAAATTCATAAGTTTTTTCAGAATCAAGCCGGTTCTCGTAGTATTCTTTACTTCTCCCCGTGACACTAGAGAATGTAGATACTATCAAATCACGATTTTCTATCCGATTAGGATGGATGGCAAAATCGTAGTGGATGACATTTTCAGCCAACGGGCGATATTTTCGATCGTGAATTGTACCTCTAATTGCAGGGAGAAGGATCTTTTCCTCGCCTTGAATTCTTACWATCTCACTAAAATTATTGCTCCTGAAAACTTGGATATAGAGATAACGCATGGCGAGTCCTGCCCAGAGTAAGACAACAAAGCTGGATAGGAACAGGATACGCGTCCGGAATTTTAGAAAGGATTTAGTCATTCGGTACATCCAACTTGGCAAGAATCTCAGGATCGACATATACTACCAATGTTTCCGGCTCAGGTGAGATCATTCCTAATTTATCTCGGGCGACAGAAGCAATTCTATCAGAACGGCTAAGGGCAGCATTAGTATTATCCAGTGCTCTGTTTTCTGTGAGTAGGTTTTCATGAATCTGTTCGAGCTTAACAATATCTCTTACGGTCAGATTGATTTCATTGTAAATCCACAGGTAASTCAAAAAACCCGATATGAAGAGGACTGAAATAACAAAAAAGAGCAGGGAATTGATAAAATCCTGCCGGTTTCTCCGTGTTTTTCTATGTCTTTTTCTATGAAGTCGGCTCATATTCTTTCAACTGCTCTAAGTTTTGCGCTCCTCGAGCGTGAATTTGCATTGATCTCTTCTTCAGATGGAATAATCGGATGTGGAGTAAGAATCTGCAGAGAAGCTTTTTGATTACATTGGCAAATTGGTAATTTCGGTGGACAGATGCAGCTTCTTGCATGTTCACGAAATGCTTGCTTGACTATTCTATCTTCGAGAGAGTGGTAAGATATGGTCACCATTCTTCCTCCCGGTTTTAGATAATTGATAAAATTTTTCAGCACCTCCGCCAACGCTTCCAGTTCACTGTTTACAGAAATGCGTAGAGCTTGAAAAATTCTTGAAAGTGATTTGTTTAAGTAACGAGGTGGTACAATAGTAGAGATAACCTTGCGCAATTCTGTAGTAGTGTTTATATCTGATTTGGAACGTTGTTTAACGATTGCTTTCGCGACTGAAACGGCCATAGGATCTTCGCCATATTTTTTTATAAGAATACGCAAATCATATTCTGGCCAGGTATTAATAATTTCATTGGCTGTGATGCTGGATGTCATGCTGAACCCCATGTGAAGTGGGCCGTCGAATCTATAAGAAAAGCCACGTTCAGGAGTGTCAAGCTGAAGAGAGGAAAGCCCCAGATCAAGCAAGAGCCCGTCAATCTGACTGAGTTTAAGAGTATCGAGTATAGTGGGTATTTCTGAAAATGTACCGGAGATGAGATGACAATTGGAGGCAGCGCCGATAGATTCTTTACAGCGGGTGAGTGCCTCCTCATCCAAGTCAAGCCCTACAAGTGCCCCGTTTTCCGAAAGGAGCGAGAGGATTGCTGCAGCATGACCGCCCAACCCCACAGTTCCGTCCAAATAAACACCGTCCCGCTTGATATTCAAGTAATCGATTGTTTCCTTGAGYAGAACGGGTGTGTGTGTAAGTTTGTCTGAAGACCATTTTGATGCCAATGTTAGAGAATGATTTTATCGGCTAGGTTGTCAAATTCTTCCTGATCAGTTTCCGGCATCTCAGCTTCCATCTCCTTGAGTTTTACTGGATCCCAGATTTCTATTTTATTGACCAYTCCAATGATCACCACGTCGCCATCCAACCCCGCAAAGTCCCGCAAGGCAGGGGAGATTTGAATTCGTCCCTGCTTATCCATTTTTGCGGGGGTGGCATAGCGGACGGTAGATCTAATGAAAGAACGATAGATGCGAGAAGCAGATGAAAGTTTGCGAAGGCCTTCTTCAACTTTCCGCCATTCTGAAGATGGATAGGCCACAATGCATGAATCCATCCCTTTCGTCGTGATAAAGGTAGAATCGTTGTCAGGGGAGAGTGACGACCTGAACTTGGCAGGAATATTGACTCGTCCTTTGTCGTCCAAAGAATAAAGGTACTCGCCGGTAAATGTGTTTTCTGAAATCATATTCTCGAAGAAGAGCATGGGATAATTCCCCACTCTCACCCATAATGTTAATCCTCTAACCCACAAATGTCAAGAGAAATTTTACATTTTATTCAAGGAATAGTTGAAATAACTGCTGATTCGGAGGGGATTTCCCCTTGTTTAAGAGGGGGAACTACTCGGTTGGAGTTGTACTGGGRGTGCTGCTTTCTGTGGCTTTATCGCCAGATAATTCGTCGGAAGCTTCATCCTTTACTTGATATGCATCACTGCCAGCTTCTTCAGGCGTAGAATTTTGCTCTTCAAGTTGTCTGTTCGATAAGGAAGGATTTTCAACATCTGGATCATCGTTAGAAGTAATCTGTTTGATGATATATATGGCAAAGATAAACACAGCTACAAGTATCACAACTTTAATAATGTCATAGCGAGATTGTAGAGGAGATTTGCTCGGCTCCTGATAGTCTTTTAAATGGTCATCTCCCATTGTATCATCGATGGAAAGTTGCTCAGGAGGGGAAATTTGTTCTTTATCCAGATAAATCTCCAACTGGTTCACAGCTTCATCAGGATCAGCACCGATTTCTACAGTATATGCTCTTAGAAATAGTCTGACATAAACATGAGGTAAAAAGGTGTAATCACCCTTCTCAATAGACTCTAGATAAGCCTGATTGATCTTAGTCCGGTTGGCTACTTCCCCGAGATCAATCTCTTTCTCGCGTCGTATTTTTTTCAGATCACCGTAAAATGTCATAATGTGTTTTCTTGTTTTTGGGGAACGATTTTACGCTGATTCCCACTCCTTTCCAAACCAATTATCGACGTCAAATGATTCTTTAAAGCGTGGCTCAGTAAGCACTTCCTTGAATTTTTTTGTGGGAAAACCGACTACATTATCATGACATCCTGAGAAAGAYTTMACGAAACGTGCTTCCCAATCTTGAATCCCGTAACCTCCGGCTTTATCTAGCGGTGGATTGCTCCGAACGTAGGAATCTATCTGTTTTTCCGACAGTTTAAAAAAGGTAACCTCCGTTGTTTCACAAAAGCTTATCTCAGCTTCCTGCGACAATTGAATAAGGGAGACACCGGTGAAGACTGAATGTGTCTGTCCAGAAAGTTTCCGGAGCATATCTACGGCGTGCTTTTCATCTACCGGTTTGCCGAGAATTTCTCCATCCAAGACAACAATAGTATCTGCACCGATAACGATCTTTTCAGGAAATTGGATAGCGACTTCACTGGCTTTCTGATGAGAAAGCTTTACCACTAATTTATTCGGTGTCAATGTATCGTTAAGAACTTCTTCTATGTTACTTGGGTAGATATTGAAATTGATTCCGAGATTTTCCAACAATGCTTTCCGTCGGGGAGACCTAGATGCCAGGACGAATGATGGAGTGTCAATTGTCACCTGTATTTAGCCAATTTTCCGATAACTGAAATCTTCTTTCCGCCATCTTCCGGTTCTGCCGTCAGCTGATAAAGGTAACCTCCGTTGGCGATTTCGTCACCAAACTCGTCTCTACCGTTCCAATCAATGTGACTGTAACCGTAATGGGACTCAAATATATCTCCCACTTCTGTCACGAGCTGACCGGTGAGTGTGTACACCTTGATACTGATAGATGCAGACTGGCTGACTTCAAAGGCAAATTGAGTTCTCTTACTAAAAGGATTAGGGTAGTTAAAGACATTACTTAAAGTAAAGTCTGATGATTCAACGAGGTTTAATTTAAGATTCTCTTTAGATACATTATTGGCATTGTCCCACGCCTCAATTGTGAGCATGATTTCGTTATTCAGATTCTGGAGAGGGAAAGAAAGTGTTCCTTCCGTGTAACTTCCGGTATTGTAAACAAATAGATCTGTCACATCCTCTGCAGTTGTCTCGTCCTCATCTTGCCAGATTCGGATGGAGTGACCCACTTCCCCTGTGAGATTAATCCCAATAGGATCAGCCAGTTCAACTGTGAGGACATCTTCGGTTGTCAAATGATCTCCCCAGCCTACGCTTCTGCTGTCCGATGAAAAGGTAATCTGGGGACCATCGGTATCGAGGGTATTGGACGTGCCACCTTCAAATGATAAATCAGGATGAACTCCCAATCCTTCCCAAAGCGAGTTATTTTGCTCACTGAACAAATAGACAACGAGTTTTCCACTACTGTCACCGATCGTCACATCCTTAGGTAAAATAAAACCTCCATCGTATTCATTGTCGGAGAACTCAATTGCTCCACGGAAAAGTGTTTTACCCGGTTTTGTGTAGGGGACTGAATAAACATTGTCACCACTTGTGTAGGAAAAACTGGCTTCTGTTTCGCTGTCGTATAGAATTGAATAACCGTTTCCTTCAGAAGGTTGACTGTTCGTAGATGTACCGCTGTAATTCGCAGTTTCCAGAGCAGTGAGAGTTTCTGCAACTGACGGAACAGACAGTGTATCGCCAGGAATACAGATTTTCAAAGCAGGATCGCCGAAGAGGTGGAAGAGCTCACTACCATATCCACCGGTTTTAATAGACTGAAAGATGACCCCAAGTGACTGRTTGGAGATTGTCTCATTTTCGAACAAAGCGTTAAAAAAGTTGTCAATAAACTGTTCATTAGCACTGAAAGAAATCGGATCTGTCGTCGAAATTATGGCGATGGCTCCGTTACCCTCCATTCGCATAAGTTCTTCTGACATGGCGCTGCCGCTGACATTATCGTATTTTCCCCAGCTGCACGTACCAGCAATCCAGATGGGGAGGCGGTAACCTGTATTTATCGATGAGAGATCACCTCTGCTGGAAGAGAGCAGCGTTTCATGCGTCCACTGATTGGGATTGCCGTGCCCGATAAAGTTGAGGAGAGCCGTTCCTTCTTCCAAAACATCAAAGAGTGCTTGAGTGGCATTAGGTCGGGTGATCCCATAGCTCGAACCGTCACTCACCGCAGGATATCCTTCCGAATAAATTTTTCTTATTTCCATTCCAATTGGAATCTGATTTGCCACATTCTCATTGTTTACAACATGAGATTTTTCTGTATTTACAGAGGTTTCCGGTGCGCTGAAGTCGTCAGCTAAAAGAGTGATCCTCCTCCGCCAGAGACCCATTTCGGGGTCAGATTCATAAGCGATCGTTTTTGAGACCATGATTTCGGCATCTGTCAGCGTCGCTGCTGTAAAACGACCAATTGCCATGTCCGGTGTAGAACCGTCGAGATATACGAACCGATCATCGGAGGAAATACCATTTAGGGTAAGGGACTGAAAAGTAGGAACGCGGTTGTTGGAATTCCCGGTGATATTTCGATAGTCATAATCGCCATCTCCAAAGAGGAGGACGAATCTTGGGAAGGAGTCGTCAGTCGGATCCCGCCAGTTTTCCTTGGTCCACTTCAGAAAATAACGAATTGCCAGCGGGTCCGCTACGCCGCCTGAAAATTCGTTGTAAATGGTATGCAGCGGAACGGCTACCGAATTTTCACGATAGTCAGCAAGCTCATTCGCAGATCCCAGAAATTCTGTCGGGGAAATGATAATGTGGTCTATTGKATAGGTGGAAATGCGCAGGTCAGTGAAAGTTATACTGGCTTCGTGGGTCATTCCCTCCACCTCCACAACATCTTCGGCTGAAAAGGCTACATAGCGSGTTGGACTCTCGGAAGATAGTGAAGTTTCGAACGTACCWGATCCKCCGCTAAGAGAAATTTCCCTGGCATCTGCTTCAGTGATATGGGTGATGTCCCAGATTTGAAGCTCAACATCAGCACCCTCTAAAGTAAAACGGACGGCGGTCACATTCGCCGGTGACCAAAATTCGAATTCGTCACCTTCCCAAATCAGCTCTCTGCCATATTGAAGCGTCAGCCAATCCCGATAGAGGTTTGAATTGGAGTTGGTAGAGGCATTTTCTAACAGGATAAAGTGAGTGCCGTTTGACAAAAGAGATTCGTCGAGATCCACTTCAAACTCCTTAACAGAAACACCGCTGAAAGAGAGAGTTTCGAGCACACCGTTTGATTTACTCTGCTGATAAACCTTAACGATGTGAGCAGGCCATGCGCCGGAATCACTAACCTTGGCACCTTTCACGGCGAAATCAAGAGTTGCGTCTACACCCTGTTTTGGATTATGGAGAGGAAAGGAGTTGGAAATAGTCTGACCTTTTGTGAATGTGATGCCGAACCATTCAATACCGCTTTCGTACGGATTTTCTGAATCTGTCTCCAGATGCAGATAGGCGATTCCGTAATCAAGAGGGATTGGACTAATGGGAGATTCAGTGACAGTTTCGACTCGAAGACCAGTAGTTTCGCTACCCGCCGGCACGAGAAGCCAGTAGTAGTTTATATCTGTGTATGGGTTTTGAGTAAATTCTGCAGCAGCACCGCTTGCATCAAATCCGCGTGGTCCCCGAGCGTAGAACAAAATTTCATCACTGCTATCGAAGGATCCGTCATCTTCTCCTGTAACAGAAACAGTCATCTCAATGAGGTTCTCGGGAATGTCAACGCCAACTGTTGACGGCATGGGTCTCCCGCCCTGGGGATTAGTGTACAGCCGCAAATAGCGCGGATCAATGGTACTTACCGAGATTYCGGCATCTTCTAGAATTGAATAGGTGATCTTAGCCATACCGTCTTCAGTAATGGGAATGCGGTACCAGTCGCCGGTTGGGAGAGCCGTAAATTTGAACTGCCGTTTTAGCTCAGATCGGTCAATCCAGTATTGCGCAGCGTTCCAATTGATGATCCGATAGCGGTAAAGTCCCAGTTCACTCCCGCGGACTCTCTTGCCGACGCTGATTCGTTGCTCAAAAGGAATGGTGATCTGCACGGTCTGAACTGCTTGTACGATATTATTTCTGCTGATTAGGGGAGCTATGACGAGTACAGCCGTATTCAGATCCCGGAATCTTCCGGTCTGCTCCCAACGGACGACAATGTCYGGTATGTTTATRTCAGGTWTAAGATTCTGACTTTTTACAGGTTTTGAAATAAGTCCACTGATCTGAAACTGAGGAAGTCTTTCGTTGGGAAATCCCACCGTAAGGCCAATTTCTTTTGGCGCATCGTTTGCTTCCCATGGCGAGAATTCTACCGATAATAACAGCTGTTCCTGCGTGCTCTCTATTATCTTCCAATTGGATGCTGAGAGAGCGGCGACAGCCATTAGCAATATGCAAAGGAGTGATGACAGTTTGTTTTTCATAAAAATATTTGGTTCGATTGGAATTGAAATTTCGTGTTCCTTCTTGTAATTTACCAACGCAATTATTCTCGTAATACGAGGAAATTAGAAGCCGGTTCCTTCTCATAGTGTCCGGCTGTTGATAGTTTTACATTTCAATTCTGGAGGACAGTGTACCATGATAAAAGATTTGGAAATGATTGTTTCAGCTTACGCCTCACTTCAAGAAAAGGTGGAAGAAGCTCGGAAAGTGTTTGGTAAGCCGCTGATGTTAACGGAGAAAATTCTGATATCCCATCTTGCTGAACCACTTCAGAAAACTCCCGAGCGACTGAAGAGTTATGTGAATTTCAATCCCGATCGCGTCGCCATGCAGGATGCTACAGCTCAAATGGCCATGCTCCAATTTATGATGTCCGGCAGGTCGAAAACTTCGGTGCCTTCCACGGTGCACTGTGACCATCTGATCCGGGCTGTGGTGGGAGCTGAAAAAGATCTTGCCAGTGCCAACAGCGAGAAGGCGAAGCTCATGACACAGCAGGACTACCGCAAGCTGTCCCTGCTCCTCCAGGTCTGCAAGGGCAACTGGGACGCCCTTCCCGAGTTGGTCAACTCCACCGGGATCACCATTCCAGAGGCGAAGTTGGCACAGCTGCTGTCGGTGCTGAAGTTAATGCAGTCCCTGCGGAAAATTGCCAAGAGTAAAGACCTCAGCAACATCACGGTGACCGACACCATCGACATCA
>NVVH01000022.1 GCA_002402135.1 Fidelibacterota bacterium | reverse complement strand
CTATGAGCGTTCGAAGAGCGGAAAGGTTGTCGCCAAAAATAATCCGGTTTTGCCACGCTGATTCGCCAAAGCTCGAAACCTTATGCAGCGAAGCCCGTGGCGTCTCTTCAAGGACTTGTTCGGGAGCGGCTTTATCGGGATAGGTTAGTTCGAATAACACAATCGTCAATTATAAATAGAAAATTATCAATCTTTCCCTTCTTCATCATTCTCTTCTGTCAACAGCTTAGTAGCTCCCGACCCAAGACTTATTTCATTGATCTTGTCAACTGGTTTTTTGAGCTGTCTTGTTCGAGTTTCCGCAAGATCATCATAGTGTTTTTGCACAGTATTCAGCGATTTACCCAAGGCATCGACCTTCCCGGAAAACTTCTGCCACTGCTCGGTGAAATCGTGCACCAGCTTCTGAATTTCCATAGCTTGCGATTCCACATAAAAGCTCTGCACTGACTGGCGCACCATGGCCAATACGGCAAAAAGTGTAATTGGAGAACAGAGTAGTACTTGATTAGTCATGGCGAATTCCACCAGGTTTTCCTCACCCTTCTTGGGTTTATTCAGGAAAGCGTAAATCCCTTCATTGGGAATAAACATGAGCACAAAATCGAGCGTATCGTCTGCAGTATCGATATAATCTCGTTTGGTCAACTCTTTTACATGACCTTTCACATCTTTCAGGACCGCTTTCCGCTCAGCGATCTGGACTTGCTCGTCTTCCGCCGAAAAAAGAGCCGCGTAGTGATCCCATGGAAATTTCACATCCATATTCACCCGTTTCCCGTGAGGAAGCAGGAATGTAAAATCGGGTTTCCCTTCCTTGCTGCCTGATTGAGTCTCGTAATTGATCCCTTCTTTTAAGCCCAGATAGCTGAGAATATCTTCCACCATCCGTTCGCCCCATTGGCCTCGTGCCTGGGAGCTGGATAGAATTTGACGTAGTTTTAAGGTTGTATCAGAAAGCTCGGTAATCCCCTTTTGAGACGACTCCATCTGCCCTTTCAGTTCGGTGGTTTGAGTAGTCAAACCCTTCAATTGAGTTTTCATCTCTTTCAGGGTAGCGTCAATGAGCTTCTTCTTCTCCTCCAGTGTGCCGGCTCCTTTTTCCATTTGACCTTTGAGCGTTTCGTTGGCAAGCTTCAAAAACTGGTCGGTGCTCTGCCGGAGAGCTTCTGCAGAGAGAGCGGCGAATGCATCTTTCATGCTTTCAGTGCTGGCTGATGCATCTTCCCTTTGGCGGCTAACAATATAGTAAACAGCAACTCCACCCAAGGCGATGCCGATGATAAGAAGAATAATATATGCTAAATCCATTAACTCAAAATAACAGGAAAAAATGAGCGGAAAAAGACGATTCTGCTTTTGGAATAAAATTGAATCGGTTACATTCTCTCCCATGTTGCTACGGCTCCAACTGTTTCAGAACGAATGGGTGACTTTTGCTGCTTTTTTCGGGATGATTCTCATCCTGATTGCCCTCAGCGAAATCTTGCGTTCCCGTCTCCGCTGGACCACAGAATCGAGCCGAAAATTCGTTCATATTCTCGTGGGCGTCTGTCTCCTCTTCAGCCTGTTCCTTTTTCAATCCAATACCCAACCCATTATTCTGGCTATTATCTTTATCTTCATCAATGGTGCCGCACTCAAGATGGACCGCTTCGCCGCCATGCACGCCACGCGGCGCAAATCCTTCGGCACAGTCTATTTCCCTGTCGCCTACCTTATTCTGGTACTCGGATGGTGGGATAATCCTACAGCACTGGTCGTAGCACTCCTGTTGCTGACCTTCGCTGATACAGTGGCAACTGTTGTAGGCGAATCTGTCCATACTCCCGACAAGTACGTAGTCTGGCAGGATACTAAATCCGTTCAAGGCTCCATCGCCATGTTCCTGATGTCAATCGCCTTAATTTCCGGCGGAATTATATTCGTTTCTCAATGCCTTGGTGATCCAATACCTGCACCTAAATTTCTAATTCCAAAAGTTCTCTTCATCGCTTTCCTTGCGACCGCTGCCGAGGCAGCTTCCAGCAGAGGATCAGATAATCTGTCTGTCCCTCTTATAACTGTGATCGGACTCGATCTTTTCGACTCACTGGCAGCTTCCAATGAAATATCACTTCTCTTGGTCTGGATACTCGCTGCGCTGATCATGTCTTTTACAGCCACTTACTTTAAATCTCTTACAAATGGCGGGGCGCTGGGAGCTACAGTCATGGGCATTTTTATCTTTGGAATCGGCGGGCTCGAATTCCTCATTCCCATGTCAGCGTTCTTCATACTGTCATCTATTCTATCTCGTCTTGGAAAAAAGAGAAAAATCGAGAGGAAACACCATTTTGGAAAAGGAGCTCAACGGGATATCGTTCAAGTGTTCGCGAACGGAGGCATTCCCATGCTTTTAGCCATCTGGTATTTATACGCACCGTCACAGGAACTCTATATCATTTACCTTGCATCGCTAGCTGCAGCCACTGCAGATACGTGGGGTACTGAGATTGGATTTTTCTCACGAAAGCTCCCACGCAGTTTTACCACATTTAAACAGATTCCCACAGGAAGTTCAGGAGGTGTCTCTATCGTGGGAACTTTAGGTTCCATTCTTGGGGCGGCAGCAATCGGAGGAATCAGCTATCTCTTTCTTGAAGACGTACAGGTACTGATTCTGTTGACAGCAGCCGGTTTCGGTGCCAGTCTAATTGACTCGTTTCTGGGAGCTACTGTGCAGGCGAATTTCGAATGTACAGAGTGTCATGAACTAACTGAACTTGATCGTCATTGTGGCCTGCGTGCCAACAAAGTTCGCGGTATCCGGGGATTCACCAACGACACTGTTAACCTCTTCTGTACACTTTCAGGTGCTGCCATTGCTCTGGCAGCGATGGGTTAAATTTCTAAAGCAGCTTTTGCGGGAAACATAATCCACTCGCGATGAATTTGTCGAATAACTGACTCACTACTTGCCAAATCTGATTGGATCAGCAACGGGTCAGGCACATCCTTGGCAAACTTGACCTTATCTGCCCGTTCAAGTAGATTCATCAGATTTTTCTCCCATTCAATCTTACCTTTAAAGTGAGGCAGCACTTCTCGTATCTCTTCAGTCGTCATCTCCAAAACACGGATAAAATATTCATGCTCCAGAAACTCTCGGATGATTTGAGACAATTCGAAATAGAAAGTTCTCACGTTCGCCGAAGATAAATCGTCCACATTCAATTTTTCCAGTTTACCAAGTGCAATGATCAACGGAGGAGTTTTACGTGGAAYATCAACGCGGGAAGGGAGCCTACCGGTTTTCTTCAGCCAAATCCAWATGAGSAWWCCMRCCAAAAKAAWAATYGCMGCRATYCTGGCWGYMAGCCAATAKGGAAACGGTCCCCTGTCCTTAATCCGATACTCCGCAAAACCAATCTCACGATCTTCACTCTCGTCCGTAGAGAGTAACACAAATAAGATTCGTCCTGAATGATCTCCCTCCTCTACCCATTCATTGACAGCGCTAATGTAAACTGACCGAGGTGTCTGCCAATCTTCTGCATCGAATGTTACTTCCTGTGGTTTCGCTTGCAGTTGACCACTATCGTCAAATATCTTGATTGTTAAGGGACCCTTTGGTGGATTCACCATGTATACAGTCACAGTATCGCTGTCACGACCTTCTTCAAGAATTATAGCTTCGCCAGACTCACTTTCGAATTTCAAGATGAGCGGAGGCAACGGTATAGGAGAAATCATACTCCGAAGATTTGGAGATTCTTCGTTAATGACTGATTCGATGGTGATACTTACTGATGGTGCTATTACTTCCTCTTGCTTGTCTTCATCCCAGCGGACAAAAGTAGTATAAGTGGGAATTTCAAACACACCCACATTCCAGAATCGAAGTTGAAATTCCACTCCAGCCCGGGAAGGATCATCAGAAGCGAATTCCTGACGTCTGACAATCTCTATAAACTCATCACCTAATTTCAGCTGCGGGAAAATAACCGATATTGTATCCTCTGCGTCAATCCATACCTCATAAATGAAGAAATTACCTACAGTCCCAACCTCAGGGTGAATAGTGGATTTAATATCAACAGCGTAAAGACCAGAAATAAAAAGAGAAAAAAAGAAATGGTAAAAAAGTTGTCTCACAGCAGTTGTGAAATCAGAAACGTTTCTCCCGCATGCGGAAATAGCGCATGAGAGGTTCTACAAAGTCACTGCCCGCCTCAATAGGAATAATGTCAAGTCTTTTCCGGAGACAATCTTTATGAAATTGCTCCATCTTTTGAAGGAAACGTTGACTGTAATCTGCACGTACAGCTTCGGAAGTTGTATCCAACCAGAATGTCTCGTCTGTTTCCGCATCGTGAATCTTAACCAGCCCTACATTGGGAAGATCTTTCTCCCGTGGATCATATACCTGAATGCCAATGAGGTCATGCTTTTGATTAGCCACTTGAATGGTCTGACTTACCTCACAATCCATGAAGTCAGAGATCAGAAAAACRACGCTCCGGCGATTCGCTACCCGCAATAGGTAACTTAAAGCACCGTTGATATTGGTCCCCCTCCCTTCCGGCTCATGGTACAATAGTTCCCGTACAACTCGCAGTACATGGGATCTCCCCTTTTTCGGTGGGATAAATCTTTCAACGTCATCGCTGAAGATAAGAAGGCCCACCTTATCGTTGTTRCGAATAGCGGAGAAACCGAGTACCGCGCCGATCTCAGCCGCAAGCTCTGCCTTGAAGCGGTCTGTCGTTCCGAARTGCCCAGAGCGACTCGCATCGTAAACGATATACACCGTCAATTCCCGCTCTTCTTCCATCACCTTTACGAAAGGGTGGTTGAACCGTGCGGTTACATTCCAGTCAATGAGCCGAATATCATCACCAGGCTGATATTCCCTGACCTCAGCAAACGTGATGCCTTGTCCTTTGAAGACAGAATGGTATTCACCACCAAAAATGTCATTTACCAGATTCCTGGTTCGAATTTCTATGTGGCGGACTTTCTTGAGGAGCTCCCTTGGAATCATGGGAGTAGATTAGGGTACTGGGATAGTATCGAAAAGGCGTTGGATCAGATCTTCCGTTGTCACTTCCTCTGCCTCAGCTTCATAGGTAAGAATCAGCCGGTGTCGAAGAATATCTTCAGCTATATACCGTACATCTTCAGGAATCACATATCCTCTCTTTTGAAGAAAAGCACGGGCTCGAGAAGCTTTAGCAAGATAGATTGTAGCTCGAGGAGATGCTCCGTAAGAGATTAATTCGGAAATTTCTCCAAGCCCAAATCGTTCTGGAGAACGAGTAGCCAAAACAAGATCAACGATATATTTCTCAATTTTCTCATCTGTATAGNRWWTCNRWWGACTATCSYSMRYGCNNKCRGGNNATAGTCWWYGRAWTCWMTAYAGANTNNRWGAAAATNTSASMAWTMKANSGTTSMYMTTNGYTTNWGGMTWYKCRTNTCTYCWKMATCAGAAGGATAGTCCACTTTTAATTTCAGCATAAATCGGTCAACCTGCGCTTCCGGAAGAGGATAAGTACCTTCCTGATCGATTGGATTCTGTGTAGCAAAAACCAGRAATGGATCATCTAATTTAAATGTAGTATCATGGATTGTCACCTGACGTTCCTGCATCGCCTCAAGGAGGGCACTTTGTACTTTTGCCGGAGAGCGGTTAATCTCATCTGCCAAAATTATATTGGCAAAGATCGGACCTTTCTTCATCTCAAATTTACCATTACTCTGATTATAGATAAGAGTACCCAATAAATCCGCCGGGAGCATATCCGGAGTGAACTGAATCCGCTGAAACTTCGTATCAATCAACTGTGCTACTACTTTAACCAGGGTCGTTTTGGCAAGACCTGGAACCCCTTCCAGTAGGATGTGACCGTTGGAAAGAAGTCCAATAATTAATTTCTCWAYAATCTCTTTCTGTCCAACAATTACCTGACCTATTCCATCCAATAGAGGTTGGACGAATGAAGATTCTTGATCGATCTTTTCGTTTAGCTTAGAAAGATTAAAATCAGACATTATACACCAGTTTAGAAATGATCAAAATCGAATTATTCCAAGATTATATTTAATTCCGGTGCACCTTCTTCGAGACTCTTCAATTCAGCTCTTGCCGATTCGAGAAAGTACTCTTCTACTTCTCCGCTATAAAGGTCAATAAATCTCTGGAACTCAGTATGAGCTTTATCTTTGTCATCAAGATGATTAGCATAAATATATCCCATCATAAACTGTGCATTATGAGCTTGATCAGACTTTGGGAAATTTGTCACAACCTTTCGAAATTCCCTTACAGCWGAAGAAAAATCATTTTGATACCCCATATAAATTTGAGCAATGAGTACTTGAGCATCGGGAGCTTCGGGAGAATCTGGAAACGCTTCGAGTAGTGCTTCAAGTTTCTTAATGGCGTCCAAATATTTCCGATGATCTCTAAGCTGTTCAGCCTGAGAGATTAAACTCTTTGCAGTTAAGCCAAATTCTGTAAGAGTCGCGATATCCGGTATATTCCCAACAACTTTATCAGCGGACATGCTCACCTTCGACTTATTTTCAGTCGACTTCCCATTGTTGCCATTTGTGGAGTCAGAGTCTTGGGCTGATGAGTCAGATTCTCCTCCACAACTGCTAAGAACAATAATCGTAAATATCGTAATTACTCGTTTGATCTTCATTTCAACCTCTCAGATAAATTGGGGGGAAATTTATGATGATCTATCCCCCTCAACAATAACTAATTTAGTCAGTTTCTCACCCTACGAATAGAGTAGTCTAAAGTTCCATAACGAWTTTTAAAAGGCATTCATAAGTCCTAGACTAAAATGAGGTTCTTCAGGAAGGGTTAACGGTACAGCATAGGAAATACGTACCGGTCCAAGTGGTGTAGCAATACTCAATTCCAAGCCMACATCCCAACCCTGTCCGYTGAACCAYTCATTCCACTGATCCTCGAAATCAGATGAATCTACCGCTAAAATACCTCCATCTGCGAAAAGATTTACGCCAATAATTCCTTTAAGAGGAATTCTCAATTCACAGTTTACTAGCAATTTGATTACTCCTCCTTCTGTTATATTTCCTGATGCACTGTAAAGTCCATCCCGCCAACCCCTCATGCTTGTGCTGCCTCCCAGATAAAAAAGTTCAAGAGGTGGAATTTCATCAGATTGAGTAGTTAATCTATCCATACGTCCTAGCTTAGTTCTCATTGCAARAACCCACTTCGAACGGTTCGAAAAGTATCGTCTGTAATCCAACTCAACACGGTAATAGTCAYGAGTTCCTCCAAGAAATGAACCAACCAGCCAAGGTCGAATAGAAAAATAAGATCCGTGAGTTGGATAAAGTGGATTATCTGTATTTCTAAAACGGTAAAATATTCGGAACCCACTTTCCTGTTCATTTTCGATAGAATTCGTTTCATCAGTAAGAATATTAATCCAGCGTAAGCCGCCTCTTAATGTTGAATATCGAGAATATTTTTTTTCAAAAGTGAGATCTGCACCCATCCAATCTAGTACTTCATCAGCCTGAGTCAATTCTGCACCGTGCTTATAATAAAATTTTATATTAGTTGGAATACGTAATCCGAAAAACCACATCTGAGATAAATTTAGTTCTATTCCATAAATATTATCCTGTAAAAGTCTATTAACATCACGAATAGGACTTTCAATGCTCGCCTTTAAGCCTGTTTTCACCGCAGTACCCATTAGACTGCGATCACGCAACTCACCTGAGATTCCTAAGCCCGGAACCGGTTCAGCTCCTTCACTTCGGGATTGGATCAGATAATACCCACCATCAGAGAGAAATTCACGCTGAGTAAACTCTTTTATTTCTATACGGACATTTGACCACTCTTCTCCCTTTTCACTCGCCACGGGATAAATATTTACCATGGAAAAAAGACCTGTCTCGAAAATTCTTTGCTGCGACAGTTCTATTAATTCTATATCGTAAATCATCCCGGATTTCAAAACATGCTCCCTTTCAACAAATGAGGTATCAAGATTCAATAATCCATCGATGATTACTTCGTCGATTTTCACAGTAGGACCTTCTTGAATTATGAGTAAAAGATCAATATCTTCATTTGGAATATAAGACTCGTTAATTTGAACAAGTAAATTCCCTATCTTTTGATATTCCCTCTGAAGTTTTAAGATGTTTTGGCGAATCTTAATCTGATTGAAAGGTGCACCAATTTTTAGATTTAAATACTTCCTGATTTTCTTTTCCGATAGAGCTTCTTCTCCATTTATCGTAAATGACTTAAGGGTAGACAGATCCCCTTCGTTAATCTCGAAAAAGATATTTACTCTTTCATCACCAATAACTTCGAACTTCTCACTTACTGAGGCAGTTAAAAATCCCTCTGATGCATAGAAATTTTTTAAGGTAATTGCATCAAGTTTTAATGATCTACGATTGAATTCAGAGTATTTGAACAAGAATGGCTTTTTTTGACGAATGATCTTTTGAAGCTTWCGGTCAGAAAATGTTTTATTGCCTTYAAAAATAACAGAGCTTACATAATAACGGTGATCCTTGATTTGACTGAAAACTTGTGAAACAGATAGAATAATAAATAGAAGAAGAAATACCTTATTCAATCTCAAGTTAGAACTGCCGTTTCAAGCGATATCTAACCTGAACCTGACCGTCTTCATCATAGCTGATTACGAATGAGACATTGGGCGTCAGCTTATATTCAACACCCACTTCGTACGGTTCTGAAAAGGATAGACTTTGCTTATAGCTGAGATGAACGTTCTCAGTCATTTTAGTACCTACTTTTACAGATAAACCTTCATCAGAGTCTCCCATTAGCGATTCAGAACCTTCGATTTCAAATTCATCCAGGGGAGTTGAGCGGATTAGGTTTCTCTCCAATTCATTTTCCAATAGCTTACCAAATATGTAAAATGACTGATCTCCAAACCCGCCACCTGAAGGATCTCCACCATCTAATCTTCTCTGAATCGTAAGAAGTTCCAGCAGTTCTCCTTGACTATAGAAACCTTCCTCACTATTAGCTTGAAGAACTATTTCAGGATCATTCAGTTTACCAGATACTAAAACGTCAATCTGAAGATCTGAAACATTAGTCGTCGCGATAAAATCTAACTGTGGATTGAATTCTGAGGGATCAAATACTACTCGTCCACTCTCAATATCAAAGACATCGGTAAAATAATAGAATTTCCCCTTTCTTACATCTAGCTCTCCTGAATATCGATAAGGACCGTTTCCAAGCTGATATAAAGACATTGTCCCTTCGAACTCAGCATCCATTTGACTGTTTTGTAGAAAAACATTACCATTTTCCATTGGAAAATGAAGCTTGTAATGAGTAATTGTCTCTCCCTCAATCGGTGATGCAGCGTATGGATCCTCAACAAATTCCATCCTAAGTATTGCTTCACTTGGAATGATGTCACCAGCAATTGATACTGTATCTTTGCCGGTTATTGAAAGATTAAGGTCTGCAACTCCTTCAATTTCTCCAAGGAGAGTTCGAACATAAACATCTTTACCAGTAATGAGAAAAGCAAGATTGGGCCAAAAGAATTCTTCAAGATCCATACTGCCTGAAACACGGATATTATGTGCTGAACTACTTTTTGCTTTCTTGCCTGATATTAAAGTTTTTTTAAGTTGGCTGCCCCATGATGTATTAGAGGAAATGTGACTTTTAGCGATCAAGTTCTCCAAGATAAATTTATTTTCCTTCAGGATAGCACTACCTTCTACACCTAGAATAGGACGATCTAGCATTAGTGCATAAATAGTACCGTCCTTTATAAGAACCTTACCATTTCGAACTGGGTGAGCCGGCGTTCCAATAATTTCAAGAGAAAGTTCTATGTCACCGGTAACAGAGTCAACATCTACCAAGTACGGTGTTAGAACTTCAAGATTGGGTGTGACTGCTGAAAACTGCATTGCAATAGGTTCATCTTTCAGCCATCTGCTGTTTGGAAGTCTACTTATAGATAAATCGATGGGAAGATAGCCTCCTCCAGAATAATACCCTCCTTTTGTATATGCAATCAGATCTTCAAAATAGAGACGTTTAKNNCNAGTKTMNCGWSSSRWRGCKSNAMATATYMTKWNCKANANTCYYATMRTWAYSMGGTGAGATAATTTCAAAAGCAAAAACAATCTCAGGCTTCTTGCCAATTCCGCTGATGGCGAGGCTTCCAGATATTAGACCATCAATCGAAACATCTTCAGGAAGATATTCTTCGAGCAGATCAAGTTGAAAATTCTTGAACTCGCCAGAGAATTTTGTAAATCCTTCTGGATCAATTTCAAATGGTAACTTTCCAAAATCTGTTCGTCTGACTTCAACAGAACCTGACAGCATCGCATCACCTTTTTTTTCATCCTTAATCTTGAATTCTTTTATTCGTAGTACATTATCTTTCAAATCAGATGCAAAAGTGAAATTCTCAAAAGATGTATCTCCAAATCTGCCATCCATTATTTCTATAACTCCAGCTGATTCAATTTGGTCACCTGTTGTTGTTAATGCTACTTCGGCAAAAAGATCTCCAATTATGGGTAACTGCAGATCAAGTGCGGTAGCAAGACCTGTTAAATTTAGATTTACTACAGAAAGCGAAGCATCAACTATTTGTTCATCCTCCATTACAAAAGCTATTTCGACTCTTCCATCGTTTAACCGAAATTCTGCAGGTTTCAGTTCTATTCGATTATTTTGGTGCTGGAATACAATTTGGTTTCCATTCGTAACCATCTCATCTGCAAACGCTAACTGCATCTGATCAATGACAATCTTTTCGTCTCCAATTAGCTGACCAGAAGCTTGGAAAGTGTAATCTGCATTCTGAAGCTTTGCTTTCGAGACCAAAATTGAATCACCTCTAAAGAACAGGTCAAATTCTGCTTCATCCAACGGGAATTCACGTAAGTGGCCATTTGAAGCTACCGCACGAAACTGTCCATATGGCTCTGATACAACTGAATTAACTAAGAATGAAGCCGAGAACGATTCTAAATCTGCATCTTGAGTGATAATATTCTCAAAACTCAGGAAACCTGAAAGAGTAGGGTCGTAGAGATAACCACTTGCTTCCAGTGTACCGCGTACACGTCCCGTAACATTACCAATTTCCAGCAGTGAAGCCAAAGCAGACAAATTACCCTGTCGCGCAGTGATTGAGACAGCCATTTGCTCATTGGTAAGGTTCATTCGTCCGGTAGCAATGATGGAACCATAATCAAAATCGAAGCGCAGAGAATCTTTGATTTCTAGACGATTGTTTTCATATCTAAAACCACCTTTGGCAGCCACATATCCCAGCTCACCCGGAACACTATTTTTTAAATCGAGCATAACTTCAACTTTATCGGGTTCGAAATTTTTCAATGAAGCTGACAATTCCATATGACCTTTTATTTCAGTTTTCTGACCGATTAGCAAAACATCTGCCAAATTGAGATTCGTTATCTCAAGATTTAGTTCGAGTTGCCCATCATCTGAATAGGTGCCATTTCCTCTCATCTCAGTTTCACCCAATTCAAACAGAGCCTTCTTTAACGTATAATAACCATCAGAAATTTTACCTGACACTTCAGCCCTTGCCAAAAGCTTATTACTGTATGAATTGTGAATTGAAGCATCTGCAAATCCTGATATAAAATCAGTATCAAAAGTCACTCTCAAACTAACTCGATCTGTGTCGAAAAATTCCTCGACTCTGTAATCTTGAAGTCTAGCGCTYAATAAATTKTCAAYTAAAAGCTCACCCTGAATTTGTTTCTGAGGCAAAAGATCTATTTTCCCCGATAAGACGAACCTATCGTCACCCCAATAAATATACAATTCTTCTCCTTCAACAAAAGTGGGACCAATATTGATTATCCCTGATTCCAATCGAATTTTCTCACGACCAGAATACTCAGTTATATGTAAATCCCAAGGTTCGAACTGAAGAGCTTCATCACCAGAAATGATTTCTCCAGCCAAATCAACCGTGTAAAGGGTCTCGATAGTGGGTTCTTGGGATTCATCTATCAAATGTAGAGTTGCGCTGGACATTCTTAGAGTACTTACAGAAAAATCATTCTCTAAGAAATCAGTAATAAAACTGAGATTTTCAATTGAATTTTCTTTGTTGGTTCGGAYYGTTACAATAGCATTGTCAAATGCCAATTCATCTATTCCCCATTTTCCTGATAGAATTCTACTGAGGTCGAGATTCAATAAGACATTCTCACAGAAAATGACTACTGAACCATCTCCACTCCTCAGATAGACACTYCTGAGAGTTAYATCTGAAGTTAACTTGCCATCTATTTYTACCAACGAGAGGGACCAATCATTCGATTCTAGGAGATTTTCGTTTATGTATTCTATAAGATATTCTGACCAAGTTCCAGGACTCATTATAATGTACGAAAGTCCTCCACCTAGAAGAATCAGGGTGATWGTCAATATCAACAGTGCTTTTTTGCGTTTTGACATCTCAGTGAAGATACAAATATAATGTAAGKAAGTTCCAAATACAAAAAAGGCAGAGAATCTCCGCCTTTTTATTTTTTAACTACTTTCTTCAATAATCAGTCAACTACTTCGAAATCAGCATCCTCGATCTCTTCATCATCTTTCTTCGTCTGATCCGGAGCTTTGGAAGATTCTTTCGGCTCYTGTTCTTTTGCATTAGCGTACATCTTACTGGCAACCTCGTTCCAATTTTTGTTGAGTTCATCCACTGCATTGCGAATGTCATCAGCATTAGAACCCTCCTTAGCCTTTTTCAGTTTTTCGACAGAATCATCCAAATTTTTTCTATCATCATCGCTCAACTTATCTTTGAACTCTTCGAGATTTTTCTCAGTCTGAAATATGAGCTGATCAGCTTGATTGCGAAGATCTACCTCTTCACGCTTTTTCTTGTCTTCCGCTTCATGTTTTTTAGCATCATCCACCATCTTATCAACCTCTTCCTCRGTGAGACCACTGGAAGCTTCTATTCGTATCGACTGCTCTTTAGCTGTCGCTTTATCCTTGGCAGATACGTTCAGGATTCCGTTGGCATCGATATCGAAGGAAACCTCTATTTGAGGAACACCTCTTTGTGAGGGTGGAATTCCTTCTAAATGAAACCTKCCGAYGGTCTTGTTATAGACTGCCATTTCTCGCTCACCCTGCAGGACATGAATCTCAACAGAAGTCTGATTATCAGCTGCTGTGGAGAATATCTGACTCTTTTTAGTCGGAATGGTACTGTTTCGCTCTATGAGTCTGGTTGAAACACCACCRAGYGTCTCKATCCCCAGAGAAAGAGGTGTTACRTCCAACAGMAGAACGTCTTCMACATCACCMCCCAGGATACCTCCTTGAATGCCGGCACCCATAGCTACTACTTCATCKGGGTTAACWCCCTTATTGGGATCTTTCCCGAAAATTTTCTTCACTATTTCCTGTACTTTAGGAATCCTTGTWGAACCGCCAACGAGAATCACTTCATCTATATCACTWGGTTTRAGTCCAGAATCCTTTAACGCTTTTTCGCAAGGATCTATCGTACGCTCTAGCAGATCTTCGATTCGATTYTCRAARTCAGCCCTRGACATTGAAAGRTTCAGATGCTTTGGGCCGGTGTTATCTGCTGTAATGAAYGGYAAGTTGATATCTGTYTGARTWGAASTRGATAGCTCTTTCTTRGCATTTTCAGCAGCTTCCCGAAGCCTTTGYAACGCCATTGGATCTTCTTTGAGATCTATWCCGTCAGATTTCTTGAATTCCTCTGCGATCCAGTCTACAACACGCTGGTCAAAATCATCACCGCCAAGATGCCCATCTCCATTAGAAGCATTCACTTCAATAGACTTTTCACCATCGATATCCATGATATCRAGAATCGAAATATCGAAAGTACCACCACCTAAATCAAAGACAGCAATTTTTTGATCCTTTTTCTTATCCAAACCGTAGGCAAGCGCCGCTGCAGTAGGTTCGTTTATAATCCGTCGGACCGTCAAACCGGCAATCTTTCCTGCATCTTTGGTAGCCTGTCGTTGAGAATCATTAAAGTACGCGGGGACTGTTATTACAGCTTCTTTCACAGATTGCCCAAGATAATCTTCTGCCATCTGCCTGAGTTTCTGAAGAATCATTGCACTAATCTCTGGAGGAGTGTACGTTTTGCCCGCTGCTTCTACTACAACTCCACCTCCCTTACCGGCTTTCACCTGATATGGAACTTCACTCACCTCAGTACCTACCTCATCAAATTCACGTCCCATGAATCTTTTAATAGAAAATACAGTATTTTGGGGATTGGTAACTGCTTGACGTTTCGCCGGTTGACCAATCATTCTTTCACCTTCGGTAGTAAAAGCGACTACTGATGGAAGTGTACGTCCACCTTCTGGTGTAGGAACTATTTTGGGTTCTCCACCTTCCATTATGGAAAGACAAGAGTTAGTCGTCCCTAGATCGATTCCAATTATTTTTGACATTGATTTATAACCTCCAAACTATTATTTCTTTAATTATGGTCCGATTTCAGWCCAAATAGGTGCAATAACCATACCATGGAATTAAAAGTGTATATATGGCAGAGATRAACTGTTATTCGACGGAGAAGTTAAGTCTTCTTGTCAGACTTATTYTTAACTTTAGATCTTATTTTTGCTGTTTTGCTAGATATGTTTCTAGAATTTCTAAAGATCATTTCACCTGATTTTACATCAACTCTAACGGTATCACCTTCTTGATATTTTCCTTCGAGAATTTTTTCAGATAGAGGACTTTCAATAGACGCTTGAATTTCTCGTCTTAATGGACGAACACCATACTCGAGACTGTATCCTTTCTCAATGAGCAGATCCTTTGCCCGACTGGTTAGAGTAAGCGACATCTTCTTTTCTGCTAAATTAGAATACAGATCTTTTAATTGAAGATCAATGATTTCTCTAATACTTTCAGTCGAAAGGGTATCGAATACAAGCACTTCATCCAGCCGGTTTAGGAATTCAGGATTAAAAGTATCCTTCACGCTATTCATAACACTATCCTTCATTGCGTCGTAATTTGATTTTGAGGATCCTTCTCCAAAACCGTATGTATGCAGTTTACCGATTCCTTTTGTTCCAAGATTAGAGGTCATTATAATAATGGTGTTACGGAAATCGATCTTCCTGCCCATACTGTCTGTTATGACTCCTTCATCAAGAAGTTGCAGGAGGATGTTATAAACATCGGGATGCGCTTTCTCCATCTCATCAAATAAAATTACAGAATAAGGTCTTCGTCTTACACGTTCTGTTAACTCTCCGCCCTCTTCATAACCCACATAACCGGGAGGGGCACCAATTAGGCGAGAAGCTGAAAAACGTTCCATATATTCTGTCATATCAATTTTGACAAGTGCATCCTCCTGAGAAAAGAGGTGGCGAGCCAGAACTTTAGCTGTCTCTGTTTTCCCTACTCCAGTAGGTCCCAGTATAAGAAAAGCACCAATGGGCCGAGAGGGATTTTTTAATCCGGCACGAGCTCTTTGAATGGCTCGAGTAAGACTCTCTATTGCGGCATCCTGACCGATGATGAATTCTTTCAATTGATTGGCCATTTTCAAAAGTTTCTGTGACTCACTCTGAGCCATTTTTGTGATAGGTATGCCGGTCATTGTTGAAACAACATCAGCAATATCATCCTTTGTAATGGTAACAGCGCTATCGGATTCTTGCTTAGCCCATTCTTTTTGAGCAATTTCCAGTTTTTGGATTAGATTTCTTTCTCGATCACGCAGACTGGCAGCTTCTTCAAATTTCTGATTTGAAACTACAGTTTCTTTCTCGGCTCTAACCTGCTCAACTTCCAACTCCAACTCGATAATTTTGTCCGGAACGTTGAGATTTAAAAGATGCATCCGGGCACCTRCCTCATCCATAACATCTATAGCTTTATCGGGGAGAAACCGATCTGAGATATATCTATGGCTTAAATCAACGCAGTTTTGTATCGCTTCTTTATCATAACGAACATTATGATGACTTTCGTAGCGAGACTGGAGACCTTGCAAAATCGCTACAGATTCATCTAAGGTTGGAGGTGCGACAATTATCCTCTGAAATCTTCGCTCTAATGCTCCATCCTTCTCGATATACTTGCGATATTCTTCCATGGTTGTAGAACCGATACAATGTATTTCACCACGAGAAAGTGCGGGTTTAAACATGTTGGAAGCATCCAAGGAACCTGAGGCACTCCCTGCACCCACCAAAGTATGCAGTTCATCCACGAAAAGAATTATATCATTATTGGATTCAAGTTCATTCATGATAGCCTTAACACGTTCTTCAAATTGCCCACGATATTTGGTGCCAGCTACCAATGATGCGAGGTCGAGGGCTACAATCCGTTTGTTATGAAGCAGGCGAGGAACAGATTTTTCTACGACACGCTGAGCCAACCCCTCAACAATGGCAGTTTTTCCAACTCCTGGCTCGCCAATCAATACTGGATTGTTTTTCTTTCTCCTGCATAGAATTTGCGCAACACGCTCGATTTCTTTTTTTCTTCCAACGACGGGATCCAAGCGATTCTGCCGTGCTAACACAGTTATATCTCTACTAAAATGATCTAAAGCCGGTGTGGAAGACTTAGAACTTGTAACAGGTTTTTTCTGATCTTCTAAGAGAATGTCATCTTCTTTTAACTGCTCAATAATTGCTTCGTAATCCACCTCATAGGCACTTAATACTTCATAGGCAACACCTTCCTTTTCCTGGAGCATTGCCAGAAGAAGATGAAAATCCTCAGCTTGAGTAGATCCAAGATTCGATGCTTCAATGAATGTATTCCGGAGAATTCTCTCGGCGCGCCGGGTAAGAGGCAAATGGCCCAGTGTCATGGTACCTCCCGAAGGCTTTACCATATCCTCGATCATAACACGCATTTCTCCCAAATCACATTCCAATATTTCCAGAAGCTGAATAGCCTTACCAGAACCTTCCCGAATTATTCCCAGCATAAGATGTTCTGAACCAACATAGCTGTGACCAAGTTGGATTGCCTCTTCCTTGGCAAACTTCATTATCGTCTGAACGCGTTTTGAGAAATTTTCTTTCAAATTAATACTCGAGCTTGTAGGAAAGTTACCGAGGTAACTTTCCTATCGCAACTTACTTTTAAGAAGAAGAGAGAATTCCTTCATTCAAATAGAGTGTCCTATCTGCAATCTCGGCAATCTTAGGATTATGTGTTGCGATGATAAATCCACACTTTTCATTAGACACCAGATCACTCATGACTTTCATCAGATTCTCTCCGGCAGTTACGTCCAAGTTCCCGGTAGGCTCATCAGCCAATACCAACTTAGGCTTATTTACTAACGCCCTCAATACCGCAACTCGTTGGCGCTCACCTCCCGAAATCGAAGCAGGTCTGTGATCTTGCCTCTCCGATAAATCGACTCGACTCAGCCATTCCTCAGATATTTTATGAGCTTCCAAAACTTCCCGTCCAGCCAGCATGAGAGGGATCATCAGATTTTCCAGAATTGTGAACTCCGGTAGAAGATGATGAAACTGAAAGACGAAACCGATAGTCTCATTCCGTAATCGTGAAAGGGATTTATCACCTAGGGAAGAGACATCTTTGCCATCAATACTCAACGTACCGCTGTCTGGTCGATCGAGAGTTCCCAGCACATTCAAAAGTGTTGATTTACCACAACCGGACGGTCCCATGACAGCCACGATCTCTCCACGCTCTATACTAAGAGTGATATCGMGGAGTACTTCCAACCGGCCGTTAGTCGTYGTGTATCCTTTGCTGATATGTTCCGCCTGCAGAATCATTTATCAAACTGTATTGCTTTGGTGGGGTTCAATCTACTCGCAACGCGAGCGGGATAAACTGAGGCTAGACTGATAACTGCCCCTGCGACAGAGATTAAGACCACTACATCTCCTACAGAAAGAGTCATGGGCACGGCCGGCACCAGATAGATTGTTTCGGGAAGTTTAAGGAATCCCCATTTCATTTGCGCTAAAACAAATGTTACTCCGAAAATCAACCCTGCTGCCGCTCCAACTCCACCAATTAAGATACCCTGAAAGGCGAAAATTCTTCCTATTTTTCTTCTGGTAGCTCCCATGGCTCGAAGAATCCCAATCTCCCGCACTTTTTCCATTATTAGCATGATAAGTGTAGAGGCAATTCCAAATGATGCTACAATGATAATAAGACTGAGAACGATTGTTCCGACCAGTTTCTCCAACTCCATAGCAGAGAAAAGTATTCCGTGATGATCTCGCCAACTCGTTATGGTCRATTCCTCCGGTAAAGCTGCAGATAACTTTTCCACTGCTTCATTAGCTATTGCACCGTCTTGCAGCTGGAAATCAGCGCCATCGACGTCAGATCCAGCTCGGAACAGCTGCCGACCCATTTCCATAGAAATGAAGCAGACTCTATCATCGAAAATGGGAATGCCCGTCCGGAAGATGCCCTGCACTTCCACATCTCCCCACGTAGGGAATCCCAGCGCCAATTGACCGCTGGTAGGACTAACAAGCCGTAATTTATCACCCGGTTTGACCTGCAATCTCGATGCCAATTCCGTACCCATCATAATACCTGATTTTTCCAACGGACGCTCGAGCTCAGATTCCATGATAAAGTGATAGACCGAACCCAGCTTTTCCGGCTCCACCGCCTTCAAACTGACCAGTTGGCGATTTTCATCTCTGATSACGATTCCTTTCCGCTCCAGATAGRACGCCACATTTTCMACTTCCRGAGTGCTGGCGAGTGCTGACCTGATTTCGTCCTGATGCTTTGTGTTGAGCGAAACGTCTGCAATGCGGAAATCACTTTCGAAGCCGGAGATCCGATCCTCCAATTCAGTTGTGAAGCCATTTAGAACTGCAATAGCAGTCAGCACAGCAAAACATCCTACTGCTACGCCAAGCATGGCCATTACGGCGCTCCAAGAGACGAATCCGACTCGCTTGCGAGAGAAGAGTAACCGGAGACCCAATCCCAGCGTCAGATTTTTCATTCGTACCTCACTGCATCAGCTGGCTGAACTCCTGATGCTTTCCACGCTGGATAGACCGTAGCTACCAAAGAGAGTAGAAATCCGAACGCGCCGACAGTTATGAACTGCTGTAGATGAAACTTTACCGCCAGTTGAGACATAAAATAAATTTCTGCGGGAATTCGAAAGAATCCGTACCGAATCTGAAGAAAGCCCACAAWAAGAGCMAGGCAGATACCCAGTCCAACTCCGATGAGTCCAACCAGTCCTCCTTCTATGAGGAAAAGCTGGGAAATATTACGGCGCGAAAATCCCATTGCCCTTAACACACCGATGTCTCGATTTTTTTCCATAACAATCATGGTAAGTGCAGAAGAAATATTGAAAATAGCCACAAGTGCGATGAGTCCAAAAACAATTATCATAGGCTGCTTTTGCGACCGGAGCCAAGCAAAGAGCTGACTGTGTCTATCCAACCAAGTTTCGTAAATATATAGCACCCCTTCGGAGGCGATGGCAGCAGATACTGATTCTGTTTCATCTTTATCTCTCAGCCGCACAATCCGACCGGAAATTTGAGCTGGCATCCCGAAAAGTGCTTGAGCATCTGACAGCGACATATAAATTACCGTCTCATCATAATCTTTAAGTCCAGTATCGTAGATGCCGATTATTCGAAACTGCCGAATTCCCGGCAGCTTTCCCGGTCGACCTAAATTCGCCATATCCAACAGAGTGACCTTTTTACCGACCGTCAATCCGAGCTGATTGGCGAGAGCAGCTCCCATTACAACAGTGCCATCGCCGCTTAGATCAAATTCCCCTTGGGTGATAAATTGAGGAGTGGCGATAATCTTTTCGATTCCTGACGACGGTACGCCTTCCACCATGATGCCGTGTGTCTCTCTGCCGACTCGAATCATAGCCGCCTGACTKATATAAGGTTCACTAGCGGTGATATCATTAATGTTGCTCAAGATGGCATCGAGGTGACTATCAACTTCAGGRAGGTTTCGATCGAAATATCCACGAATGCGTATGTGACCGTCAAAGCCGATGATCTTTTGTTCGATCTCGCTCTCGAAGCCATCAAGAACTGCCAGTGTTARAATGAGTACAGCGACGCCAATCGCCAATCCCGCCACGGCGAGGTAGCTGATGAATGAAGTGAAACTAAATTTATGCTTAGATCGAAGGTGTCGGGCGGCGATGAGCGGTAGAGGTCCCATGATTATKCATCGCTGGGGAGTGTCCGCATTGCGGGAAAGARAAGCACATCGCGAATGGAGGATTGACCGGTMAGGAGCATGACCAGACGATCCACACCCAGACCTACACCGCCTGTTGGCGGCATGCCMACTTCTACGGCCCGGACGAAATCTTCATCGAACGRCTGTGCCTCTTCGTCACCTTGCTGGCGGAGTTCTCCCTGCTCCATGAGCCGTTCCCGCTGATCCACGGGATCGGTTAGCTCCGTGAATGAGTTGGCTAGTTCTCTGCCGCCGATAAACAGCTCGAACCTCTCCACAATTTCGCCAGAATCGTCATCTCGCTTAAGCTTGGCGAGGGGTGAAATGGCCTTGGGGTAGTCAATCACAAAAGTGGGTTCCAACAGTTTCGGCTCCACCAGATTCTTCATTAGCAACTCAAGAAGAGTTCCCACATGAGCGCCCTTTTCAGCTTTGATTCCGTGACTTTTACAAAGTTTGCCAAGCAGAGTAGCATCCGAGATGTTGATTTCCTCCCCCGTCGATTCTTCGAGGAGTTCCACATAGCCGGCGCGGCGATACGGTTTGGATAGATCAATGGAAGTTCCGTTGATATCCACAGTTTTTACACCGACAGCATCTGCCGCAGCCTGAATAAGCTCCTCGGTAAAATCCATAAGGAAATTGTAGTCCACATAGGCAGCGTAATATTCCAGCATGGTGAATTCTGGATTATGCGATTTGTCCATCCCTTCATTGCGGAAATCTTTTGCCATCTCATAAACGCGATCGAAACCACCGATGATAAGGCGCTTCAGATAAAGTTCGTCAGCAATTCGGAGGTAAAGTGTACTGTCGAGAGCCTGATGATGGGTCGTGAACGGGCGGGCGAAAGCACCCCCATAAATGGGTTGAAGTACGGGTGTTTCCACCTCGAGGAATTCGTGCTGATCGAGAAAAGCTCTAAGAGACGAGGTAATCTGCGCTCGCTTACGGAAGACATCCCGAACTTCCGGATTCACTACCAGATCGAGATGGCGCTGGCGGTAGCGCTGCTCCTTATCGGCAAAGGCGTGGAATGTCTCCCCATCTTTCTCTTTACTGCCGGGAAGTGGACGGATGCTTTTCGCCAGCACAGCCAATTCCGCCACATCGATGGAAATCTCGCCAGTCTTGGTGGTAAAGACGTTTCCCTTTGCTCCCACAATGTCGCCTATATCGAGGAGCTTGAACACCTCGTAGTCTTCCTTGCCAACGTTATCCCGTTTGACGTAGCACTGAATTTTTCCCACATCATCCTGGATGTGGAAAAACGCCGCTTTCCCCATCCGGCGGAGAGAGACCAAGCGTCCGGCYGYTGAGACAGTTTTACCTACCAGCTTTTCGTAGCCGTCGATAATCTCTGTGGAACGGTGAGTTCGATCATAAACATAGGGATAGGGATTAACACCCATCTCCTGGAGCTTTGCCGCTTTCTCTTTCCGAAACTGAATGATTTGCGCCAAGCTCTGTTCTTTTTCAGCTGCCATGTTTTATTATCTCCTATTCACCACGAAGTCACTAAGACACAAAGTTATATCTCAGTTCTTACAAATTGAAAATATCGAAGTGCATTGTAGTATACAATAARAATTCTTAGTGACTTAGTGCCTTTGTGGYAATTTAACCTTSYTCGCTTACTATTGACTTACCTGCTTTCTGCARCAGATAAGCCCTCATGAACCYATTCAGATCACCATCCATAACTCGCTTGGCATCGCCTATTTCCACKTTTGTCCGGTGATCTTTCACCATGGTGTACGGGTGAAACACGTACGAGCGAATCTGGCTTCCCCAGCCGATATCCATCTTTTGATCTTCCAAATCTTTCCGCGCTTCTGCCTGTTCCTCTTGCTTTAGCTTATAAAGTCTCGCCTTCAATATCTTTAGCGCGTTCGCCTTGTTCTTGTGCTGTGATCGCTCATTCTGGCACTGGGCCACAGTTCCTGTGGGAATATGTGTGATTCTCACCGCAGACTCGGTCTTGTTCACATGCTGTCCTCCGGCGCCGCTGGCACGGTATGTATCAATCTTAAGGTCATCGCTACTGACTTCAATCTCGATGTCATCATCCACCGACGGATAGACAAACACACTGGCGAAAGAGGTATGCCTCCGATTGGAAGCATCGAACGGCGAGATTCTCACCAGGCGATGCACACCCATTTCCGCTTTCAAGAGCCCGTAAGCCGACTCCCCTTTCACTTCGATAGTGACGTCCTTGATACCCGCTTCCTCACCCGGTTGAAAGTCAATGACATCGTACGAAAACTGTTGCTGCTCAACCCAGCGGATGTACATCCGGTAAAGCATGTCCGTCCAATCCTGAGATTCCGTACCGCCGGCTCCGGGATGAATCTGCAGAATGGCATCTTTGTCATCATCCTCCCCGCCCAGCATCAGCCTCAGCTCTAAATCATCGATGGTTTTGGTGAACCGTGCTAGTTCATCTTCCGCTTCCTTTAGATGAGCCGAATCAATGGCGTCCTCCTCATCAAGAAGTTCCAAGTGTGTCTCAGCATCATCACGATTGGATTGAGCGGATTCCCACAGATTGATTTCTTTCTCGATGATGGAGATTTTCTTCAGCACTTTTTGAGCAGTGGCTGAGTCGTTCCAGAAATCTTCAGCTGAGGACTGCTTTTGAAGTTTGGACAAATTAGAATTCAATGCCGGGAGGTCAAAGGTACTCCCGAAGTTCACTAAAGCAACTATCAGTCGCCTTAAACTTTTCGTGTAGTGTAGATAAATCCATTTCTTTGGTGACCTTTCGGGGAGGAATTTACGAAATTTGTCTYGAAWSWCAAGAKAKSWTMARSKAKYAWMAYTWRWMTNANTAANARATNNCWTSATWRGYAAAKAWKTWATNNKDTAACNNATKTCMTSTTARTKANNWMAGYTNNANYTTTAYKMTSRTTSATYYARYWKCAACTAAAGGACAATCATAACTCACCGTTTTAAATTGAAATAACATAATGGTACAGAGTAAAGCCCATACTATCCAAGAATATTTGAAGGAACTTCCTGATGATAGACGAAAAATCATTTCGGAAGTACGTAAAATAATTTTGGGAAATATCCCAAAAGGGCTTTGAGGATAGAAATAAAACTTAAATTATTAGAATCAGACTATCCATCACTACAGCGTGTGGTAGGGAGCAAATCTGACAAAATAGAATAAAACTACTCTCCAGATCCAACAAAGAGATGCTCATTCAGCTTCCGGCGTAAGGCGAATTCGTCCAAATTGGGCTCAAGGATGCCGTCCATGGCAATTGCTATCTTTCCAGTCTCTTCAGATACCACTACAGCAATCACATCCGTCTCCTCACTAATCCCTAACGCCGCCCGATGGCGGGTACCCAAACTCGGATCGAGCTGCTCGCTCTCTGTCAAGGGCAGAATACATTGAGCTGCCTCTAAAATATCGTTTTGGATTATGATCGCTCCATCGTGGAGGGGTGACTGGGGGTTGAAGATGGATACCAATAGCGAAGCCGTCACTTCCGACTTCAGCGGGGTTCCTGCCTCTTTGATGGACTTCAACCCTGTATCTCGCTGCAGGACGATGAGCCCACCCCACTTCCGGCGCTGAAGTTCAACACACGTCTCCGAAACAGCATCAATGGTCCTAGACGTCCCCACCTTAAACAGCCGCCGGATAAAGCGCGTTCGTCCCACAAAGATCAGCAGGCGTCGAAGTTCGGGCTGGAACAGAATCACAAAAGCGACCACCCATACCGTCTGGATTTGATCCACTATCCAAATCATACCCCGCATGCCGAAAGCTCTAAATACGAATGATGATATTAGAATAATCACCAATCCTACCAGCATGTGCCCGGCCCGGGTCCCTTTGAAATAGTGGTAAAGCTGAATGAATAGCCACGTCACCAGGATGATGTCAATAACATCCACAAGGGTGATGGTGAGAAAACCCAGTTTTATTAGAGTCATGCTGCTGCTCCCTCAAGCCGGATGGCGTCTGAAATCAAGACCACCCGCCGCATCTCTTTCACATCATGAACACGGACAATTTTCGCACCGTTTAAAACGGCAGCCGTAATAGTTGCCGATGTCCCTTCCAGCCGATCGTTTTCAGGAAGATCCAATGTGAGCCCAATGAACGATTTTCTCGATGGTCCAACCAAGACGGGATAGCCCAAATCCACAAGCGTCTGAAGTTCATTCAGGATAACGAAATTGTCCTCCACACGCTTCCCAAAACCTATTCCCGGATCGAGAATAATTTTTTCCCGGGTGATGCCGGCTGAAAATGCGAAGGCAATCCGCTCCTCAAAATATTGAACCAGTTCTATCATCAAGTTATCGTAGCTGGGATTGGCCTGCATGGTCTTGGGCGTCCCTTTCATATGCATGATTATAGTGTACACTTTCCGTTCCKCAGCCAGTTTTGCCATGTCGCCGTCTCCCCGCAAACCAGAGATGTCGTTGATCATTTGAACTCCTGCGTCCAGCGCCTTCTCAGCTACAGATGCCTTGAAAGTATCTATGGAAAGAGGAACGTTTATAACGTCTTTTAATGCAGTTATGACCGGAAGTACTCGGCGAAGTTCTTCCGATTCACTTACTGGGTCCGCACCTGGTCTGGATGACTCCCCGCCGATGTCTATGATATCCGCTCCTTCCTCAACCATCTGGATGGCTCGTTCAATAGCTTTTTCAGCATCAAGAAATTCGCCCCCGTCTGAGAAAGAATCGGGAGTTACATTCAAAACACCCATTATGAGCGTTCGGTTCTGAGATAGGAGATTAGAGAATGTCATGTTCGAAAAATTATATCAGGTAAATTTAGAAAGGCGTTCTTTATAAAAAAAGGAGCCAAAAGAGAATTCCTATTCGGCCTTTTTTTCCTCTTCCTCTGGCTCGGTTTCTTCCACTGTTTCAGGAATCGATTCTTCCTCTACGGTTTGACCATTATTTCCCCGGGCAGGGCGCCGTTTCAACTTCACTCCCGCCAGGATATCATCGATATCCGCCCCATTAATGGTCTCGTATTCCAGCAGCACCTTGGCCAGGGAGTGAAGCTTGTCAATGTTATTTTTCAGGAGTTTCATGACAACTTTCTCAGCTTTGGTAACGATTTTGGTCACTTCCTCATCGATTTTCTGGGCAGTCAGTTCACTGTAGTCACGGTGTTGGGCGATTTCCCGTCCCAAGAAGATTTCTTGTTCCTTCTTACCGAATGTGAGAGGACCCATAACTTTGCTCATCCCCCACTCACAAACCATCTTTCKGGCTACCTCGGAAGCAACTTCAATGTCGTTGCCGCCACCAGTGGTGAGCTCGCCAAAAATGATCTGCTCCGCCACACGACCCCCCATAAGAACCTTCAGCCGTGTCTCAATGTATGATTTAGGATAATTATGTCTCTCGTCAATAGGAAGCTGTGAAGTAAGCCCTAAAGCCCTACCCCGCGGAATAATAGTCACTTTGTGAATTGGATCGGCATCTGGCAGCAGTTTAGCTACCAGGGCGTGCCCTGACTCATGATAAGCGGTCAGTTCCTTTTCCTCGTCGCTCAAAAGCATACTCTTCCGTTCTACACCCATCATTACTTTATCTTTCGCTTCTTCGAAATCATCCATGTTCACAYTGGACTTCTCTTTTCTAGCTGCCAGCAGCGCCGCTTCATTTACTATGTTTTCAAGGTCAGCTCCTACAAGTCCCGGAGTTCCCTTAGCAATGGTCTCGAGATTGACATCTTTCATGGGGATTTTCCTTGTGTGAACTTTCAGGATACCATGTCTTCCTCGTAAATCAGGAGCATCTACCACAACCTGCCGGTCGAAACGACCTGGCCTAACTAATGCTGTATCGAGAACATCGGGTCGATTGGTTGCAGCTAAAATGATAATGTTGGTATTGGGCTCAAATCCATCCATCTCAACCAGAAGAGCATTTAGTGTCTGTTCCCGTTCATCATGGCCGCCACCAAGTCCGGCTCCACGATGGCGACCTACGGCATCAATTTCATCGATGAATACTATTGCCGGAGCATGTTTCTTTCCCTGCTCAAATAGATCTCGAACCCTTGAGGCCCCAACACCTACGAACATCTCTACAAAGTCTGCTCCGCTGATGCTGAAGAACGGCACGTTGGCTTCACCGGCTACGGCTCGTGCCATGAGTGTTTTTCCTGTACCGGGAGGTCCGAGCAAGAGAACTCCCTTTGGAATCCGGCCGCCCAGCTTCTGGTACCGCTTGGGGTGCTTCAGGAACTGAATTATTTCCGTCAGTTCTKYCTTKGCYTCTWCGCAGCCGGCTACATCATCAAAAGTAACACCCGGTTTATCAGTCGTCCAGAGGCGTGCCCTGCTTTTTCCAAAACTGAAAAGTCCTTTCGTACCACCCATACCGCCCTGCATCCGACGCATTATAAATATCCAGAACACAATTAACAAAAGCCAGGGCGCCATGCTCAATAGATATCCTCCCCAGTCAACGCTGGGCTTACCAAATGTGTACTGAACACCTCTCGCCTTCCACTCCTTCTCCATAGCTTCGTCTGCATCTCTAGGAAGAATAACCCAAAATGCATCAACCTGTAATCGCTGACTACCGCGCTCTACTGTGCTTAATCTTTTGAGTTTACCGTGAAAATCAGTTTGAATAATTTCAGCTGTGGCGATGAGTTCAGAGCTTAGAAAATGTTCGTATTCATAATATTCTAGTTCAAGCTCATCACCGCCTTTTCCGGTAAACAATCCAGAGACAAAAATGGCTGAGATTAGGATTATCACCCAGATAAGAGATGTTTTACCCGCCTGCTTCCACTGGAAGCCTTGATTTCCCTTCTGCTGATCGCTATCAGGATCTTTTTCAGGCATGTTGGGCTTGTTCTTCTGATTCTCTTCATTCATAACAGATAATTTCCTTAATCACTTTACTCCCTTTAACTCATCTTCTATTGAAAAAATACCCTTYAAGTTCCTCTTTTTCTGATCCATATCWAGTCCATAGCCTACAACATAATCAGCGGGAATCTCAAATCCAACATAATCCAAGTCGAAATTTAACTCTGCTACTTCTCTTTTGAAAAGCAAACTTACCACAGCCACCGAGGACGGCCCAGCATCTTCAATTCGAGATTTCAAAAAGTTAATAGTTAGTCCTGAATCCACAATATCTTCTACGATAATTACATCTCTGCCGTTAACATCAGAGGAAATATCCTTTCGTAAATGAAGTGTGCCAGAGGAAGTCTTGCCTTCATAACTTGACAATTTTATAAAGTCCACTTCACATTCAATACTCACTTCACGTAAAAGATCTGCCATAAAGATGAAACTGCCATTGAGTATACCCACGAAAATAGGTACACGGCCTTCATATTTCCGGGATATTTCAGCTCCCATTTCCTGAACTCGATGGGCAATCTGATCAGCAGATATCAGTTCGCGCATACTACATTCTCCTTAAGCCACTGCAAACGTCCAAACCGATACGTTTTTTCAGTYACTTTAAAGCGATCATCGAGACAGATACCGCAAAGCCATACGATTTCACCACCAGTTGTAAGTACATACTGTCGAGCTTTAGCAAAGCGATCTAATTTCCGATCAATCAAAATATCACTCACTTTTTTACTACCRCTYAAACCAAGTGGATTCATCCTGTCACCCGGCTGCCAACCCCGGAGTTCCAATCTGTTCGAAGAAATAGCAGCGATATCAATCAGTTCTACACTGCTATCTGTTGAAAACGGAGCAGATTCATTGAAAATATCCAGCTCAAACTTATAATCTCCTACTCTCATTGATAAATCCCTTACTTGAAAGCTGGGGTAAATGTCATCAGTTTGAAATAGCACTGCTTGAGAAAGCAGGAAATTTCCYCTRTCTCTTAACAGCATCCACTYTCCTGGRAGTGCCATCATCCGTCCTGTCTTCGACGTACGGAAGAAATTATCAAGAGATCTCCATACATGCCCACGCCAGTCACTACCTTCGGTAAGGTGATGAATCAGTCGTTTTCTCACAAAGGGAGGTTCAGACAACAGTTGAGCTGCATTCAAGCATAGGGCTCCATCGCTGCGAATAGACATAAGAGTCTCCACCTTTTTTTCCAATTCCACTTCAACGTATTCTTCTAACTCCCGAACATTCTCTGCCAATGTTCTAATACCAGTCTGATAATCAGGAAATCGAGAGCCGAGTAGAGTAAGAACTTCATGCCTAATGAAGTTCCGCTCAAGACTAGTATCATCATTAGTAGGATCGTGCCGGAACGGTAAGGATTTTTCCTCTGCAAACGCTGCAATTTCCACACGCTTAAATGACAGGAGCGGTCTAACAACCTTACCGGTTTTCTCTCGGATTCCTTGTAAACCTTTTACGCCACTGCCGTGCAGCATCCTCATTAAAATCGTTTCCGCCTGATCATCAGCGTGGTGGGCAGTGACAATAAGGTCAAGGCCAGCGGTTTTTCTGCACTTTTCCAAGAATTTATACCGATTGCGGCGAGCGAATGCTTCCCAGTTTTCTCCAGACTTTTCGGGTATTGGAGGAAGCGACCCGACTTGAAAGGTTAAACCATATTCTTTAGCAAGTTTCTTAACCAATGCTGMATCCTTATCCGCTTCGCGTCCACGAACTCCGTGATGGTAATGAGCCACCTCGAGGTGCCAATTTCTATCTGTAGAAAGTGTGCCCAACAGATGCATCAGGACAACTGAATCCACTCCCCCAGAYACCGCTAGCAAAATCCCCGAACCCTCGGGAAGAAGCCCAGTTAGGTCGATATGCTCTAAAAACGCTCTCTTTAGATCAATCGTTTTCATAATAAGTGAATACAATTTACGGCGAGTTCTACTTTCTTTGGAGGGATTTTCAACAGATGGGATCAAAAGAGTAATAATTTGTATTAAGTTACCGCATTGTGAACTTGTATTGAAGATATGACAAATGAACACTTGCGTACATCAGTACCGTATACATTCAACGTTTCTATCATGGYTGYAGCCRSGGTAACCTACTTTCAAGGTTTTGCACAAGAAGTGRTTGAGTCTTTACTTAWCTTACTTAATCRATTAAAGATTTTTTCAATATTCTTCTTATAATA
>NVVH01000003.1 GCA_002402135.1 Fidelibacterota bacterium | reverse complement strand
CATCAACTTTTTCAGCGTCAGTTTTAGCAGCATCAAACTTTGCTTCAGCCAGTTCCTTCCTTAATCGAGCAATCTCTGCCAAAGCATCATCAGCTCTCTTTTTTACATCTACCAGTTCCTTCAGCTTTTCCTTGTTCTTGACAATATCGTCTATCTTGCTCTTAATGTCATCAGGATCAAGCGTTATCTCCGCTTTGATCCAGTATTCTACACCAGTCCATCTCTCCGCCAGTATCTTGGTCTCTGTAATGCCCGCTGTTATAGATAGTATTCTCTGTTCTGCAAATTCACCTGACTCAATCTTATCACCGATCTGTTCTTCCCAGTCTCTCATCTCAAATTCGCTTTGCATATAGATACTGACTTCTTCCAGTAAAATTCGTTTTACCTGTTCAAGTGCATTAGCACGGGATGTTACCTTACTGTCATAATCGCTGGCTTGGTAGGTATACTCACGGATAAAGGTCTTTTCAGCCGCAAACAGAAATCCCATCGATATCAACAATAATATGATGAGTCTTTTCATCTCACTCTCCTAAATAAAGCTCTCTAACAGAAAAGCACACAGTAAATGGAATGTAGCTTCTGAGGCGGTGAAAGGCAATAGGGTATTGCCACACGAACCGACAGACCGTATATCTTCTAATACCTTTTTCCCTGTTTTGTGTGAGCGTGGTATATATCAATTACGAGGGGGTGCCTCCCAAGGACTGGGTGGGGYGWGKYYSAWWAATNTRKGTYSCANWTTRGGKTRYAWTTNNCTKAKYKTRAAYWRRCNTSANAAMTANACSANAMCAWTSAKWCTNYTAMYMYAMAAWGNARAAAWCCCNNCRMKWRWCGAAGMKWMMRRYGRGSANTTYTGNSKGTGGGCGCTACAAGATTCGAACTTGTGACTTCCGCCTTGTAAGGGCGGCGCTCTGAACCAGCTGAGCTAAGCGCCCAAGTAAACCATATTACTTCTTTGGAAAAGCATAATYCACCACGTCGGAGACCTCCTTTACGAAGTGGAACTTCATATCCTTAAGAATTTTTTTAGGTATCTTCTCCAGATTTCTCTTATTTTCGTGCGGTAGAATGATCTCTCTCAAACCTGCACGATGGGCGGCCGTGACCTTCTCCCGCAATCCGCCGATTGGAAGAACCGCGCCACGCAATGTGATTTCTCCTGTCATGGCTACCGTATGTTTCACAGCCCTATCCGTCAACAGTGAGTAGATAGCTGTGAAGATAGTAATACCAGCGGATGGTCCATCCTTTGGAATCGCTCCGGCAGGCACATGAATATGAATGTCTGTCGATTCATKGAATTTAGGATCAATACTGAGTTTTTCYGCATTCGCCCTCACGTAAGAAAGGGCTGCCTGTGCAGACTCTTTCATTACGTCACCCAAATGTCCGGTGAGTGTCAACTTACCTTTRCCGGGCATTTTATTCGCCTCAATGAACAAAATATCACCACCGGCGGAGGTCCATGCCARTCCGACAACAACCCCCGGCTTGSTAAGGCGATCGGTTGTTTCAGAGAAAAAGCGTTGGACACCAAGATATTTCAATACYTCAGCTTTGGTCACTTTTGTTGACTCAGTCTTTCCCTCTACCTTTTCCCTAGCCACTTTTCGGCAGATGTTCCCGATTTCACGATCCAGGTTCCTGACCCCAGCCTCACGTGTGTACGACTCTAACAGTTCCTTAATCCCGCCGCTTGTGAATTTCAGATCCTTTCTATTCAAGCCATTTTCTTCCATCTGCTTAGGAATAAGAAACTTCTTAGCAATCTGAATCTTTTCCTCCTCCACATAACCGGTAAAATCGAGGATTTCCATCCTGTCCCGAAGAGCCGGAATAATGGGATCTTTCAGGTTAGCCGTAGCGATGAACATAACATTACTCAGGTCAAATGGAACTTCAAGATAATGATCGCTGAAGCTRAAATTCTGYTCCGGATCGAGGACTTCCAGCAGGGCTGATGAGGGATCTCCGCGAAAGTCAGCTCCCACCTTATCCACCTCATCCAGCATGAAGACCGGATTATTGGAACCTGCTTTTTTCAGGCTCTGTATGATCCGACCCGGYAAAGCTCCGATRTAAGTCCTGCGATGCCCGCGAATCTCAGCTTCATCCCGAACTCCGCCCAGAGAAATCCGGACAAAGTCTCTGCCCATAGCGCGGGCTATGGATCTGCCGAGAGAGGTTTTACCTACTCCAGGAGGTCCTGCAAAACAGAGAATAGGTCCTTTCACCTTTCCGTCTTCCGATATTTCTGCTTTCAATTTTCGGACAGCCAGATATTCGATGATGCGCTCCTTCACATCGTCCAAACCGTAGTGATCTTCGTCCATAATCTTCTTCGCTCGAACCGTGTCTACCCTGTCCTTTGTGGACTTGCTCCAGGGAAGATCGATCAGCCAGTCTAGGTATGTCCGGGAAACGGAATATTCCGGTGACTGGGGAGGAATTCTCGTTAGTCGATCCAGCTCTTTCATAGACACTTCATCGGCTTCCTCAGACATGCCGGCGGCCTTTATCTTTTCTTCTAGTTCGTTGAGTTCGGCACTGCCGTCATCTTCACCGAGTTCCTTCCTGATAGCTTTCATCTGTTCCCGGAGAAAATATTCCCGCTGAGTCTTGGAAATTTCATCCTGTACATCCGACTGGATTTTCTCCCCCARCTCTATTCTTTGTATCTCKCGATTAAGCAGAACTGTGGTCTTATCCATCCGTTCTTTTACATTTAACTCTTCTAAAATATCCTGTTTCTCTTTMGTGGGAATGGTTACAAGAGAAATTACGCGGTCTGCCAACCGACCTACCTTTGTAATATTGGTTAGAATACCGGAATGTTCATCAGTAAGATAAGGAGCAATCTTGATGAGCTCCTGAAATGAATTTCTAACGTTTGACGCAAGTGCCTCAACCTCAAGRTCTTCWTCCTCATTGTCTTCCACCCGTTCCACAACAGCCTTGAAGTAAGGTTCTTTCTGTGTAAACGAGAGCAGCTTAACACGATCCAACCCTTGAATAATAGCGGATTTGCTTTTATCCGGCATGTCAAAAACTTTTAGAACAACTGCCAAGGTTCCCCAGGCATATAAATCATCAGGYTCGGGGTTCTCCATGGAGCCGTCCTCCTGTGCGACTACAACCAGTAATTTCTTACCTTGCGGAAGATCATCGATTAACTTAAGTGATCGCTCACGACCTATGTATGTCGGAATTACTTGTTGAGGAAATAAGACAGTATTCCGCAACGGCATAACAGGATATGAATCGACATCATCCGCAACGTCTTCCAATCTGTCTTTTTTTACAATATCCGGATCTTTGATTTTGTCTGTCATAAATTAGTTCCTTTCAGCATGCACTGCTTTGGGCAACAAGTGTGCCACACGAATTAATCTGCTGATTTGTCATAGATCTCTGGTTTATTGATTCCCAACATATCGAATAGTACCAATAAAACTTGCAAAAGAATGACTCAAAGAGGAAACAGATTCCTTTGGTCCTGTCATCTTGAAGAAATAAGGACCATCCGGTGCTTTAACGATGGCAGCCAGCATTTGGTAATTTYCCAATTCAAAWTCTACTCGCATCCCTAAGAATGTCCCTCGAATATCTACGAGAGTAATCTGCAAGTTATTACTAACATAAGTAGTGTCCCTTCCGACGGGATCCTGGAACTGGTGATACCAGCGGTCAACATTTGCCTTAACTCCACCGCCGATATTGAAAGTAACAGCAAGTTCTACATCAGTTCCATCAATAGCGGGAAGACGGAATTGGGCTATTCTCATGGTATTCGACTGTGGCTCAGCCTGCCAATCATCCGGAACGATGACACCCAACTGTCCAATGAGAATCTCACCAAGGCGTGCCTGACCGGGATTTGACGGCGGTGAAGAAGACATTCGAGTTTCCGTTCTTTGCACATTCAGGGTGTTACTCGCACTTGGCTTGGATACCGATCCTTTGTTTCCGTTGATCCACCAGGCAAGGGACAGACCAGCCAGGATAATTACGCCATAAATAAYAATTTTCTGCTTATTCATRCTTTCTCTATAAGAGCTGACGCCTGAGCATCAGCGTGATATGAACTCCTCACAAGGGGTCCAGACTCTACCCATTTAAGACCTTGCTTCAAACCTTCCTCACGATAGAAATCGAACTCGCTGGGATGGACATAGCGATCTACAGCGTGATGGTTTCGTGTGGGTTGAAGATACTGTCCTATGGCCAAAATGTCACATCCTGTTTCAGCTACTTTCTTAATTGTCTCAATAACTTCACCTTTCATTTCTCCTAATCCTACCATCATGGCAGTTTTGGTACGCATCCCAAACTTCTTTGATCGTCTGAGAACATCTAGCGATTGCAGATAATCTGCTTGCGGRCGGACAGCCGAATAGAGCCGGGGAACGGTCTCAATATTGTGCCCTAATATTTCCGGGTTGGCATCACAGATTGTCTTGAGAGGTATTTCGTCACCTTTAAAATCGGGGATAAGCACCTCTAATGTGCAGTCAGGATTCAACTCATGTATAGCGCGGATCGTCTCCGCCCAGATCGCCGCTCCTCCATCCAGAAGTTCATCACGATTGACAGATGTGATGACGCAGTGCTTCAGTCCCATCTGGCGTACTGCTTCAGCAGTCCTCTGAGGTTCATCAGGATCATGCCAGGTGGGACGACCTGTCTTCACATTRCAGAAACCGCAGGAGCGGGTGCAGACATCGCCCAGAATCATGAGTGTCGCCGCCCGGCGATCCCAACATTCGTAAATGTTCGGGCAAAGAGCTTCCTGACAGACAGTGTGAAGATTCCCATGGCTGACTATTTCCTTCAGATCTGAGTAATTCTTGCCAACGCGCAATTGGATTTTCAGCCAATCAGGTTTGCGTGGATTAGTTTGCGAGATTGTCTGCATTTCTATAGCAACGAAGTGGTATCCATATTCTCCAGATAGTGAACGACGCTCTCCAGGAATTTCCCTCCGCCGGCACCGTCAATCAGCCGGTGATCAAAACCCAGGGAAAGATACGTCATAGAGCGGATGACGATGGCATCGCCTCGCGGTGTTTCATGCACGACAGGCCGCTTTTTCACTACGCCAATGCCGAGGATAGCCGAATTTGGCTGATTGATGACAGGAGTGCCATAAAGATTGCCGAAAACGCCAAAGTTGGTTATGGAAAATGTGGATCCCTGAAGTTCATCCGGAGATATTTCTCCCCGGCGGGCACGATTGGCAATATAGTTCACACGACGGCATAGACCGAGGAAATTTAACTCTTCACACTTCGGGATCACCGGTACCATTAGGCCTTTATCCACCGCTACTGCCATTCCCATATTGATATTCCTATGGTGTTGAATTGCCGAACCATCCAGAGACGCATTCACAATAGGATTATCCTGGATTGCCTTCACGACTGCCATRATGAAAAATGGTGTATAAGTCAGCTTAAACCCTTCCTGACGCCGGAATTGATCTCTCCTCTGCCGGGAGAATTCCACCATATTGGTCACATCCGCCTCTGAAATCACATGGACATGGGCGGCGGTATCGAGACTTTTGCGCATATGTTGGGCGATGATCTGCCGCATCCGCTCCATCTCAACCACTTCATCCGTCATGGTAATTCTTAACGGTTCAKCMGGAGCTGCTTCACCCYTGCCGCTCTCCAGAAAAGCCAAAACGTCCTTCTTGGTAACACGTCCGCTACGTCCRCTTCCAGGAATTCCAGCCAGCTCCTCTTGGGAGATGCCCTCCTTTTCGGCAATTGATCTCACCAAAGGTGTGTAAAACGTCCGACCGGCGGAAGCCTTTTTCTCACTAATTNCAGGTTTGGGAATCTTCTTCGGCGGTTCTTCGACTTTCGACTCAACCTTTTTCTCGGAAACTTCCACTTCCGCAGCCTCGGTGTCCGGCTCTTCCGTTTTTATCGGTGCGTCACCATCGGTCTCAATCCGGGCGATGACAGTCTCCACCGGAACCACATCTTTCTGCTGAGCCAGCAGTTCAACTACCACTCCTCCCGCCGGCGAAGGAATCTCTGAGTCCACCTTATCCGTCCCGATCTCCAGCAAAATTTCATCTTTTGCGATGGCGTCGCCTACCTTCTTCCGCCACTCGATAATGGTCCCTTCGGTGATGGACTCGCCAAGCTTAGGCATTATGACATCAACAATCATCAGTACTCCAATAATTCCTTAGTAACAGACACAATTTCATGCGTCTGCGGCAATATTTGATCCTCAAGAATGGCGCTGAAGGGGACATGACAATCTTGMGCCGCNACTCGTCTTACCGGACCGTCCAGCAGCTCGAAAAAACGATCGGCGATAAGAGCGGARATTTCCGCGCCGGGACCGTTCGTAAGGTTGTCTTCATACACCACCARAACTTTGTTCGTCTTGTTTAGGGACTTTTCAATTGAAGCGAGATCCAGCGGGTTCAGTGTCCGTAAGTCAATGATTTCAATGGATGCTTCCGTATCATCCTGTATCTTTTTCGCCGCGTCCACGGACTTATGCACCATCATGCCCCAAGTGACGATGGTAAGGTCGTCSCCTTCCTGCACAACTCTCGCYACGCCAAACGGCAAGAGATAATTCTCGTCCGGTTCGGGTGTCACTGCCTGGGGATGTCGATAAAGCCCCTTGTGCTCCATGAACATGACTGGATCATCCATGCGGCACGCCATTTTCAGGAGTCCCTTGGCATCGGCGGCGGTGGAYGGATAGGCGATGCGAATCCCCGGCATATGGATGAAATATCCGTCGATGGATTGGCTGTGGCAGAGTCCTCCGTGGATGTAGCCGCCCACTGGAACGCGAATCACTACCGGACAGCTCCAGTCGTTGTTGGAGCGATATCGAATTGTCACCAGCTCATTTCGAATCTGCATCATGGCGGTCCAGATGTAGTCAGCAAACTGGATCTCTACTACCGGTTTCCACCCTGCGCACGCCATCCCTATGGCAGTCCCGATGATAGACGATTCGGCCAGAGGAGCGTTGTACACGCGGTCTTTGCCAAACGCCTTCGATAGACCTTTCGTGGCAGTGAAAACTCCACCTTTGTCATCTGCTACATCCTGACCGTAAACGACCATCTTGTCGTTCTGCTCTAATTCTTCGCTGAGGGCGTGGTTGATTGCATCCACCATAACTACTTTATCAGAGATAATSTTCTTTGCCGGTTCACTGCTGCCAATACCCTTTCCATTTTCGCTGAAAACGTGGAGCGTTGCTGTCTCCGGCTCAGGATCTGATTGAGTTTCACACCACTCAACAATTTTGTCGCTTTCCGACTCCACCCCTTTACGGATCTTGGCAAATTCCTTTTCGGAAGCGACCTTACCTTCTAAACACATGGCCTCGAGACGCAAAATGGGATCTCGCTGGCGATCTGCTTCCAAATTTTCTTCACTTCGATATTTTCTCTGATCATCTGATGACGAATGAGGCAATAGTCTTACGACGTCTGTAACGACCACGCTAGGGCCCTTCCCTTTCCGGGCACGGTCTATCGCTTTTCGGAAAGCGAGATGCGATTCAAAGAAGTCAGTACCGTCCGCATGAAAACGAGCCAAATTCTTATACCCTGCCACAATATCATAGACCGATGCTCCGGAAGTTTGATCTTCGATGGGGACAGAAATGGCGTACTTGTTATCYTGGATGTGGAAAATAACCGGAAGCTTATCGCGGCTCGCCCAATTTAGCGCTTCGTGAAAATCACCTTGGCTCGTTGTCCCTTCACCAGCAGAAACATAAGCGACTTCTTTACTATCCTCTTTCACTGACGCCATAGCGCTTCCTACAGCTTGAAGAAACTGAGTGCCGGTTGGGCTCGACTGCGTGACAATTCGAAGATTACGATGACCGTAGTGCTGCGACATTTGACGACCGCCGGAGTTGGGATCATCCGCTTTCATCAAGAAGCTCAAAAGCTGCTCTTGGGCAGTCATACCGATTCCCAAGCAATAGGCTGAATCTCGATAGTATGGATAAGACCAATCCTCACCTGGGCGGATGCATTGGGCAACTGCAAGCTGAGCCGCTTCGTGACCGGATCCACCGATGTGGAAAAATCCCTTCCCTTGTCGGAGGAGTATAAGCATCTTTTCATCCATTTTGCGAGACAGATACATATTTCGGTAAACTTCTAGGATCTGCTTCTTAGTAAATCCGTGGAATCTTGGCATAATCTAATACGTCTCCACTTTCGGTGACTGTTCATCAAACACGTTTATRAATGTTTGCTTAATTTTATTACAAACAACTTCTAACTTTAATTTCTTTCCCAGAATGCTCTCCATTGAGGTTACACCGCACTCGAAAATGCCGCACGGGATTATACCATCGAAATAACTCAAATCTGTATTCACGTTTAGAGCGAACCCGTGCATGGTGACCCAGCGTGATAGTCGAACGCCCAGGGATGCAATCTTCCGATCTTCTACCCAGACTCCCGTGAGTCCCTCCCGGCGATCAGCTTCGATGCCAAACTCAGCCAGAGCTCGGATGAGCATCTCTTCCAACGATCGCATGTACCAGCTGATGCTCAGCCGATGATCGTGCAGATCGAGGATGGGATACCCTACAATCTGACCGGGACCGTGAAAAGTGACATCGCCGCCCCGCTCGACAGTGAACGTGGGTACGTCCTCTCGGCGAGACTGCAACAGATGATTCTCATCGGCATTCTTCCCCAGTGTGTAGACAGGATCATGCTCTACCAGAATCACCGTATCCGGGACAAGTCCCTGCTGCCGTTTGGCAACCAACTCCTTTTGCATCTCCCAGATGGGCTCGTATGGCTGTCTCCCGAGATGGAGGAATCTCATCTCTGATTTTTCTGTAGGTGATGATGTTAATTGCAGCTCAGACATGTACCGCTTCWCCGTAGGCATCCGCCGCCGCTTCCATGATCGCTTCCGCGATAGTGGGRTGKGCGTGGACAGTATCCACGATTTCTTTGTAAGTCGCTTCCAGCATCTTGGCTACTGCCACTTCAGCGATGAGCTCTGTCGCTTCTGGACCGATTATATGACAGCCYAAAAGTTCGCCGTATTTGGCGTCGAAGATAATCTTTACGAATCCTTCTGTGTCATCCTGTGCCATAGCTTTACCGCTGGCTCTCATGGGAAACCGGCCGATTTTAAGCTCGTAACCGGCTGATTGAGCTGCTTCCTCMGTCAGGCCGATTGACGCCACCTGCGGACGGGAGTACGTGCAGGCGGGGATGCTGTCGTAGTCTAAAGGATTGAAAGAGTTGCCGCACAGATGAGCGGCAGCAATCCGCCCTTCTGCAGAAGCCACRTGAGCCAGTAACGGCGGTCCTGAAACATCGCCGATAGCATAAATGCCCTTTGCGGTGGTCATCTGAGATTCATCGGTAACAATCCAGCCCCTTTCCACATTCACTCCCACAGTTTCCAAGCCGAGGTTTTCCACATTYCCTTGAATGCCTACAGCCACCAAAGCGATGTCAGCTTCCTGAATCTCACTCTTATTGYCGGATGAGAGATGCACCTTTACTTTTGTCTTAAGGACATTTATCTTCTCCACTTTTGWCGAAACATGGATGTGGATTCCGCGCTTTTTCAGTGAAGTCGCCAATAGATCAGAAACCTCARCATCTTCGAAAGGGAGGATACGGGGAAGCATCTCAACAAGGTGAACTTCCGTGCCGTATTCGTGATAAATCGTGGCGAACTCCACACCGATAGCTCCGGCACCGATGATGATCATCTTYTTCGGYAGTTTCTTTAGCGTCATCGCTTCACGRTAAGAGATTACCTTCTTCTCATCGGTCTCCAGCCCCGGGATCTCCCGGTTCCTTCCTCCGGTGGCAATAATCACATTTGCTGCTTTAATTACCTTCTTGCCACCTGCTGTCTTCACTTCCACATTTGTCGCCGATCGAAGCTTTGCCAAYCCCTTGATATGAGTGATATTGCTCCTCTTCATCAGATATTCWATACCCTTCGAGAGGCGTTTTGCAACCGTCCGGCTTCGCTTCACGACTTTTCCGAAATCGACAGAATAGTCTTTAATATCGATGCCGTACTTCCCGGCATTCTTCACGAGATGTAAAACTTCAGCGTCATGCAAAAGAGTTTTCGTCGGGATGCATCCCCAATTCAGGCAAATTCCGCCCAGGGCGTCTCGCTCCACGATTGCCACATTCTTCCCGGCTTGCGTTGCATGAATGGCGGCTACATATCCACCGGGGCCTCCGCCAATAACTACTGCATCATAATCATATTTCTTTCCCATGATTATAAACCCTATTTCGGTTTGGGAGCTCCGATCAAGCTCCGCAGTACCTTAAGTTCATCGGTATATTCAGATTCGTCATCAACAGGCGTCTCCAACACCATAGGGATTTCTCCAAACCGTTCATCATTCACCAGACACCAGAAAGTCTCCATGGTCAGGAATCCCTGTCCGATCTTTTCATGACGGTCAACACGTGTCCCCAGTTCGCGTTTAGAATCGTTCACGTGGAACGCTTTGATCCGTTCCAATCCAACAATCTTGTCAAACTCATCGAAAGTTTCGTTCCAACCTTTCTCAGTCCGCAGATCATAACCAGCGGCAAAACTGTGCTGAGTGTCAATACAAACTCCCATCCGCTCCTGCTTTTGCACTTGATCAATAATAGCATGCAGATGCTCAAAACAATAGCCAACATTGGATCCCTGGCCAGCTGTATTCTCGATGAGAAGATTCACACTSGAWTCGGGACGCTCATGGAGGCAGTAGTCGATGCTTTCGGCGATACGTGTCAGACATTCATCTTCGCCGGTCTTGAGGTGTGAACCGGGATGGAAGATGAGATACGGAATTTTGCAGGCGTCGCATCGGTCAATTTCTTCGAGGAACGCATTGCGGGATTTGTTCAGCTTTTCTGTGTCAGGCGAGCCCAGATTTATCAGATAGGAATCATGAGTAATACAGATTTTGGGTCGCTCAGTTTCCATRTTCTCACGGAAAGCTGATGTATTTTCATCAGTCGGCTGCTTAGGTGCCCACTGATTCTGATTSGCCGTAAAAATCTGAATGGCGTCGGCATTAATRGCACTCCCTCTTGCCGGAGCATTTTCCACCCCGCCGGCAACACTTACGTGAGCTCCGAACAGTCCCATTATCTTCTCTCCTTAGAAATGATTGTCAAAAACTCATCTCTCGTTTTATGATTTTCCTTGAAAACACCTCTCATTGCAGAGGTCACCATGAACGATGCCTTTTTTTCTACACCGCGCATCTGCATGCAGAGATGAGATGCCTCAGCCATCACTGCTACGCCTCTCGGCTGAAGGATGTCTTCAATGGCATCGGCAATCTGTTTGGTCATTCGCTCCTGCACCTGAAGCCGGCGGGCAAAAACATCAACAATCCGCGGGATTTTCGAGAGTCCCATGATCTTGTCTCCGGGRATATATCCCACATGAACTACACCATAAAAAGGGAGCAARTGATGTTCACATAGCGAGAAAAAGTCAATRTCCTTAACTGCGATGATGTCATCACATTTTTCACTGAAGATAGCATCTCCTACAACCTCTTCAGGAGTCATGCGGTAACCTTGGCTGAAATATTCCCAAGCCTTTGCTACTCTACTGGGCGTTTTGAGCAGACCTTCTCTATTGGTATCCTCTCCGATCTCAACAAGGAGTGCAGAGGTAATTTCTTTAATTTTACTCATATTTTGTGAATTCACAGCGCTTCCTCCATAAATGATCGTTTTTCCCACTGGTTCTCATCGGGATCCTCATGAATTATAGGTTTTAATTTCCAAACTCCCAGATAAAACAGAGGTGTGTCGAAAAGGGCGAAGAAAAATTTGAATAGGTACGAGGCAAAAATCAAAGGTATCAAATCTTTGACAGTCTTCACATTTTCTCCAAGATTATCTGCAAGAAACAGGATTGAAAGAATTGCGGTAGTATCAACCAACTGGCTTACCGTAGTTGAAAGATTATTCCTCAGCCAAAGATGCTTACCCTTGGTAAGACGCTTCCAGAAATGAAACATACGAACATCAATCGATTGAGCGATGAGGTATGCAATCATGGAGGCGATAACATTACCAACCATAAATGTGTAGACACTGTCGAAGGTTGATGTGGCGCCGGATATTCCTTGTGCATCTTGTAGGTAGTGACCAAGAGTCATAAGTCCGAGCATGAAGAAGTTCATGAAAAATCCAATCCATACCAATGTCTGAGCCCTTTTTTTTCCATATAACTCACAAATAAGATCTGTAGCAAGAAAAGTAAACGGGTAGGCGAGGACACCTGCCGGGACAGTCAAACCAAAGACATTTACAAATTTTGTTGTTCCGATAACGTTACCGAGAACAAGCGAGGTAAGAAAGATACCGCTCAAAAAGAGAAAAAGTTTTTCCTTGAATTCCATTACTCTTCCGGTCCGAAATAGTCAGTGTAGATTGTAGGAGTTTCCCTCATACGAATCCTATGCAGTTTTCCGMTTTTGATCTCAGGATCCAGAAGCCCCCAAATCCAGATCACCATATTTTCAGTTGACGGTTGTTTTCCTTTAAACCAAGGTATATCCTTCTCAATAACAGAATGATCCATTACCGAAATAACTTTTTCAGTGACAATTTTTTTTAGATGTCCCAAATCTAAGACAAATCCAGTATCAAGATCCGGTTCCCCTTTAACCGTCACTTCAAGAGTATAGTTGTGTCCATGCAAGTTGGCATCATCCCCGAAAACTTCCCRGTTTTTATCATCACCCCAGTCAGAATGTCCATATTGATGTGCAGCACAGAAGTTGAAACTTTTGGTTATAAGCGGCATTTGGTCTCCCATAGTATTTGTATGATACAAATATTATTACTATCCGAATTTACACTTAATAAATTCAATCTTAAAACAAGATTCTTATTAATATTTAGACGACGGACAGAGGTCATTAATCAGACAGTCACCACAACGGGGTCGTCGGGAAATGCATATTGCTCGGCCGTGCTCAATGATAAGATGGGTAAGATTAATCCAAGCATCTTTTTGCGCAATTAACATAATGTCTTGCTCTATCTTCTCAGGRCTTCGTGATTGAGTAAACYGAAGGAGATTCATGATTCTGATCATATGAGTATCAATGACTACGGAAGGGATACCGAAAGCTGTCCCCAGAACGCAATTAGCAGTTTTTCTACCCACGCCGGGGAGTTTTACCAGTTCCTCCAATGTGTTGGGTACCTCGCMTCNRYMAKCWTSMCRSMKARKMTGNSWRCYSSYSKWAATGGCANNAGNKWYKKSMWYGWRRKMKMSGSMGGMGNTGGATATCTTGAGCCAGTTCAGTCTCATTTGCTTCGGCAAAATCTATTACRGAGCGATATTTCAAGAATAGACCAGGTGTAACCTKATTCACCCGTTTGTCCGTACACTGAGCTGAGAGAATAGTAGAAACAAGCAGTTCATGAGGACTTTTATAAGTCAGACTGCATGTAGCCTCAGGATAAGCACTCCTCAAACGACGGATAATTTCACTTATCCGCTTTTTAATTTCAGCTTTTGCTGCCACTTCTACTCCAGTTCAGGAAGTCCGAGTGACAACAGACTCTTCAGATTTTGAACAAACGAGGATCTGGTGAAAATCCAGTGGCAACCTGCCGTTTTTGCCTTGTCGTGATCTCCTTTGCGAATCTGAGCCATAAAGCCGGCGATTGGCAACTCACTGCTTTTAGATCGTATCTGAGCAACGAAATCAGTTGTCATTACATGTGGATCGTCAAGATCAAGTATAATCAATCGAGTTTGTTCAGATATAGAGGAGATGAGATTTTCCGCTGTCTCCGGGAAATCAGTTGCATAATCGAATGTGGCAAGAACATCAGCAATCTGAGTCCCCAATCGAAAATAGTGGACGAAAACTAAAACTTCAGCCATCGTTGCTCTTTGAGGTGAAAACAATAGAAGGAACCAGTTCCAGGTTAAACTCACTGCAATCAGAAATGACCATAAGCTTTTCTAGACATATGTTGAGTCTTTTCACGAATGCTTCAACATCTATGTTTCGGTGAATTTTTGACCACTGAATAGTTTCACTGCCATTGTGTAATTTATTAAGAGACTTTTGGATAAGACTTTTAGCACCCTTGAGATTATCCGTAAAAAGATGATAAAAACCTACCGCAGCTTGAATCATTCCCTGTACAAATATTCTGTCAGATAGATTGTATTCAGACCACAATTCTTCCCACAGTTCATGAGCCTCGAAGAAGTCACGTTCATTGAACGCTTTGACCCCCCGCAAAAAGAGATCCTCTTGAATGAGATCATCTTTGTCTAGTATTTCACTCTTCAGTTTCAATAATTGTCTCTTCTTTCATTAACAAGCCAGATAGATCCGTCAYACTCCATCCGCTACCCTCGCGAACAAGGTATTGGACTGCATCAAGAGCTACCAACCAAAATGGAGACATGTCTTCACCTTCTATCAGACGAGCTTCAGCTAATGTCACCGGCCATGAATTATCACCGGATTTTGCTTCCCCTTTTATCATCATTCCGAGAGTTTCAGGATTTCCACTTTTCCACGCAGTGACAATATCTTTTACTGGTTTTTTGTTTAACCCGGTACCATTTCCTCCGCCACYATTCTCAGAAAAATCAGGTGAGTTTAGCTCACCCAATTTAAGAAAAGAACTTTGGAGGACTGATTCCGAGCTCTGAAGGCGTTKGACTGCAGCAAAAAGTRTGGGGTGAATTGTTCTTTCTTCTAAATTTGACTTTGAAATACTTTCTGGACCCAATATAAACTCAATTAAGGAAGAGACAAAATAATGTGCGTCTGCTTTTGGGCAAAATGCTGCCGAGCGATAAAAGGAATAAGTGAGTAAACCAAAARCATCAAACTGGTCCAGTAAAGAATCRCAGATTATTTCGAGTACATATGACTTATTATCTGACATGAGCAGCATCTTTGCAGCTTCACTTAGTGCGGAATCGATRTCTCTATTTKCAAGAGCTTGACGAAAATCCATAACAAACAGCGGCTTAATTCTTTCTTTTTCTGAAACCTTCCGCCAATCTGAATCACGTGGTGATGATTGTGCGTCTCGGGCGATCTCCACAGCATAATTCAAGAGAGGAAGACTGGGATTATCAAGCTTCAATCCGCAGATATTTTTAACTGAATTGAGGATTACAGTTGGATGCACCCAACCTAACTCAGGATGCCAATGGAACTGTTGTGAAGCAGCAGAATGCACTAAAAGATGCTGCAGAAATTCTCTCAGGGAATCTGGGTCTTGCGTACTTTTATTTATCAAAATATCAAGTGTAGCTTGATCATTGGCTTGAATCGCTACTGATACTTTGCTTTGCTCCAACATCAACCTCCGTACGACCACTCTGTATCACGAATAGAAAGAGCCGGTTCGTCWGACCTTACTTCAGCTTCTATTACCTCAGATATGATAATGTGATGATCTCCCTGCTCCACAACTTCTAGTACTTTACATTCTACAAAAGCAATTGTTTCATCGAGGATGGGACAACCCAATGCGCTCATTGTATAGCTTTTGTCATTGATCGTTGACTCATCGAAAACAGACGACTTGAAGAATGCTGAAGCAAAATTTTGTTGATCCCGTCCAAGCATATGGAGGGCATACTTTAAGCTGCTCTTTACAGCCTGATATATTCCGGAGTCAGTTCGCAATGCCATTACAATCAACGGTGGTTCGAAAGATGTTTGAGAGACAAATGTTACGGTAGAACCAAAGCACTCCTCACCACTCTTTGTGGTAAGAACAAATACTCCGTTTTCGATCATTCTTAGAGCAGTTTTTTTGACTGAAGAGTCCATGATTAGAAAACGAATTTATACTACCATCRAAGGGAAAACAAGGTAACTACTAAAGCTATAATATGAAATTTAGACTGAACTTATTTTATTACGGTTTTGGTAACTTACYATTCTCTTCCTTCTTAGCGCTCAAATTGAAGCTGACACGTAGTGAGAGTCCTGTCAGGCGGGAATACTCTGTGGGAAGTCCGCCATCAGAAACATGAGGATAATCGAGAAAACGCGTACCCCATGTAGTGGTATCGGAATAATCAAAACTGCTGAATAATTTGGTGATGGGCATACTTTCAAAATCGTGAAAATAGCCAATCTCATAACCGAATTTATCTCCAGTGTACGAACCGAGCAGTACCCCGAGACGAGTACTCTGACCTCCATTCAGTCCTTTTGGAATTAACATTCCGCGCAATCCCCAGAATGTTGTGACTCCCTTCCGTTTTTTCTTTTGGGAAAACTTGTAGTAAGTAAAATCGAAACTTGAATTCGGTGTTATGGACCAACCTAGATTGATCATATCCCTTTTGCCTTCTTCCTCGAARAGCACTCTTGAATAGTCGAAACCACTCCCGTAGATAGGTAGTCCAAGTCGTACACCCACGTCACTTTTGTCAGAAACTCCATAACGGTAATACAGCACCGGGAAGACGTTTTCCAGCGAAAGGGAATAACCGTAGTAACTTTCACCCTTTTCGAGGGTCCTATGTGCCACKGTAGGATGGGCAGCGCAGCCAAATAATAGAATGGCAGCAGGAACAAGTAGGAAAAGACAGTATTGGCGTATTAGGTGTTTAACGGAACTGAAAAAAAACATTAACCTCAGCCGCCTTCGGGCCGATCCTGCGCACCGCGTAAGGGAGACGGTGGTAAGTTCATTATTTCTTCAGAATAATAACTGGCCAGATGCTTTACAATGTCGAGAATTCCTACGATGCCCATAGGCCTGCCGTCATCATTGACGATAGGTACGTGGCGATACCCGCCTTCTGTCATTCTGTTAAGAGCAAAAGCTATAGGATCATCCATCTGAAGTACATCCGGTGCTTTCGTCATGAAATCATCAACCGCTTCACTGGAATAATCGAGACCTTTCCCGGCTAATTTCCAGATCACATCCCTTTCTGTGAAAATCCCCGTAAGCTTCTCTTTTTTCTGGATCAAGACACATCCCACACCTTCAGTTTGAAATAGATTCAAAGCATCAGCCACTTTTGTCCCACTCTCTATCACAACCATTTTTTGGCGCTCAAGAGTGCTTATGGGATCTTCGACAGAAACTGCCTTTTCAATCTTAGGATTTTTGGCAAATTCCAGTTCGTCCATCTGGTTCATCTCATCATCGAATAAATCAGTCATTGTATAATTACCTCATCCTACTTAAGGAAGATCATCTTACGAGAATCTACAATTGGTAAATTATCTTCTACAACGGCTTTTAAAGTTACAAAATAAATACCACTGCTCATCCCTTCAACACTTAAAGTATAATTGTATTGTCCCTGATTCAGAGGAGTATCAAGGAGAAAYTCAGYTACTTCACGKCCGGCAGCATCTATAACAACCAAGGTTACCACAGCAGATTCAAGTAAATCAAATTTGATTGTGGTAGAATAATTGAAYGGRTTGGGRAAGTTCTGGTAAAGAGCAAACACCTCTGGTAAACCTAAAGATTGTGATCCAACACTTTGCCTGCTATTAGACTCCCCGAATGAAAACGGAGCATCATCAATCCATACAGCWCCATCAGGGATTCTCGAYTTGTGAACAAGCTCTGATGGTTTAAGGATAAGATGCTGCAGATCTATCCAACCCTCTTCAGAATCATACAACTGAAGTGTAACAAATAAGGGATTCTCTAAATCAGGGCAATCCACCGTAAAAGTCGAAAATTCATCAAAGATATTCCAACTGGTCAATTCCATCGGCTCAACATCTTCAGATCCGAAATCAATCCTCAACCTCGAAGAGAGATCGATTTTATCAGATTCGATAGATAGWATTTCTAATGTCAAGCGTGAAYGAACCACTGGTTCCATCAATAATTCTGATCTATCTGTTTCTTGCATTACTGCGTATTCATTGATCAGGATTGGGAAAGATTTATCGTGGGTAAGACGATTTGGAGAAGGTTCTTCATGTAACCAGATATCCCCGCGCAGATCCCGACTTATACTCCCCTCTTGTAATTGAGAGGGTATAATGAAGTCATCAACAACTTTATCTTGATTTTCTACTACGATAATCTCTTTAATCCGAAGATTGTCATTCAGCTCTGAGAACGGGATAACATATGTYAATCCCGGCTTCCATATCTCATCAGGAAGTTCATAGAATTCTTCACCTGATGCACTTATTGAATATTCGTTAGCCTGGAAATTCTGGCCTCCCATAGCGAGAAACTCTATCCAGTGGATTYCTCCAGAAGCAGTCACTCCAATCTCAGAAATTAAGGGATAGTTATCTTCACCCAAAACATCCTTTATGTCGTATAACTGCTCCAGCCATTGATCTARTAGATSGCTGAAATTGTTTCGGTCTGGTGCTATCCATTGTTCATTCGGTAACACTGTACCGACAGSWCTATTTCTGAAGATTTCCGWAWATTTTTCATACTCATCAATCAATTGACCTGGATAGTCGCTATCCKSCAGTTCYTCCAATCTARAAACAATTTCGAGCTGAATCGCCAWAGGTAGTTCAGATGACTCATCTTCGYCCTGGAGATAGCTTGTAAAATTATCGTAAACCTGAAGGCGAAGAACATCCGGAACTYGAGGTTCCATGTTCATGCGCATGGCTAAACCCGATTGAGAACTGGCATCAAGCCAGATTAAGTTATTCCTCGTTTCCATGTCGCTGCCAAATAGAATGGGATCTAATACCATTTTACAGAATAAATCGTATAACGTAGTTGGCCGGGTAAATTCATTTTTATCTACTGAAGTAATATCCATCTCATGATGATAAACCGTGGAAAGTATAACGTCTTCAGATGTGATATTAGAACCATGAGACATTACTTTTTCAATATTATTCGGTAACTCCATTGGCTTAGCAAACTGGGGAAGATAGTTAGATTCTGCGACTGTATTCCCATCGTGATCTGTGAATAATAAGCGATAATAATAATATTCATCAATCTCTACTTTGTAATCAATCCAGAAACGAAGATCAGAAGAGACAGCTGTTAACAATTCATAATTTTCTCCAAAGCTCTCACTACGTAAAACTTGGAATTGTCCACCCTCAACAACGCTTTTCATMGTCCAYGCTAGGACAATTGAATTTATCTTTGACTCTGCAGAAAATGATTCTATCTCAACAGAACGTACTTCACCTATATCGTCAAAAAGAGACGATCCAAATAACCCTGTGCCGCCCGATAAGACGACAAACAGGGCAATGCTGACCCTGTTGAGATAAAACATCAGTATGAGGYAATTTGCAGGTTTTCTACATCTTAGTCAAGGGTTTTACAACAATTGAATAATCTTCTGCAAAACCTCTTTATAAACGCTAATAATTATATGAATCATTCAGAAGGACATCCCACCCGGAAATCCCTCCATTATTGCCAAGGATGATGTTCACTATCCTGATTAYGTCCATGATATCCACATCATTRTCGCCGTCAAGGTCGGCAGCAATGCGCTGGAGCTGRGTAAATTCGATCCTTCCCAGGATAAAATCTATGACTAAAATAATATCTTCCACTGCCACCACACCGTCGCCATTCACATCTCCGTAAACACCATTGAAGGCAACGACGGCCAGAATGACCACATCATCCACTGCCGCTTCAACGAGCGAACCGTCCCCTTCATCGCTGGCCACGAAGCGTGCCTGAACATCTCCACTCACATCCACAAATTTACTCAGTTTGAACTGCTTCTGAATCCAGGCACCGCTCGATTGTGATGTGTACTCGAGAGCAACCCAGTATTCGCCATCACTGGAAACTTCCACCTCCCAGACATCAGATCCGGGATTATCACCCACRTCGTTGGAATACCATCGCCAGTAGGAAAGAACGGGATTGGACACATAACTCAAATCCCAAACTGGAGAGAGGAGTGTTGTGCGCCCGTCATCCACATCATCTTCCCCGGCATTGTTACCGGTGAAAGGAGCATTCCCCGTGACGAATGCCTGAGTGCCATCAGKTGTATGATCTTCATCCGGCTGRACAACAACGCCGCCTACAGAAGTACCGTTGGGTTCACCGCGAATCCAGATACCGGTRGTGGCATCATCTCCGGGAAGTCCCGCAGTCCAATCAAGTTCTTCCTCAAAATCATCGGCGAACGGAATCATGAAATCCTGCTCCTCACCCACCAGAAAGAGATAGGTTTCCTGGGGGGCGTTCTCCGGCGAGAAAACCTCGTTTCCTTCGCTGTCCGTGGCGTGTATGTAGTAGTCCACGATGGTGCCGGCCGGCTGAGCGGGAATCTCTCCCAGATACAGATCTCCKGAYTGCTCCATCTCYGYGGCGATATAATCGTAAYCCAAGGAGTAGTTCAGGTTAACTGAAGTGATTTCACCATAGAYGGAGGCGATAGCCGCTTCCACAAGGTAGGGCGTTGTGTAGTTCGTGGTATTGTCCAACGGCATGTGCTCAATACCGATATCATCAAACGGACAAATAACATTATGGGCCTCGAAGGCGCCGCAAATATCCCCATAGTTGGGTGTGCCGTTAACAAGATAGCCGTCATCGTCGTCCACCAGCAATATCTCCATGAGAAAGTCCGGGACAGTCGTGGGCCGGGCGACCTGAGCGAAGAAGAAAAGAGTGTCAGAGTGTGCCTTGGCAACATCGTAGCCCAGGGAAGTAATGAAATTCTCCCGCATTTTCCAGAGGGAACCCATGGTTATTTCACCAAGACAGTGGACTGAACCACCGCATTCAGGAGCTGGGTACTGGCGTGTGTTATTTCCATCCCGCAGGCAGGTACCGGGGCCGAAAAAGCCGTTCCCAAGGCACGGCGAACTGGTGATGGACATGGACCAGAAGTCACTGCACCCTTCCCCCATTCCGCTGGAGTAAGGCGGCGAATAAGGATCGTAAATAAATTGCTGCAATCCATGACCGTACTCATGATAGACCACATCCGCCATTTCTTCTGTGCCGGCACACCCGCCGCCCTCTGAAAACATATTAATGGTGTAGCCGTCCCAGTAAGCGTTGCACGGCCAGTAGGGGTCTTCCGGACCGATATTCACATTGGCCGGCATGATGTAGTCAGCGCCGGTGAATGACTGGTCAATTGAGACAGACAGATCGTGAACGAAATTTCCGTGGTAGTAGGTATCGCGCTCTCCAGGGAGAGAGTTCACATCTTCAAAATGAAAGTTTTCCGTACTGCCGGGAATCGCCGTACGTGAGATAGCAGCGTCACTTCCGTTGGAGTTTTCACAATTAATGTATTGACCTAGGAGTTCAACTGTCACTGTCCGGGATTGATTGCCAATTTCTATTGAGTACCAACCGTTCGCATCGGTAAAAGTGTTTCCAACTCCTGAAACCTGAACTTTTACATGCTGGAGGCCCCGTTCCTCTTCCTCACCATACGGTTCATCCTTCACCATACCGGTGACGTAGCCGGAAATGGTAGCGCTGGCGGCCAAATCAATCTTTTCCAGAATCTCGCCGGAATGAGCATCCACGAAAATCTTCCAGCGGTGGGAAGGGAGGTCAGAACCAGAGACAATTCCCCGAGTGAATAGCTCCACCTGCCACGACAGATGATAAATGGGAGATTTCCCGTCCTCCACCCAGATAAATGGCTGGGGTTCGCCATCGATAAAATCACCCTTGGTTTCATCAAACTCCACATCCGCCTGAGCGGAGATGGTTGCCATGTCAGCCGTGAGAGCCGGGGAGGTATTTACCTCTATCTCAGGAAAAGCATCGTGGCCTATGAGGACAAGATCGCCTTCCAGAGTGTAACGGAAATCTATGCGGCCATTGTAAACGGGAATCTCTTCGTAGGTCTGATTGAAAATGAGGTAACGAATGCGGCCGCGCTTCTCATTCACCCACAGTTCCAGGTCACTGTTCCCGATCCGGAAGAGGTAATCGTTCCGGTCTATGAATTCCCTGGCGGCTGCCTCAGACAGTACTGCATCACGGGCGTCGAAAAACTGGGGAATCCTGTCACCTATGAGGCGATGGGGAGTCTCATGTGGTGACCACTGGACTTGCCAATTTTCACCGTAATCTGCTGCAAATTGTGCCTGCGCAACGAGGTAAGATGGTCGTTGTGTCTCCTCTCCAGCGGTGGCAGAGAAAAGGACAGAAAACATAATTATAGATGTTAATTTTCGCACAGCTATTCTCCTTCGATTAAGATATAAACTTACTTCTAGGTCTAAGATATGACAATGGGAAACTTTTTTTCTCTCTACTCATAATTAGGATAATTATCCTTCCAATATAAACTGTATCAACAAAACAATATCCAACACATCAATAACCTGGTCGTGGTTGAGATCGGCGTACTGCAGTTCAGTGTCCTCTATGGTCTCAGGATGCAGGATCATATCCACTATGAGGAGGATATCCGCCACATCAACGGAACAGTCGCCGTTCACATCTCCGAGTCCTGTCTCAGCTTCTGGTAACGCCAGTACCTTAATGTCGTCTACGAAGAAGCCGTCCCGTTCAACGTAACCGTCGCTAAGGAGTGTAAAACTGAGGTAAACTTCCGGCTCGCCGGCGAACTCGGAGAGATCCATGGTCTCCACGATCCATTGTAGCTGTGTGCCATCGTAACCCGGTTCCCCTGCATTTTGTACCCCATTGCCACTGCCGATGATTGTATACTCTCCAGTCAGCGGCTGCCATTCTTCTGATGTTCCGCTGCGGGCAAGAACCTGTACAAAATCCCAGTTGGGCTCAATTTCCCACCGAGCTTTGAACGTCAATTCCGGGTTTGATGTCTCCGTGAGATCAAACGGCTCCAGCAGTTCCATGGTGTTTACTACCCACGATTCGTAATCACCAAACGGACTGTCAGTGAACGAAAATTCTCCCTCGGCCGCTTCATCGGAAAGTCCCCAGCCGCCGATCCAGTTGACCATGCCGGCTTCAGCGTCATCCGTCATGAATAAATCGGGAGTCCCTACTGCGATTTCAATCGTCTTAGAAAATTCCTCTTCTCCGGACTGCAAAATAATCTCTATACCCGATTGGCACCCTATACCTACAGAACTGCTCACTGTCATATCAATAATTTGTGGGAAAGGGATAGATTCCCGGGCATTCAGTGCCGGCAGTTCCACAGTCACAGGTGTAAATTCGATTATGCTGTTGATAGGTGTTACAGTTACCATGACGGGACCGGGAGATTCCGATAGTCCCATATTCTCTACATCGAAAGTGATGGTAAAAAGATCACCGGGATTCACGTACTCCTGACTCATCTCAACATTGCTCACGCCGAGTAGTGTCCCAGCCAGCTGAGCAAAATAGAGGTTCGGCCAGAGGTTCTCTTCACAGAGGGGAACAATGCGGTCAGTGGCCGGCCAAAATCCGTCAGTCCAACCCCCTATCTCAGGTGTGTAGGCGATCAGACCCTGATCGCCGTAGGACCAATCCACCGCATCGCCATTCACCATATAGCCCACCGTCTCCGGTCCGGTTCCTACCTCATAATTGTTATACTTGGTCATTTCCGCTCCCACTTCCCGGAGATATGTCAAGTCCGGCTCAAAGGGATAATCTCCCGAACCGTAGGAGTGAATCAGGAGGTTGGAGTAAGCGTGGTAATGCAGCACATTCTTGAAATCCTTACTCATGATAAAATCACTGACAGCCTGCGTCTCCGGCTCGGAAAACTCAGATTCTCCTCTATATACGTCAGAACAAGGTTCTCCGCTGGAACCCCAATCACCCCCCCAATTGAAGCTGTAGTTCCGGTTGAGATCAATGCCCTCATTTCCGTCACAGGCTGGCTGGCGGTTCTTCCGGTGCATGCCGCCACCATTGGGCTCGATGGATTCATTGTAGACATAACCGTCAGGATTGACAATAGGGATGAACCACATCTCTCTGTTGTCCATCAAATACGAAACATCGTAGTCAACTCCGTAATTTTCACAGAGATTATAGATGAAGTAAATGAGGTTCATCATACCCAGTGGCTCCCGGGCGTGAGTAACACCCGTATACAAAACCTGCGGTTCATTCTCACTCTCATCCTGATCTACATTGTCGGATATCTTCACCGCCCAGATATCCCGTCCTTCCACAGATTGACCGATACTCTCTTTCTGTGATACAAAATCTGGATACAATAGGTGCAGAGAATCCAGTTCCGCTTCATATTCAGCAAAGGTGTAGTTGCCGCCCATTGAGCCTAACTCAAATCCGTCATCGCGCTTAAGATCAGGATTAAAGCGGCTCTGGTAGAACGCCGTCAGATCTTCGTGGATTAACTCAGTCTGGAAGCCGGCACTCTCCAACTCTGCAACTTGCTCTCTCGTCGCCGTTAAGTCGATGAAGACGTTCTTTTTCGTTCGCACGTGATCAAGAGGAATGCCCATTTCACGAATCTCCTGCAGGTCTGCTGGATCTGAGTAGAAGACTCTGACCTGTTGATATACCGAACTACCGGACAACAAAGAAATGGCAACTACTGACGTGAGTAACAGTTGGTGTAAACGAAAGATCATATAGAGGAAATTAACCCGATAAGACTACAATTCAAACGGAGCAAGCAGACCCGCAGTCAAGGATGAGACGCCCGTCACTTCTTCTGTACCACCATCAATCCGTCACGGATGGGAAGCAAAACGTTCCATACCGAGTCGTCTTTCTGGATAAAATCGTTAGTCTCTGCTATGGTACGAGAACCATCATCTTCAGGCATAATAACTCGTCCGCTCCAGAGAGCATTATCCAACACGATGATACCGCCAGACCGGATCAACTCCACAGCCCGCTTGTAGTAGTTCAGGTAGTTGATCTTGTCGGCATCAATGAAGACTAAATCGAATGAAGGTTCGAGATTGGCTAAAGACTCTAAGGCGGTACCCTCCAGAACGGTGATCCTCTTTCCCCAGGGGACTTTTTGAAAGTAGTTCCGGCCGATGGTTATGTGGGCGGGGTCAATCTCACACGTAAGCAGTTCCCCACTCCCGTCCAGCGCTTCCGCCATCTTCAGGGCGCTGTAGCCGGTAAACATTCCCACCTCCAGAACTAGACGAGCCTGTGTAAGTCTTACAAAAAACTGCAGTATAGTTCCCACAATGGGACCGGAGAGCATCTGGGGAATCTGGCAACTTTCGTAGGTTTCGGCAGTGAGCTGGCGGTAAATCTCCAGCTCATCCTGACTGTGCCGTCGGCAGTAGTCTTCGATCTCCTTGGGAAGAAACTCCATCACCTCAGTAGAGCATCAGGTAGATAAGGACACCTGTCACCGACACATAAAGCCAGATCGGCAGGGTAACCCGAGCGATGCGCTTATGTTTCTCAATTAATCCACTCCAGCCGCGATTCAGGGTAACCATTGCCATGGGTAGAATCACCACTGCCAGAGGAATATGAGTCAGGAGAATGACATAGTAGAGAGTTGTCCACTCTCCCTCGTATAGTTTGGGGCCCCTCATGTACCAGTGATAGGTCACGTAACTCACCAGGAACATAGCAGAGATGCCGAAAGCAGTCAGCATTGTTCTCCGGTGAAGATCGATCTTTTTCTGTCGAATGAATATAAAAGCCACTACCAGCAGCACTGAAGAAATGCCATTTAAGATAGCGTTGAGCAGCGGTAGTGCAGAAACGTCAAGAGCGCCTTCTATTCGTTCCGGACGAGGACCAAAAATCAGGAATGCCACTGCTGAAACAATAACCATGGACAAGATAATGATAATCCTAAACCAGAATGATTCATTAGTTTTCATAAATATCTCGTTTGCATAATAAAACTAAAGTGACCCCGAAAGAAGTAACTCCGTATCAGTCCAAAGCCGTTCTATTTCGTTTTTTTCTGAACTGATATAATAACCGCGGATCTTACCCTCCTTGTCAACAAGAATGAAATAGGTGCTGTGGAAAATAGGATCCTCTTCCTTCCCTACGTGGAACCCCTCCCAGGCGAGGCTACGGATTTTCTCTCGATCACCTGTTAGAAACGTCCAGCGTGAGTGATCTGCACCATAATCGTCGCCATATCTCTTCAGCACTTCCGGTGTATCGTATTCAGGATTGACTGAGATGGAAAGGAGGCGGAAATCCTCTTGATCCGAGAAACGATCCTGAAGTTCAGAAAATTGGGAAGTCATAACCGGGCAGGGACCGGCACAGGTAGTAAAAACAAAATCAACTACCCAGACATCACCGAGTAGTTCATCCTTAGTGAAGGTATTTCCAAGCTGGTCAAACAGTTCAAACGAAGGAACGGTTCCATAGTCTGGTTCTGTTGATTGTTTAACGGGAGGAGTCGTATTCTTTGTAAGTTGTAAACCAAGCAGCACCACAGCCATAAAACCTGGGATCCAGAGCCATTTCCCGAATTTAAACGGTGTCACTTTATCGTCTTTCTCTAGGTTGCTCATCAACTATACCGCCTCATAAAGAATATAAGAGTAATGTCGGATTTATCAACAGAACTACTGCGAACACCTTCAGATAAAGCAATCCGTAGCACCGGAGGGAGAAAAACGCGGCACTACCGAGCATAAGTGCGCCTGTCCAGACGTGGAACGTGGTAACTACCGGATTCCGAAAAGACCAAATCACAAAAGCAGCAAGCGTAATTTGGGCGACTAATAATAAAAGGAGCAGCGCTGCGGGCCAACATAACTTGATTCGATTCCTGTAAAACCGCGCTGCCTTGATAAACAGGCCAATTATTCCGACACTTACAGCAACTGCACCCAATCGGTGAAGAAAATGAATGATAACTTGAGACATAGTTACATAATCCAACCCAAGATCGAAACGCTGGTAATTGATAGACTTTAATGCAGCTTCAAATGAAGGGATAACTCTTCCATCCACCAAAGGAAAGTCAAGAATTGCCAAACCTGAATCCGAGTGCCTCATGAGAGCTCCCAGAATCAACTGCAGGTAGATGAGTCCAGTTACAACCAGACTCCATTTAAAGAGTGATTGGTTCTGATCATGTTCAATTTTCGCCTCTCTTTCGGTCCACTCCCRGGAGAGGAAATAGGCGATGGCGATGGTAATGCAGAAAAATGTCTGCGCCAAAATTCCGTGTGCCACGGACACACCCAGCGGTAGATACGTCAGTACCGTAATGCCACCAAGAATCCCCTGGGCAATCACAGTTGCCAGAGCAATCCAGCCTAAGCGTTTTAACCATTGCCGCGGTTCCTTCTTCCAGAGCCAGAACGCGAGGATCAGCATCAGTAAGCCCACCACGGTAGCGATCATTCGATGGGTATGCTCATAGAGGATTCCCCCTACCATATCAGACCATGGAAAAGCAAACATGAATTGACCGTAACTGTTCGGCCAATCAGGGACGGAAAGTCCGGAACCGGTGCTGGTTACGAGACCGCCKGCAAAGATGAGGAGCAGTGTGGAAAAGGCAGTAAAATTGGCAAAKCGCCGGAGCCACACGGATGGACTTKGGTTTTGCTTATAATGTGGAGAATCTAAAGTTGGATTATCTGGCACAGAGGTAATTTACAAAAGAAAAAGATCAGCTCTACCAGTCATCCCATTCATCATCATCGGCGCCGGATCCTTTCTCTTCCAAAGCTAGGACGGCCAGTTCATAAGCTTCCGCAGCGAGCTTTTCCGCAGAGATGGAATCACCTGATTTTATTGCCTCTTTGACAGCTTTGAGCTTCTTTTCAGCCTTAAAACCATAATCATAGTCATCCAAAATCGCTAAAGTAGAACTGGCYTTGATGAAAGACTCATAACTGTCGAGAGTATGGATATAGAGGAATCCTTTCATGCGATAATGGCTGTTCCCACACAACTGGGCACAGGCGATCTCAGAATATCCTGTCTTTGTGGGTCGAAATGAAACAGGAATTTCCATTCCGGGAATAGCATCTTGTTTTACCCTCAACATTGGCAAAGAGAAACTGTGGATCACATCCTTTGATGTAAGGTAAATGACAGCATCCCTGTCTACGGGCAGGTGGAGCTCATTAGAGAGCATAATGTCATCAACTGCTGTTGCATCAGACCTATTTAATCCGATAAAATTTTGAGACTGATCATCAATGAGATCTACACTGGAAGGACCAAAAATGTTATCAGAACCAGCAAAATGTATATTCCATTGAAACTGCTGTGCTACGACCCGTAAATGAACGGCATCTTTGTTRTCACGCTCGGGGACTTCGTTCACCCTCGCCTCCCAAACTGGAAAAGCAAATCCGATAAGCAAGAACCCCTCAAAAATCGCAACTCCCCCTTCCAAGTAACTTGAAATATGGCTTTTGACACCTTTGTAGTCAGCTTTTGGGCTACGTGAGCGGCGRAAACGAATTAGTGTATAGATAAAGAACGGTGCCCATATCAAGAAGAGGATTAACATCAGAATATGTGCCCACTCGATAGCGGCGTCGATCTCCACCCCCTGGACGGAAAAATTCTCCGGTAAACCCAGTTTATGCAGCAATTCCAGCATTAACTTTAGTCTTCACTTTCCTTTATAGAATTATCATTCAATTTTTCCCTCAGCATCCGGGCTCTCCTGCGWAGAACTATAAACATTGTCCCGGCCATKCCCATAACGCTTCCTGTAACACCTAACAAAGTCAGGATGGCCATATTCATCCCTTTTGTCATGGGTGCATCGGGAGCACCAAAACAAGTAGCGCATGCAGAAAGATTATCCATTAACAGGATAATTGTAACTAAAGTGAGCATTATAATTCTAATCACAGATAACTCAWTCCTTTRTACTTCTTTAGAAAACTGAACAAATAATACATGAGTCCTAAACTAATTAGTGAAGAGAACAGTCCGAAAACAATGTAATTTTCAGCTGCATGTATAAAACTCCACGCGGCAAATCCTATACAACATATTATGGACAGTGCAATAAAGAATATATGAAACGCCTTAAGAGACATGGATCCCCGCATTATCATTAATCGTGAAAAGGGTGATAAACATCAGCACTAGAAAAAGTATAGCTGTAATACCTAACAAGATATAGACAAATTTCTTTTCAGATGAAAGGTGCATAAAAACCGCCGCGACTAAAGACCCTTTTACTGTGGCAATTATTAAAGCAATCACAATACCCAGCACGACACCCACCTGAAGATAGGAAGCACCCACAGTAACGATTGTAAGTATGGCTAGAGCCCCAAACACCATTAAATAGTTTCTCACATGTTTCTGGATGCTTTCTATGTTATCCATCATTCMWCCTTATAGCAGATAAAGTACTGGAAACAGAAATATCCATACAAGATCCACAAAGTGCCAATAAAGCCCCGCCACTTCTACCCTGTTCGTAAAACGTTCCGGTTCTGTTTCCCACATTTTACTTCCCGGACCCCAGAAATAAATATTCACAATTACTCCACCCAAGATGTGGAGAGCATGCAGTCCGGTTAGTGTGAAATAAATTGCCAGAAACGTACTTTCACTGGGATAGAGATGATGTTCATACTTGGGTATATATTCAAACACAACTTTTACAATCAGGAAAAGTATACCCAAGAAATACGTCAGGAACATATACATCTTGAATTTGCTTAAATCATTCATTTTTAACGCAACCCATGAGAGAACCATGGTCACACTTGAAGCGATTAAAGCCATGGTATTAAATGTTCCAATAGGTWCACTGAGGATAGATGAACCTTCCGGCCATTCAACTGAGCCGGTTCTTAATAGGATGTAGGYGGAAAAGAGAGCGCCAAAAAGCATCACTTCMGAAGCYARAAASAGCCAGATTCCAATCTTRGCATTGTGCAGGCCAGTCTCGGGCCGGGGTTCAACTGTATAGGGTATCTGCATCCTTCACTTAACCTTTTCTAGATTCTGAGGAGTAAAATCTTGCGACGCTTCCGGTACACTGTATTCATATGCCGGCCTGTAAACTACAGGCACACTTTCGAAATTTCCATGTGCAATGGGCGGTGATGATGCAGCAGACCATTCCAATGTCGTCGCCTTCCATGGATTTGAGCCGGCATCCTTACCGTTACGAAGACTTAGCGTTATATTAAAAATGAAAACAACCTGCATCAGACCCAATCCCCACGCAGAGTAAGACATTACCTCATTCCAGAATAGCACATCCTGAGCATGGAGGTAAGATCCTCCTCCGTCATAAAGCCTCCGAGATACACCTGCCAATCCTTGAATGAACATTGGGAGAAAAATACCGTTGATGAAAATCATTGATCCCCAGAAATGAACTTTACCTAACAGTTCATCCAGCATTTTACCGGTCACCTTTGGGAACCAGTAGTAAATCCCGGCAAAGAGAGCAAAAATCGTTCCCGGCGCTACAATGTAGTGGAAGTGTCCAATAACGTAATAAGTATCATGAAGGTGAATATCCGCAGATGCCAGCCCCAGCGGCAGACCTGTTAAACCGCCGATGCCAAACATGGGTAGAAATCCCAGTGCAAACAGCATGGGTGTATTAAACCGGATAGACCCTCCCCATAAGGAAATGAAAAAAGCGGAAAGAATAATGACCGATGGTATAGATATAATCATCGTAGTGGTCTGGAAAAACGCCGTCATAGTGGTCCCCATACCAGTCAAAAACATGTGGTGCGCCCAAACGATGAAGGACATGAAACCAAGGAAGATAACTGAAAAAACCATGGAACGATATCCCCAGAGAGGTTTTCGTGTGTTGTTTGCAATAATTTCTGCTACAATACCCATTGCAGGGAGTATCAATACGTAAACTTCAGGATGAGCCAGGAACCAGAAAAGATGCTGCCAAAGAAGCGGAGTGCCTCCGCCGCTCACCGGAAGAGGTCCTGTCCCCACATAAAGGCCACTTGGCAAAAAGAAACTCGTGCCAACCAGACGGTCCATCAGCTGCAGAACGCCAGCSGCTTCCAGGGGTGGGAATGCCAGAAGCAGGAGAAAAGCCGTCACGAACTGAGTCCAAACAAAAAATGGTAATCTCATCCAGGTAAGACCCTTGGCTCGAAGTTGAATGACCGTGGTGATAAAATTCACAGAACCGAGAAGAGAAGATGTAATAAGGAAAATCATTCCAATAAGCCAGACTGTTTGACCAGTGGTAGCAAGATTAGACAACGGGGGATAGGAGGTCCATCCTGAATTTGCCGCACCACCCGGTACGAAAAAGCTGACGAGCATGGTAATACCACCCAAGAAATAGCTCCAGTAACTGGCCATATTAATCTTCGGAAATGCCATATCCGGAGCGCCAATCTGCAGCGGTAATACGTAATTCCCGAAGCCACCTACAACCAATGGCACAACCCCAAGGAAAATCATGATCGTTCCGTGCATGGCACCCAGGGAATTATAAAAATCTGGTTCCATGATACCCTTCGGCATCCTCCCTTCACCCGATGTGAGATACATTATCATTCCTGCCAAGAAAAGGAACATAATACCAGAATAGGTAATTACATTTTTCTTAGAACGAAACATTCCAATCAGTGTTATAACAACTCCAATTAAAGCGATAGCCCAAATAAAACCATCTGCAGGAATGGGTTTTCCTGGGTAAGCGAGCTGCCACCGCATAATCATCATTAAAGCAAAACCAAAAAGGAGGRAAAATAGAGCAGTAAATGCGTATTGAATCCCAATGACTTTATGGTCTTGAGAAAAAATATATTTAGTCCAGATAGATTCTCTGCCTGTTTCAGTCATATTTGATAAAGTCTCTTGATTCTTTTATCTATTCTTATTTCTGGGATAAGGTGAATTAAATTGGATCGAATTAAGCCGTAAAATATAATCTTCACTAATAGTCTGTGCAAGAAATTGAATACCTCAGTCTGATCTGATTTCTTAAGATTTCAGTCAATAATCATAAACAACAACAAAGCAGGAAGGTATAACACGGAACCTAAAAGCAAGCGGTGAGCCCAACGGTTTGACCTATTAACTGCCATACATATTGTCAGAATTAGAAAAGAGACACCGATCACTGTTGCACCTACTAGATAAGTTTTTCCCACAATGCCAGTTAAGAATAGTCCCAGAGTAAGTAGGAGTAGAACAACACTGCAGCCGATTGTCCCTAGGAAAGTTATCATTAAAGGTGACCCAGGCATACCAATCATTCTGAACCCCGCTCGTTGATAATCCTTCCTATAGATCCAGGCAATGGAGAGGAAGTGAGGGATCTGCCACAGGAACAGAACGCCAAACAGCATCCACACCACAGGAGAAAGATCACCTCCTGCGGCAATCCAYCCGCCCACAGGGGGAATTGCCCCGGGGATTGCTCCTATAAATAAGTTCCAAGCAGTCTTCCTCTTCAGCGGTGTATAGACGAATAAGTATAGCACCAGCGTTAAAATGGATAACAAACCTGTCAGGGGATTTACGGYTATRGTYAGRTAAAYCATTCCAAAGAAAGAAATCCCTATGCCAAATATAAGTGCTTCACGAGAAGTCAGTTTACCCGAAGGGAGTGGTCTCGATTGAGTGCGGTGCATTAAAGAGTCATAATAGCGCTCCAAGTATTCATTTAGTGTCCCTACACCGCCTGAGACAAACGCTGATCCCAAAAGGACATTGAACAGTAGAAAACCGTGGTCAAAGATGGATTCGCCTTGCTGCTTCATTGCCATTTTAAATCCTATAAAAGTTGCTACTAAAACCAGACTTGTTACGTTTGGCTTGGTGAGTTCCCAAAAACTTTTGAGCTTTACTTTCAAGTCAATCTTCTTTTAATTAATATTCAATTTTTCAGGGATATCTCGGGGATTAAGTTTGAGTTGACCCCATACATCTACAGTTTATTCTTTCTTGGGTCTGGTAAGYGTAAAGTCTACCGTTTCAGTGGCGTCATCAGTGACAGTTACTGAAACAGATTTTATACCGAGCTTTTCGTGCCACACTTCCAGCGTGTAAGTACCTGCCGGCAGACCGCTAATCTCGAACGAACCATCACTACCGGAAACATCGAAAAATGGATGACCCACCACCCCGACGTAGCATCTCATCCAGGGATGGACATCGCACTTTATGGGAATCATTACTTCCTCTTTAGTAAAGGTCACCTCTTTCTTCTTCTTAAACTTCGGCATGGCAGCATTAAACTCTTTGTTCAGTTTTGGCATAGCATGAACATTATGAAGAGTACCATCAGTGTTCAAAATATCCACTATCTGCCCAACTTGAACACCCAAAACATGAGGAGCATAAACACAACCGTTCTGATCGAGAACAACATGCTCCTCAGGAGCAGGATAACTCCCCAAGTCACCTTTAATACATATAAAAGCATTCTTCAACTCACCGTTGTCGCCGACGATAAGCCAATCCTGCCTGGCTGGAGTATCTTTGTGCTTACTATCGCATATGGGGTCTGCTGCCATCTTAAGAGCCTTCATCCGAGGAACCTTACCGTCATATTTTATGGTGCCGATTATAGTACCACCGGCAAAAAYRTCAGCCATTGAAAAAAACAACAGCGCAAAAAGAGACATTCGCCTAACAAAACTCGATTTCATTGCAACTCCTCCTTTAACAGTTTTNAAATTTAACTTATCTATATATAAGCAGTRAAACGGGTAATAGCTATTCTTTCTACCACCCTTCATCATCCCAATCATCACTTTCTTCTTCAACCTTTAGRAAGTTATAGTTATTCTTGTCAAAATAGTCTTTCACTTCCTGAGAAATGTCAGTTTTACCAGGAATTGTGTAGAGGTAATCGGTCAATCCATCAATAAGAACATCCCGTTCTCCAATAAGGGCAGCTACATCTTCACCTACCATCTCGAGGACATCCGGGTCTTGAACATCTTCAGCTGTTGGTATGGAAGGCGCAGGCATCTTCGTCCCTTTCATTATTACCTGAGGATCATCTAGCCATTCCGAAACCCACTCGGGCCGCAGCCGTTCCTTCACTAGAGCAAGATTTGGCGCCCAGGTATCCGCTGTCTGAGTCGGGAAAGTCGTACCATAGAAGTGGCATTTATTGCACTCTCCCAGCTCCTGCAGTTTCTCACCTGCTCTGTATGCTGAAGTGGAACGGTCAACAAGATGGGKAGATTCGTAAGCCAGTTCCTCTCCTTCCAGAAACTGGAAGTATTTGATAATAGAATTCCATTCATTGTCTGTTAAACTAAATGTGGGCATTCTTACTTTTAAACTCGGTCGAATTGTAAATGGTTTCTTAAAGAATTCGAATAACCAATCAGGTTGAGTTTTTGATCCTTGACTGTTCAGATCAGGCGGACTAAAATCAGCAGTAACTTCTTCAGCAGTTGTCCTATTGATGCTGTTTGTTTTTTCCAGCCAATCTGTGATGGTGGGTCTAATAGCTCCACCATCACCTTCAATAAAGTGACACCCTTGGCAATTGAACTTACGTACCAGCCATTGACCTTCATGAACAATAGGATTAACAGACCTCTCTGGTTTTACACCATAAGAAGYCTTCACAAAACCGAGAAGAGCTGTGGTAAGTGCTTCCACTTCCGCTTCATCAAATTCAAAGTTCGGCATCCTGAGCTTTTCATATTCCGTCTTCACCTTGTCTTTATCAAAACTACGGGGGTGCAATAATTTCTGAGTGAACCAAGCTTGCCTAGAATGTTCTAATTCCAACAGCCCAAAATCGAGCTTGTCAATCGGCTTGATACCTTCTTCAGTCAGCTCTGTTCCGATGGGYTTCTCATCTTCAAATCCCGAAATATTGTGACAGCCGAAGCATCCATAAAAACGGATAAGCTTTTCACCTGTGAAGTCCATCTTGGATTCACTATCCATTCCGGAGAGAATCTGACGCGAATCGTAATCTGAATTCATTTGCAGAAGGAAATTGAGCACTATTTTATCAAGTTCCCTGTCATCCTGAAGTGGTGAATCTTGCCCTTTGAATCCATTATCATCCAAAGTCATAAGATAAGTAGAAATATCGGCAGCTTCCTGATCAGACAACCTGAGATTTGGCATCTTAGTTTCCTTAGAGTAGCGGTCGGGTTGCTTTAACCAGTTGTAAACCCACTCTCGGGATGTTTTGGCACCGACGCCTATCAGGTTAGGCCCCTGTTCACGACGAAGTGATTGTAAAGAAGTAGCTTCTTCAGTGGTCTCATTTTCTATGCGATGACACCCAAAACAACCTAATGAAGTCACAAAATCTTCACCACGATTTACGTTCCCCCAGCGCGGTACTGATGATAGAGAAAAATCTTTGCTGTTTTTGAACAAGTAATGAACAATGGTGTGTATTTCCTGGTTTGTTCTGGCGATATCTGCTTCACTGCTGTTATTTTCTTGACCGAAGAACTTCGGCATCCAACTGTTGTGTCTGAACATTTTTGGATTTCGAATCCATTGATAAGCCCAGTCTTTAGAAACCTTGGAAGCTAACTTGCTTAAGTCAGGACCTATTCGGCTTTTTTCCTTATATCTTTCAATAGCATGACACCCAAAACAACCAGACTTTTCGATAAGATTGATTCCGAGATTGAGTTTATCTGCACCTTTTAGATATATCTCCTGATTGTGACATTTGAAACAGCCAGCTTCGGTATACTGGATAGGAAACATTGGCGTATCCCAGTAGTGGAGTTCATGCCAACCGTATTTCTCTTCCCACTCTTTAGCCTGTTCTTCGTTCCTGGGACTGTGAGCAGCATAAGTAAAATCTGTACCTCTACCCCGGCCGKAATGACAACTCGTACAGCCAAAAGATTCCATGGGATGAGGTGATGCACTCGAAAGGTAGAGCTCAAGATCGGGGTGAGTAGTATAGGGTTGAGCAGCATTTTCGTATCCGGAAGTGGCAATACCCATGTGACAAGTTGTACAACGATCAACCTTAGGCACATTAGCGAAGTTCAGATCTTCAGTGATATCCTTGATAACAATCTGATCTATCTTATAGTACGGTGCAAGAAAATCGAGTACCGGTAAGTCCCGAACAGCATTCCCGAGCCGATTACCGAATGTCATACTTTCAGGATCTACTTTTTGCAGTTTCAGTTTTAATATATCTGCTTTTCGTTCGATCCGGGAAACTTCATTTTGAGCTGTACTCTTATCCGCCTCAAGGAAATTAATTTGGTCCTCGACCTCCTTAAAGTCCCTTTCTGTTTCCTCTAAACGCAATCGATGCTGAAGGAGTGATGCTTCTAATTGTTCGAGATTACTTCCAGTTTCTTCAGGGTCTCCATGACCCTTCGAAACTGCTTCCTCATGAAGATACTTTGCCACATCATACTCAGCTTTCACAGCATTATACTCCATTGATGTAGCAAATTTATCCTCTTCATGTGAACTCAGTTCATTCTGAAGACGTTTTAAATCTTCATCTTTCTCTGCTAACGATTCTTCTGTAGACTTTAACGTTGCAAGAGCTATCTTATAWTCCTCACTTTCTAGAATCCGACTTTCTTCAAGTTTTAATAAACTATCATTAAAAGCGATTTCTATCTGCCGAAATTCGCTCTGGTGAGTCTTCCAAGTTCTATCGTAGTCATCAGCAAATGTCCAGATTAGTAATATAAGAAAGAGGATGCTRGATATAGCGAAAACCCTGTTCAGTTTGAAGATGTTATAGTATCGCTCTTGCTTGTCCAATGGTTGTCCTATATATTGAAGAAAAACTCAGGGATAGCTATTATGTACTTAAGGTTCAAAATCCACCGAAGATACATTTTCAGCGGTAAGACGATCAAGGTGAGAAGTAAAAAGATGAATACTCCAAATTTAAAGTTACCCAATGACTGGTGAAGTTTCTTAAATAACGTTTTCGCCAGGAGAGGCGGCAAAATAAGGAAATAGCCGAAAACCAGTAGGAATCCGAAAATCTCCCTCAGAAGAATATTCTCTGGCAATCCTGTGCTTAATAACTTAATGTAGATCAGTTCGGACAGATTTATATTAGTTAGAACCTCAAGCTTATGGGGATCCCAATATTCAAATGGACCAAATAAGTTCCAGTTTGGACCTCTGAGAAATGTGCCAATCAGGATGAGATTAATCCAAAGCCATAACCATCCGAAAAGGAAGATAGACAGTGCAATCCTCCGCTGCTTAAAGCTGAAATACCCTCTACCTTCTTTGTTAAAATCAATATAGGGTATTGCCATAAGCCCGATAATCATAAGTGTTGGGAAAACTACACCTGCCAGCCAGGGGTCAAAATATACAAGCATTTCCTGGAGCCCTAGGAAATACCACGGCGCTTTTGCGGGATTTGGTGAAGTTGTTGGGTCAGCTGGCTGCTCCAATGGAGCTTCCAATCCAATAGACCACACCAATAAGAATGCCATGAACAACACTAAAGAGATCAGTTCAACATATACCAAATCAGGCCAGACAAGTACTTTATCCTCTGAATCGCTATACTCATTTGGTTTTTCTCCAGCATTAATCAGCTTATCATTCTTGATACCCTGATTCATGCTGAGCCAGAGAAAAAAGTGAACAAGCATAATTAAACCGACAATGGGAACATTATCTGGTTTGAGCAAAATAAGTTTCGCATTTTCATCTTGGACACCTATAATAAAGAATGCGAGGAAAATTAGCATAACAGCCATTAACCCTTTCTTAGTCCAGAAAAAGTTGAGCTTTAACCGCTTATTCCATTTCTCGAACCAGTCAGAGGGTGGAAAAATAAATGGATACACCAACAGGATAGCGGTTAAAATAACCGTCGGATGCGAGATTCCATTTATGAAAWGTTTAAGTTCAGCCAAAACTGTTTAATCCATTAACAAGTTTAAGTCGGTCCTGAGATGCCGCCGTCTTTCCTCACACGCCAGAAGTGCACAGCCATGAAGATCATAACAATAAATGGAAGACCTATACAGTGGAGCACGTAAAATCTTAACAGTGTAGATTCGCCCACAAACCTTCCACCCAAAAGAGCAAATCGAACATCACTGGCAGAATGAACAAAATTGATATCACCCAAGCTCAAAAGTGCCGCACCCGGACCTTCATGCCCTAAGAAGGGAGCTGCTCGAGCCATGTTGGAACCTACTGTGACAGCCCAAATTGCCAATTGATCCCACGGAAGCAAATATCCAGTGAAACTCAGAAGTAACGTCAAAGTCAACAATAGTACCCCTATTACCCAGTTGAATTCGCGAGGTGGTTTGTATGAACCGGTCATGAACACACGGAACATATGGAGCCAAACAGTAATTACCATAGCATGGGCACCCCATCGGTGGATCTCCCGCATAATCCCCAATGGCACCTGCTCTCTGAGGTCTATAATATCTGTATAAGCATATTCCACTGTCGGACGGTAATAAAACATCAACAGAATACCGGTAATGGTGAGTACCAGAAAGATAAAGAACGACAGTCCGCCCATGCACCAGGTAAATTTTAGCTTCACAGCATGGCGTGGGAGTCGTACGGGATGAAGATGCAGGAATACACTGTTCAAAACAGACATCATCCTCTGCCGGCGGGTACGTGGGACACCAGTTCGGAAAATAGACTTCCAGACAGGCGATTCGCCTAGACGTTGGAATATGTTCTTCTTATTACTCATATTACACTTTCAGGAATGACTCTGGATCATTCCATTGYCCTTTTTCGTATTGATATATTTTTGATTTATCTACAAATATTTGACCATCATCTGCCAAAGCAATCTTGAATCGCTCCAGAGGTCTTGGAGCAGGTCCTTCAAAGTTAATGCCTGATTTCCTGAATCCGCTTCCATGACAGGGACATTYGAATTTCCTTTCATTTCCAAGCCAATTCGGAGTACAACCAAGATGCGTACAGACGGTAGAAAGGGCATAGATGAATTCGGATGTCCTCACGACCCAAATTGCGTGCTGTCTTTTCCATCGAATATCAACCTCTCCAACTTTATAATCATCTGCGAAGCCAATCTTGAAAGATTGGGGCGGTTCAAATAGAACATTCGGGAACAAGAATCTAACGATCATAGTCAAGAAACCACCCGTAGCAGCAGCGAAAGCCAGCCAAGCAATCGTTAACCATGAGAAAAAAGAACGACGGGGCATTTCATCCATAATGGAACCTTCACCAACAGAAGCCGGAGGTTGTTTTTTAACCTCTTTAGCTTCCAACATTGGTTCAGCTTCAGTTGCAGATTCTTCCGAAACCGGAATCGAATCTTCTGGCTCTTCCTGATTTTCCTGTCTTTTTTTCTCTTCTTCAGCCATTATAACAATAAGTCTAATGCTTTTTGAGCTTCATCTCGCACTTTCAATACAGGATCATTCTGACTCAGCTCTCTGATYTTATTATAAAGCCGAACATCATTCAGATAAGAAGCAGCTTGAATAGCAATAAGAATGGTCTCAGTTCTCTCTTCCAAATCAACTTCATCATATCTCTTCAGATAATCCCGAGTCATTAAATTAAGCAACAAATCGCTTCCTGAATTGTTACCCATTTTTGCAAGACCAATGGCTGCATCCCATCGGACGTTTGGTTCATTATCATGGAGAGCCTTCTCCATTATAGGAACAGCTTTATTACTACTAATATTCCCAAGAGAGATTATGACCTCGAGCCTAGTACGAGCATTAGGCGCGTCAGCCAGTTCCATGAGCGGTCCTGTGGCACGTTCATCTCGGAGGAGTCCAAGAGCGTGGATCAGCGTAAGCTGATTATCACCAAATGAAGTAGGTAAATCCTTTAATAGGATCGGTACAAATTCTTTTCTATCTGTCTTTCCCATAGCCAGCGTTAAATATTGGCGGACGCGAGGATCATCATGTTTTGCCTCCCGATAGGCGAGATTCATTTCCGATATAAACCTATCTCCCGATGGAATGAGATCAGGATTCTGAAGAAATTTGGATAGATCAACAGCCGCCTGCCATCTCTGTGATTGACTGCCCGTTCTGATTTGTGTAAGAAGATCATATACATCTCTTCCATCGTAAGTAATCAGCCGGGTTAGACCATACACAAGAACCGCAAAAGCAGCAATTAGAAAAGGGACTACGAAAAACGAGTGTATTATGACCCGGAGAGTGCTCTTTTTTTCCTCTACTTCAGTCAAAAGGTTTAAACCCACTTTGTTTACATTAAATTAGATGAGAAAATATACGAACCCATCTGTCTTTACAGCAAATATAAATCTGAGACTTATATTAACTTTTTTCTAGTGTGCCGCGGGCGAGACTCGAACTCGCACAGCCAGATGGCCACCAGCTCCTAAGGCTGACGTGTCTACCAGTTCCACCACCGCGGCAACAATACACATAAATTTAGCTAATTACAGTTATACCTTAAAACAAAAGAGGACAGCCCAAACTGTCCTCTTCATAAATACTTAAAATAAGCTGTAATGCTTACTTCAACAATATCATCTTTTTCGTATCAGCAAAGTTACTACTCTCTACCCGATAAAAGTAAACACCACTATTGACAGGTGATCCTGCACTATCTCTGCCGTTCCAAATGATTCGGTATTGACCTGCATCCAGATATCCATCTGTAAGAATAGCAACTTCCTGACCCAACAGATTCAACACACTAACTCTAGTTTGACCGGCTTGGGAAAGATCATATGCTATTGTTGTTGTAGGATTGAACGGATTGGGGTAATTCTGATGAAGTGCATACCTATCTGGAATAAATCCGATCATATTATTAACAATACCGCTCTCGCCAATTCCAAACCAATCACCCATTCCAAAAGTAAAGATCGTAGGTTCACCTTCAGCATCTGAGGCTGCAGCTTCTGTGTAATTAAGTCCACAAGCTCCTTCTTCAGCACCAGCGGAAACGTTTACTGTTACAACAAAAATGGGTCCTTCACCAGGCGTGATAGCCTCTACCGGAGGCGTCATATCAAACTCTAGTATCCGCAGACTACCGTCAGAGAATTCATTCCACGACATGCTCGCATCTGAAGGTATCCGATCTGTCATCGTCACGTCTGTTACCGTAAGCCAATTAGGGAAATCCTCGATAAAGACTTGAAGACCGAATACATCTACTGTATTGGAGAGATCAATGGTGTAAGTCCCTTCCTCGCCAACATTGGCACTTCCACTGCCGATTGAAAAGAGTGCTTCAGGTGTACCGATAGCAAAATCATTGGCAGAAACAAGAGTATAGATTTCGCTCTGGCCTGGACCCCAGAATTGATAAGAGCCAAAATCCATATTGACTATAGTTTCCATTTCCGCGCTTGGATCAACAGCGAAAGTGATCTCAGCTATAGGCCCCGTTCCRGGTTGAATAGCCTCATTAGAAAAGCCGACGGCAGTAATCCAGTAAATACCATTTGTTTCGAAACCAGAAACAACTATAGAGCCAGGTATCCGTTCAGTTGCCTGTACAGAGATTCCTTCCAAGACATCCGGATTATCGATGATGAACAATTCAAAGCCGTAAATAGGCTGAGTATTGGTAAGACTCAGTTCAACAGTTCCTTCACCACCGGGGTCAGCATATCCTCCACCCATCATAGCATACTGAGTCTCAATAAAGATTTCGAATGAACCGCCCTCAGTTCCTACATTAAATATATTACCTTCAGGACCAGCAGCATCTGCCTGAGTGAAGATAAGATCTGCCACCACTTCAGAKGTAGAAGAAGCCCGATAAGCAATAGCCGCAATAGTACCTTCTCCAGGCTCAACTTCTCCGCCTGAGAAACTGGCAGTCATACTGCCACCGGCTAATTCTTCAAACTCTACAGTGAAACCTGCAGTTCTGGCTGTAGTGACAACATCTTCTGCTACAACTGCATTTGGAATATCAAGGATTGTAAACGAAAATTCAGCTACCGGAGAGGCATTCTCCAAACTGACATAAATTGTATCTACAAAACCGGAAATAGCTGCTCCATTGCTGAGACTCATAGTGACCCACTCAGCAGGTARAGCTGCAGCTTCATTGGAGTAACCAGATTCGCCCATCTCACCGTAATCGGCGCTGACAACATAGAAGTACCATGAACCGTTTTCTACAGATGTATCATCATATTCTAACGTTCCGGAATTGACCACATCCAGCAATTCGTAGCCTGAGCCAGAAGTTGTAGAACGGTAGATATTATACGCTTCTAATTCACGAGTTACATCATAAGTATCGTTTTCACCGCCGGCAACCCATTCAGCCAGATTCAACCCACTCTTACGTTGTTCAAACACCGTGGTCTCAATAATTATAGGTATGTCAATATTTGGAAGAACCTCTCCTTTTGCATAGCCGGGTGGTTCTGCATAGGAACCGTGAGAAATAGACATGGCTCTTCCGCCCGTGTCGAAGGTAACACTCTCTGAAGTCCCAAATTCACCACCTGTGGCAACCAGATCACCTCCCACATAGATGTTGTAGTACCCTTCACCGTAGGCACAGCAGATGCCGTCACCAAACGTGTCATAAATCGTCCACGTATAGGTACCGCCATCAAGCCCAATCTCCCACTCATAGAGAGTAAGCAATCCTGACAAATCCCCCGGACTGATACCATCTATATAATTACCAGCTTGATCCATGAGATCCCAAGAGGTTTCAAGGGGATAGTTATCGGTGAATATCTGAATAAGAACGTCTGCCGGCTCAGGCTCACCGCCTCCGCCAGTTGGTTCTTCCCAAGCCAGCGGAACATGGCCGTCAAGCTCGGATTCTGCCATGAGATTTACCGGTGGCTCGAGATAACCGGGATAGACCGTCACGACACCAGTACCCAGTTCAGCAATCCAGATGGAACCGCCAAGATCATCGGACACAACTACGTTATCAAAAGATAGATTTATATCACCGGCATGGGTATAATCACCAATGGTTGCAGTAATATTGATAATGTCACCATCACCTTCAGCGATTGATCCGTTATCCGGGTCCCACAAAATAACTCTCAAAGCGCCGCTGATTTCTGTCCACTCAGCCTCAAACCCTTCAGCACGACCCGTAACTGACACATCATCTATTGTCAGGTCATTCGGTGTATCCACTAAGTCAAACTGAAGTCCGCCCACACCTGTGCTATTGGTTAAACTCATGGATATATCAACCTGTTCCCCTGCATCTGCCGTTCCGCCCTCTACGTACAGTGATACGGTGGTTCCAACAGCTATGATAGCAGGTTCACCAACACTGGCATCCAGTTCATTGCCATCTGGATCAGAGACAATAAGGCCAGAAAGAGAAAGGGTAACTACTGCTGAGCCAAATTCGCTGGCATCATAGTATAGCTCAAGAATAACGCCGTCACCAGCCTCAATATTTCCCCCGGCAATACTCACCAGTACAACCCGGATGTGTCCCTCGCCAAAATCGTTAAAAGAGACGTTAAATCCTTCCGCTCGACCGACCGCCACCACATCAGTAAGTGGCAACATATTCGGAGACTGGATAACATCAAACTGGAGACCGCCAACATCATCCATAGTATTCTCAAGATTCGCCTGGACGACTACTTCAGTCGCATAAGACTCAATCTCAACGTCGCCGAGGGATAGAACAATGTCCCCTTCACCTGTGTCAGGAGTTTCGAGTGCCCCTTCGCTAATCCATCCTGTAATGAGTGCAATATCATTCTGAGAAATTGAGCCGCTGGGAGGCATGATATTTCCGTAAACACCTGTGTCAGATATCTTATTGTAGAGAACAGAGTTATCAGGTGAAAAAGATTCARCCCGGAGTGCAGGTGCATATCCTGAAGACTCCACATTCACCAAATCATCGTAACTGGCTGATCCAGTTAAGTCAAGACCACTGGAATGTTGGGAAGTATGACAATTAGTACAATTTGAGTTRAAGATTGGCTGAATTTCAGAATAGTAATCAATCTGAGCGAAGATCATGATAGGAAGCATCAATAATACCATGAAAAGAAATTTTCTTTGTTTCATTTTAACTCCGTCTATTATTATTGTTAAGATTTATTAATCTCTAAGTTCATTCAGCTAGCAAACTATTACGAATATAAACCGAACCGCATTTTTAAAACTTGATTTATCTCACACTACTTTCTGATTTAATCTGTTAACCCGATAGATTAGCCTAAGTTACAATCAGTGTACAATACGTCATATAAGTTTTTTCCAATTAACTATTTGGCTTGCCTCAGATCACATTTCCGTGACATTTCTTGTACTTTTTCCCACTTCCGCAAGGACAAGGATTGTTCCGTCCAACCTTCTCCGCGACTGTAATGGGCTTCTGTTTGCCGGCCTGTGCTGCTCGCTGTTGAACCTGTTCTCCAGAAGATGCACCTTGTGGGGGAACTACCAACCCCATTCCTGTAGAATCTGCATGACGTATTTGAATACCGCTGGGAGCTTGAGCACTCCTGAGTGTTGGTGCTTCCTGCATTCCATGAAGCTGAGTTCGATATAACCTCTGGATCACTTCTCTATTTACATCAGCAAGTGCCTGGACAAAAATATCAAATCCTTCTGATTTATATTCCAGCAGAGGATCTTTCTGACCGTAAGCCCGGAGATTCACACCTTCCCGGAGCTGGTCCATGGCATAGAGATGATCCTTCCACTTATCATCGATGGTGCGGAGAAGAATATATCTTTCAAAAGCTCGCATAAAATCTGGATCAACCAGCTTTTCTCTATCGGAATAGATTGAAACGGCTGCATCCTGAATAACTTTGTGGAGATTCTCTAACGGCTGCTGATGAATTGAACTTTCTTCAAGGTCAACTGTCATAACGGAAGATAATTCACTTTGGAGTCCATCAACATCCCAGTCATCATTGACATTATGCGCTTCTAACAAATCATCGATGTAGTCATCAGTTATTGTCTTTATATCTTCGCTAACATCATTGCTATGGAGTGCTTTATCCCGCAAGCTATAAATCACTTCTCTCTGCTGATTCATAACATCATCATATTCTAGCAGACGTTTACGAATTGAGAAGTTCCTAGCTTCCACCTTTTTCTGAGCCCGTTCAATGGAACGAGTTACCATCCCATGGGTAATGACTTCACCCTCTTCTACTCCCAATTTATCCATAATACCTGCGATTCGATCACTTCCGAACAACCGCATAAGGTCATCTTCCAGACAGAGGTAAAAACATGACGAGCCGGGATCACCTTGTCGCCCAGCACGACCACGCAGCTGCAGATCAATCCGTCTAGATTCATGACGCTCAGTACCAATTATATGTAGTCCTCCCAGATCAACGATTCCTTTGCCCAGTTTAATATCTGTACCTCGTCCAGCCATGTTGGTGGCTATTGTCACCGCACCGAGCTGTCCTGCACGAACAACAATCTCAGCCTCGCTTTTATGCTGTTTAGCGTTTAAAACATTATGAGGAATTCCCCTGCGTTTAATCATGCGAGAAAGTGTTTCTGACACCTCCACAGTAATCGTTCCCACAAGGACAGGCTGTCCACGCTTGTGGCATTCAGCAATCTCATCAAGCACTGCATTAAATTTCTCACGTTTCGTCTTATATACGAGATCGTTGTGATCTTCTCGAATGACTTTCTCGTGAGTAGGAATTACCGTTACATCCAACCCATAAATAGAATGAAGTTCTTCAGCTTCCSTCTCGGCAGTACCTGTCATTCCAGACAATTTATCGTACATCCGGAAATAGTTCTGGATCGTGATCGTGGCAAGCGTTTGCGTTTCCCGCTCAATCTTAACGTTCTCTCTCGCTTCCAACGCCTGGTGAAGTCCCTCGCTATACCGCCGTCCCGGGAGGATTCGTCCCGTAAACTGGTCCACAATGAGTACTTTGCCATCCTGTACAACGTAATCCACATCCTTCTCATACAGGGAATAAGCTCGCAGCAGTTGGCTTATATTGTGAATCACTTCACTTCGTTCGCTGTGGAGAAGTCGTGCTTTCTCAGTTTCCTGCCGCTTTTCCATGGTACTTAGTGAATCATTATTTTCAATATCATGGAGCATTTCGCCCATGTCAGGAATAATAAACATTTCATGATCATCCGGGGAAAGAGCTTCCCGGCCTTTATCAGTAAGATCTATGACGTGGCTCTTTTCATCAATACTGAAGTAGAGATCATCGTCMACCTCATGAAGCCGTTTGTCACGGATGTAAGCTGACTCCACAGAGAAAGCCAGTTTCTTATTTGATCCCTCCTGGAACATTTTARATAATCTTCTGTTTTTCGGGGCTCCTCGCATGGATTGAAGCAGCAGCAGACCGGCTTCATCGTTCTTTTCTTCTTCCAACATCTTTTCAGCATCGGATACAAATTTATTTACCAAACTTGTTTGCTGGCGGATAAGCCGCTCAACCATAGGCTTGAATTCTTTTACCTTCGACTCTGTGGGATTATCAACCGTACCAGAAATAATGAGTGGTGTACGAGCTTCATCTATGAGGATAGAGTCCACTTCATCAATGACCGCATAAGCGTGGCCGCGTTGTACCTGCTCTTTCTGAGCAAGAGACATGTTGTCGCGGAGATAGTCGAATCCAAATTCGTTATTCGTACCGTAAGTAATATCGCAGTTGTAAATCTCCCGACGTTCATCCTTGCTCATACTATTAAGRATTGAACCTACAGTTAAGCCCAATCGTTCGTATATCTTCCCCATCCAGTGAGCATCACGTGTAGCAAGGTAGTCGTTTACGGTAACAACATGAACACCGCGTCCAGTCAGCGCATTCAGATAAATTGGCATGGTGGCGACAAGAGTTTTTCCTTCACCGGTTTTCATCTCTGTCACTTTACCTCTATGGAGAACAACTGCACCCACTAACTGAACATCATAAGGTATCATATTCCACTCGGTAGGCTGTCCTGCAATCTTCCATGTCTCACCCATCAAGCGACGGCAAGTTTCCTTTACCATGGCAAACGCTTCCGGCAGAATCTCTTCCAGAACCTCTTGCTCAGATGCTATTACTTGCTCTTTAAGCTCCTTCTCGGACTTTCCCTCAACCGTGGCTGTGGCCTCTTCAGAGTCTCTAACGCTCTTCAACTTCTCTTGAAATTCTCGAGTCCGGGTARCMAGTTCTTCATCRGACTTTTCGGAAAGAGTCACGTAAATGCTATTAATTTCTTCTACAATTGGAGAGTAGGTTTTGACCTCGCGATCTGACTTAGATCCGAATAAATTTTGAAGCATGTTTGCCATTATCTAATACTCTTCCCTTAAATATTAGCTTGTCGTAGGTAACGATAAATCATCCAAAGAATGATAGACTGAGTCTAAAATACCGTTTACAAATCCGCCGCTGTCGAGAGTGCTGTATTTTTTGGAAATCTCTACCCCTTCCGAGATAGAAACTTTTGGCGGAACATCATCGAAGAATACCATCTCGGTGATCATCATCTGTAAGACCAGTCGGTCAATGATGGCTACCCGATCATACTCCCAGTTTTGAAGTCGCAGTTTAATCTCCTCACTTGTCCATTCTCGATTTGAAATAGTCTCATAAAATAACTTACGCACATACGATTCTACCTTTTTATCCACATCTTTCTCTTCACTCATCTTTTTCAGTCGCGCAAGAATATCCTCCGGCTCGTCCTGAGTAAACTCATATGCATACAGTGCCTGAAGAACAAACTCCCGTGCCTGACGCCTGCTGTGGATCAGACTCAATTTCTTATCCTCATTAGCCACCAAGGCACAAAGGCACAAAGGAATAATAGTAAGGGATTTACAGGAAGAACGATTAACCCTCTGAGATAAGTCGAAGATTCACTTGCCCAACGGTAGTTTGAAGGGACTACGCTATTACAAAGGGTAAACCAATATTTATCCAGAAATTCATTTTCACTCATAATCTCTAAATTCCTTATTACAAATTCTTCTTCGTGTCTTCGTGGCAAGTTATTCAGGTTATATCTCCAATACCGGTCGAAGCCAACCGAAACTGTCTTCTAYTTTTTCTTTTTGGATACCAGTGAGCGTGTTGTAAAGTTCACGAGCAACCGGTCCAATCTGCTCTTCACAATAAACYATTGTATTCTCTCTATCAGTTATCTTGCCGATAGGCATGACCACCGCAGCCGTCCCGGTGCAGAAAACTTCATCTGCCTCCAGTACTTCTTCCAATGTCACATCACGCTCTTCTGTCACCATACCCATAAGTTCTCCGGCAATTATCAGCACAGAGTCACGCGTCACACCGGGAAGAATGGAACCACCCAGACGCGGGGTGACCATCTTGTTCCCTTTTACAGCAAAAATATTGGCTGCCCCTACTTCTTCAACCAACTCTTCATTGTCAGCTTTCAAGTAGATGACCTCATCATATCCTTCTTCTTTAGCTTGCATCAGTGGATAAAGAGAAGCTGCGTAGTTTCCGATTGCTTTTGCATTTCCTGTTCCATGTGGGGCAGCTCGGTGGAACTCATGAGACACCTTCAGATTAAGACAGCGGAGTCCTCCTTTGAAATAAAGTCCAACGGGTGATGCATATATAAGGAAAGAAAACCACGGCGCCGGTTTCACCCCCAGGACTGGGCCAGATCCCCAGAGGATCGGGCGGATGTAGAGACTTCCTTTCCCGCAGGGTGGGACAAAGTCCGCGTTATCCCGCACCACTGCTTCCACTCCTTCAATGAACTTATCTTCCGGAATAGGCGGCATGCAGAGACGTGTTGCTGAATCCACAAATCGGCGGGAGTTCTTTTCCGGCCGGAAAAGCACAATACGGTTCTTCTCTGTGTGATAAGCTTTCATCCCTTCGAATGCTCCCTGACCATAGTTGAGTACTCCAGCAGCCGGTGACATTTGTAAATTCCTGAACGGCTCAAGTTGACCCTCATTCCAAACAAGTTCTTTATCGCACTCCATGAGCCACATGGATCTCGTAGGCGTAATCGAAAATGTCAGATCATCCCAATTTAAATCCTGCAAGGGGCGATCAATGGGTGCTTCAGTGGTTGTCATGATAATTCCTCCATAACAGCTCTTGCTATTACAAGCAGCTGAATTTCTGATGTTCCTTCATAAATCTGGGTGATCTTGGCGTCCCGCATGAGACGCTCAACGCCATATTCCTGCATGTAGCCGTAGCCACCGAAAATCTGAACGCACTCTGTAGCCGCCTCCATGGCTGTTTTCGACGCCARCCACTTTGCCTGTGCAGATACCTTGGAATACGGCTGCTTTTTATCCTTGAGAACGGCTGCTTTGTGCGTTAGCAACCGGGCCGCATCCAAATTAATGCTCATCTTGGCAATCTTCTCTCGAATAGCACCAAATGTCGAAATCGGCTTACCAAACTGCTTTCGCTCTTGAGCGTACCGTACCGACTCCTCCAAAGCAGCCCGCCCTATTCCCAGCGCCTGGGAAGCGATCCCGATCCGGCCGCCGTCCAGCGTTTTCATGGCGATCTTGAAGCCGTCGCCTTCCTTACCAATGAGATTCTCCGCCGGAATTCTGCAATCATCAAAATAGAGTTCGCACGTATCCGATGCCCGGATGCCCAGYTTGTTTTCCTTTTTGCCGGTAGTGAAACCATCKATCCCTTTCTCCACAATGAAGGCGGAAACACCCTTGTAACCGATGCCCTTTTCTGTAACGGCRAAGACGATCACCACATTGGAATTGATACCGCTCGTCACCCAGTTCTTGATTCCGTTCAAGACGTAATGGTCGCCATCCCGTTTGGCAGTGCAGAGTAGATTGGAAGCGTCCGAGCCGGCTTGAGGTTCGCTGATAGAGAAGGCACCCAGCCACTCGCCAGAAGCGAGCTTCTTCAGGTACTTCTCTTTCTGATCATCGTTTGCCCAGTCCATGAGAAGCTGACAGACAAGAGAGTTGTTYACGGACATAACCACTCCGGCGGAAGCGTCTTCCCGGGAAATTTCCTCCTCGGCGAGAGAGTAGCTAAGTGCATCAAAGCCGGCACCGCCCCACTCTTCCGGGACCATCATTCCCATGAACCCAATCTCGCCCAGCATCTTGATCTGCTCCGCCGGATACTCCATCTTATCATCCCGCTCTTTTACTCCCGGTCTCAACTGCTCCCGGGCAAACTCTCGTGCGGTCTTCTGAACCAATAACTGTTCTTCTGTGTAATCGAAATCCATATCTAAACTCTCTCCACAATAACCGCCGAAGCCTCTCCCCCGCCGATGCAGAGGGTCGCCAGCCCAAGTTTCGCTTTCCGGCTCTCCATGGCGTTCAGGAGAGTAACTAATATGCGGGCTCCGCTGGCGCCGATGGGGTGCCCCAGCGCCACCGCTCCACCGTGAATGTTCACCTTATCATGATCCAATCCCAGATCTTTCTCCGCCGCCATTGTCACTGCCGCGAACGCTTCGTTTATCTCGAAAAGGTTAATGTCATCCACCGTTAGTCCAGACTTATCCAGCACCTTGTGAATGGCTCTTACCGGCGCAGTGGTGAACCACTCCGGCTCCTGTGAAAAGCTCGCTTGAGCCACAATCCGAGCGACCGTTTTAACTCCAAGATCTGCCGCCTTTTCCGCGCTCATCATAACGACTGCCGCCGCGCCGTCGTTGATCTTGGAAGCGTTGGCTGCGGTCACGGTTCCGTCCTTTTCGAATGCCGGACGGATTTTCGTCATCTTCTCAAAGTTAGCTCGCTGGGGCTCATCATCTTCAGCAACCTCAGACAGATTCCCTTTACGGTCCTTGATTTCCACCGGGACGATCTCCTTGGAGAAGATACCATCCCTCTGGGTATTCTGGGCTCGAGTGTAAGATTCCTGGGCGAACTCGTCCTGCTCCTCCCGCGTAAATTGATATTTCCGGACGCAGGTTTCCGCACAGCTCCCCATGTGTTTGTCGTTGTACACGTCCCACAAGCCGTCAGTGATAATGCTGTCTTCAAGTTCCGTATGTCCAAGCTGGAGACCGGTTTTGGCTCGTGGAATAAGGAACGGCGAAAGACTCATGCTCTCCATCCCCCCGGCTACGATAACCTCCGCATCTCCGCACTGGATGGCTTGAGACGCCAGCATCACCGCTTTCAAACCTGAGCCGCACATCTTGTTAATCGTGAGGCACTCCACCGATTTGGGCAGTCCTGCGTAGAGAGCCGCTTGGCGAGCGGGAGCTTGTCCCTGACCAGCACTAAGCACATTGCCCATGATGACTTCATCCACACTGTCGCCGGAAACTCCGCTCACTTCTAGAGCTGCCTGGATGGCTGTTGCTCCCAATCGTGTTGCGGGAATAGTCGCCAGCGATCCCTGGAAAGCGCCAACGGGTGTCCGCTTACCACCTGCGATCACCACCTGCCTCCGGTCACTTGCCACCTTTGTTACCTCCATTTTTATTGTATGCCTTAATGATATCTTTCACCAGCCGATGCCGAACCACGTCTTCTTCGGTCATATAGACAAATCCAATTCCGTCAATCCCTTTTAACAGCTTCTCCGCCTGGAGCAATCCCGAATCATCCCGAGACGGCAGGTCCATCTGCGTCACATCTCCAGTAATAATCGCCTTGGAATTCGGTCCCATGCGTGTGAGAAACATCTTCATCTGCATGGCTGTGCAGTTCTGTGCCTCATCTAGAATGATGAAAGCATTGTTCAGCGTTCGACCGCGCATGTACGCCAGCGGCACAACCTCGATTACCCGCTTGGAAATGTGGGATTTGAGCGTTACTGAAGCGAACATATCTCGAAGTGCATCGTAGAGGGGAGTTAGGTAGGGATCAATCTTCTCTCGCAAATCTCCAGGCAGAAAACCGAGACTTTCTCCCGCTTCCACAGCCGGTCGGGWGAGAATGATGCGCTTCACATGCCGATTCTTTAAAGCTGCCACCGCCTGTGCCACTGCCAGATATGTCTTCCCGGTACCGGCAGGACCGATGACCAATGAAATATCATTGTTCTGGCATGTCTCAACCAGTCTTCTYTGRCCTTCAGATTTTGGTACAATCTTGCCTTGCTTGGTATAGAGTACAACCTGTTCTGCATCGTTCGATTTAACATGATTTCCCTCAGAGATKAGCGCCACCAGTAAACTGACATCGCCTTCAGTTAGCGAGCTCTTRCGGGAAAAAGTGTTCATCATTTCTGAGATTACTTCCTCCGCCTGGGTCACCGGTTGTTCATCTCCATCCAGAAAAATGGTGTCTCCCCTGAGTAGTATTTTACAGGGAAATGAGTCTTCGAGGATTTTCAAGTTGGCATCGGCAACGCCAGCCATGTTAACTGCATCCATTCCCTGAATCTGTATCTCTTTTTTCAAAACAATAACTTCCCACGAATAGATCCCACAGGGTCCTGCGGAGAAGACTCTAAGGTTCTATTAGTAAAATAAGTAAAGCTCCGTTCCATTAGAATATTTTCAATTTTTAGGGTTAATGATATTAAATCCTTAGGATTTCTTTGTGTCTTGATGCCTTAGTGGCCTTATTTTTCTCAATAATAAAAAAAGCCCCTCCTGAGGCTTACCTCTGATCATAAAATTCTTCCAATCAGCAGCACTACTGCTTCCAATCGATTATATGAAAATATTTCGAAAAGCACGGTGCGAAAATACACAAAAAAGGGTTTTCAATCAAGGTGAAACAAAGCACTGAAGTCCTCGGTACTTTCAAAGTTCCGGGTACTTTAGGGACTTTAAAAACTGTACTTGATTTTCAGATAAATATTATCGTTTTCTGAAAACTGGCCAAAGAGCGTATCCTCATTCCCCCAGAGGAAAAATCCACCTAGACTGATCTTTAGCGCGTCAGACCATGCGTAACTCACATCCAGACGACCGAGACCGGCATCTTCGTTCACATCCGCCAACCCGAGGASACTCGCTATAACTGTCTCCCGCAGGAACGAACCGGAAAGCATGACCGTCGCCATCTGCTCAGTTTCGTCATCCACCATTCCGCTCTGATAATCCATGATCTGACTGTGAATCGCCTGGAGGGAGACGCTGGAGCCCCACGGTCCGGTGAAGTCCAAACCCAACATRCYTTGGAAATAGTCGCTGGTGAGGATCTGCATATTCAGATCAGAAAAACGGCGGKSGGCGAAATAGCCTAGTTCTCCACGAATAACGGTGGAAAAAACCGGGCGGGAAAAATTAAGACCGTACATGGGAGAACGGTAGTAAAAAGGAGTGATGTAAGTATCTATCTGTGTTGTGACTCCAAGTTCGGGATCAATTATCATARTTACGCTATCATCCTCTACTACCGGGTGATCTGCATAACCATCGAGGTAAAGCAGACTGATGTCCGCTCCCAAGAGAAAGGTAGCTAGCTTAAAGCCAAATTCGGAATTCTCAAGTGAGTTCTCAGGAAGTTTTTCATCATTGACGTGAAAAATGTATGGGAGTTCTTCCACCATTTCCCATCCCCAGGGGCCCCAAACTGTATCTGCCGGCAAGCCAAGTATAAACTCCCAATCACTCCCCGCTTTCGCAAACTGCCACGGCTCGAACCTGGGAATCCACAACCCTTCCAGCGTCCAATTGCCCAGGTAGAGATTCGCTTTCGCCATGGGGATGCCCATACGGATATTATCGAAATCCTGCAGCAGGAACATGCGCATATCCAGCGGATTGACAATATCGTTGATGAAAACGCCGTCGGCTTTACCCCAGACTACCTGCTGCTTCCCTAGTCGAAATTCAACATTAGAGAAGTATAGGTCCACGTAYGCCTCGCGGAGAGAGATCTCAAAATCAGATTCATCATTGGTACCGTCATTTCGAACATCGAGAGAAAAATAGGCTCCTAAAGTTTCGCCGTACAAATTCCCGTCCAACCTCACTCGGTTACGAATCAGCATGATGTCGTACTCTTCAACCGCTCGGATTGCCAACCAATTCTGATAGAACCCAGTAAACTCCAATTGGGCCTGAAGCGAAACACCCAACATTAAAAACAATAGCCATATACCAATTTTAATCTTCATGATTTCCTCATAAAAATATTTATTTTCGGCGGAGTCCTCGTTCGGTAAATCGCCATTCATCTATACYGCTATTGTACTGCACATCCTTCATTTCGAGGATAGTCTTGTGGGACTTTTTCACACTTTCCATCACCATTTTATCGACAGTCCAATAATCACCGTCTTTGTGCAATTCGGGGATGGAGAGAATTTTCACCAGTTTTCCTTTCTTATTAAAGTAATGTACTTTGCGAACCATCCATGAATCTTTGCTGACCCAGACCTCACGATGGGAGTAAGATGAGCCATTCTTTATCGGAATCGCTTCTACTCGATAGCAGTTTTCGCCAAACAATTCCTCTTCCCCAAGCAGCTTGTAACTGTCCTCATCAATAATACGGCCGCCCATGTCCTCATAAGTAAAATCGCTTCCCATGAATTCCGATGACTTCTCTCGGGSCACTATTCGCTTCACCTTTTGCATGGCCGGCAGATAGAGCCACTGATCATCGTCTTTTCCTCCACGGTACTCCCACATAAGTAAGCTGGTTCCTTTCACTTCCGCTGGCTTGAGAAAGCGAATGAGCGATTTGGATTTTAATTCTCCTTCTTTGTAATAAACCTGAAAACGTCTGATCTCCCGCATCCGTTTRCGGGTTTTTCCTTTCTTGCTTTTTATAAGCGACATTTTCACCGTTGATACAGCATCATTCGGTTCAGGTAAAGCATCGGTTTTTTCCATTATCTCCCTGCCGGTCATTTGACCCCAACCCAAAGAACACATTATTAGAAATATCAGAATATGTTTCATGTCTCCTCCTATCAAGAATTATCCACAGGATCTTAAGATTCGCCACAAAGTCTCGAAGGCACGAAGATGTAACGATTAAAGAAATAAGAGATTGTGTGGGAATGTGATTTTTTTAACAATAATGGTTTTTTCATTATTCCTTTGTGTTTTTGTGACTTGGTGGCAGATGAATTGATTTTACTCCTTCTTATGCCCATACACCACCATCATCACCGGCGGGGTGAGGATGAGAGCCAAACCGAACGCTTTCAGAAAGTTTTTRCCATACTTCAGCTCTGCCAGACCAGAAGCCTGCAGCGACATGAGTCCGTAAATCACGATAAGAATGCTCAGRTTAGCCTTGCAGAATTCCCAGATAGCCAGCCACTCAGAACTCTCTCCGCCAGCAACTGAGAACCAATTCCAAAGCCATGTCAATCCGTTCCAGATCATGATACCTGCAATCACAGCTGTCACTGCGCCGATGATGACAGAAAAAAGATAGTCGCGATCGGTTCTTAGACGATTAAGATTCACTCTTCGCCTCCCCGAAGATGAACCGCGGCTTGGTCCAGACCACGAGAGCCGGCAGCAGCGCCAACGCGCCAATCAGACACATCCCGATGGAAAAGATAATGACGAATCCGAAGAAAAAGATGGGGAGGAATCCGGAGACCATCAAAATAATGAAACCCACCATCACAGAAAACGCATTGAAAATAATACCTTTCCCGGATGTAGTAAGCGTCTGTATAACCGCCTCTTGGCCGTCCATCCCTTTTCTCACGAATTGCCGGTAGTGCCACAGAAAGTGGATGGTGTAGTCAATCCCCACGCCGATGAGAATGCTCGTCAGCATGCTGGTRGCTGTATTGAGTTCGATGCCGAAGTACGCCATAAATCCAAACACCAGAATCACAGCTCCTCCCAGAGGAAAGACGCTGTAGAGTCCCGCCTGAAACGAGCGGAACACAAGTGAAGTCACCAGAAAAACCAGCACCAGTGAAATGGCCAGACTCCGCAACTGTCCCCTTGCGATGAGATCGGTGAGCGTTCCCATGATTGATGCTGAACCTGTAACAGGTGATACTTCGGCTTTGGAATAATTAGTTTCAATAAATTCATCCACCTTTTGATTCAATTCCAGAATCTCCGCAGAACTGATGCGATTAATTCTTGCAATGATCTGAGCCCGAACAAACTCGGTTTCAAAAGTGATTGTATTTTCTTCCATCTGCACGAGTTGTTCCAMATCCTCCTCATCCAAAAACTGGAGCAGCTGAGCCACYTGGCTRCGCCCGGATATGACCGTATCCCCCATTGCGATTTTATCATCGGGAATGGCTCTAAAAGCAGGGTCACCATCATGCCACGCTTCATTAAGAAGTTCCACTTGATCCACGATGGATAAAGTCCGGGTTATAGCCGGCTGCTGCTCCAGGAATAGTGAAATTTCCTTCATCCGCCTTAATGTGGCTGGCTCCTTGATGTCACCTGTTACAATAATGGAAAGCTGGCTGGAACCACCAAAATCCTCACTGATCCGCTCGTTATTCACGCGGATCTCAGATCCTTCCCGGAAGTAGTGTATAGGGTCCGTGTCAATCCGGAGAGTAGGTATTTTCAAGCCGGCGACTATTACACAAGCAACCGCTACTACCATAACTGTCCGCTTGAAACGGACGAAAAATCTCCCCCAGCCTTGAAGGAAGCGATTGAAGCGATGATCCTGTCCTCCATGAGCGATCCACGGCGGAATGCGAAGGTTCTTCAGTGCGGCAGGAATGAACGTAAGACTGAGGGTAAAGGCGACAAAGACTCCAAATCCGGCCAGCAGTCCCAGCTCCTTCGCCGGCGGTAGAAAGTGCCCGAGGAGACTCATGAGACCGACAATGGTGGTGATGCCTGCCAGAAAGATTGGCTTGTTCAGACTGGCAATAGTCTCACGAATGTTGGCGTCTTTTTCGGTGAATTTCTTCCTTTTGAAATTCTCGAAGTAGTGAGCAATAATGTGAATCCCGTAATCGTTTGCAACAGCAATAAGCATCACCGGTATCAAAATGGAGATCATGGTAAATTTGATTCCCAGCATGCTCATCAATCCCAAAGTCCAGATGATGGACATGATCACCACCGAAAGGGGGAGAAAGACACCCATCCAGCTCCGAAAGCTCAGTGCCAGCAGAAAAATCATCAGCAGGATACCGTAAGGCATGAATGACTTCATATCGGACTGCATGGTCTCAACTATGCCGGCTCTAGTGATAGGCAAACCGGCGAGATAAATGTTCTCCGGACCGCGGTACGGCTCGATATCGATAATTCTCAGAATTTCGTCACGAAGGCCTGCATCATTCACTTCAGAAGTATTACCCAGCATTAGAAAAAATGAAAGTGCTTTGAAATCCTTAGAAACCATACTTTCGTAAACAATATCACTTTTCTTCACAGCCACTTTGAGACTGTTAATTCCTKCGACAGTTTCTGGAACTTTGTCCATCAAATTGTTAATTGACAACATCCCGGCACCGCCAGTAATCTCCTTAGCAGAGTAGAGAGACATGACCCTTTCCACTCCTTCTATATCTGTCAGTAACGCTTCCAGCAAAGCAAATTTCTTTAGTCCCTCCGGAGTGAAAATAGAATCAGATTCTACAGCTACGACAATGATCTCACTGCCGCCAAAAATGCTGTCCAGAATAACCAGATTCCTCACGGCTGGGAAATCATCTGGGATCATCTCCTTCACATCCGGCTCAAATTGAATGCTGGGAACAAAAGTGAGCATGATGACCGTAATCAATAGAGACAGAGCAATCACAGTCCGGGGGAACTTCAGTACAAGATTATTCAGTTTCGACACTGTTACCTCATTAATTCATAAGCTTTAGAATCAAACTTTTTACTGGTTACCAGATTTGTCCACATGATCCTGCGGATTGTTTCTATCGATAATAAATCGAAAATTGACAATTATCAATTGTAATTCTTCCTTCCACAATGCCACCCCACTGCGTAACTTTTCTGCGCTGTGAAACGAAAGGAGACTGTTGCATATGAAGAATTTCAAGTTAACGCTTTTGGCTTGTATGATGATGTGGAGCAATGTCGTGGCTAATCCACGTATCACCTATACTCTCTCCATGCCGGAGCCCAGAAGCCATTATTTCCATGTTACGCTCTCAGTAGAGGACTACTCTGGTGAAAGCGCCACACTAAAAATGCCTGTCTGGACGCCGGGCTCCTATCTCGTACGCGAGTTTTCCAGGCACATTCCCAAAGTCTCAGTATCCGAAGGCAAGCGTGAACTGCCGGTACACAAAAGMGCAAAAAACGTCTGGGATGTTGTCACCGGCGGAGATTCCGATTTCACGGTTACCTATAAAGTATACGCGTACGAACAGTCAGTACGGACCAGCTTTCTGAATGACTCCCGAGGCTACCTGAACGGCGCTTCCGTATTTCTCTACGTGGATGGGCTTCAGGATCAGCCGGGCGAGCTGAAGATTCAGCTCCCGCGAGGTTGGCGCAAGATTTCCACTGGCCTTTCTCAAGTAGGCGGAAAAACGAAAACATTCGCTTTTGCTAATTACGATAATCTGATAGACTCGCCTATTCTCATGGGCAATCACGATGTGGTAAAATTCAAGGTGGATGGAATCTCCCACGAAATTGCCATCTATGGCGAGAGCAATCTCGACCGGGAGAAATTCCTGAGCGATACGGAAGCTATCGTAAAACAGACGAAGGAGCTGTTCGGCTCCTTCCCTTACGATCGGTACGTCTTCCTKATACTGCTGCTGGAGAGCGGCGGCGGCGGACTTGAGCACCTTAATTCATGTACCGTCCAAGGACAGCGCTGGAAGTTTTCTGATGAGAAGAAGTACAAAGATTTCCTGACTCTCATGAGCCATGAATTTTTCCACACGTGGAACGTAAAGCGCATCCGGCCTTTCGCCTTGGGCCCGTTTGATTATGATGAGGAAAACTACACCACTGATCTCTGGATTGCTGAAGGACTCACCGAATTTTATGAAAGTGTCATCCCCTACCGGGCGGGACTGTTCACTGAGGAAGACTATTTCGATTACGTAGGCCGGCTTATCAAACTGGTGGAGACAACTCCGGGACGACAGGTTCAATCACTATCCGAGGCGAGTTTTGATACGTGGATAAAGTACTACCGTCGGGATGAAAACTCTCCCAATACGCAAATCTCCTACTATTCCAAGGGAGCTGTGGTGGGCTTTCTGCTGAACCTGGCAATTGTTGAAAGTTCCGGTAGGAAGAAATCGCTGGATGATGTATTCCGTAAAGTGAACAGTAAAATCTATGAGGGTGAACAGCGAGGATTTAAATCCGCAGAATTCCGACAGATTTGTGAAGATGCGGCAGGCCGAGACTTAAGTGACATTTGGCAATATGTGGATACCGTTGCAGAACTTGACTACGACCAATTTCTCTCATCTGTGGGGTGCCGACTTGATCGGAGCTACGCCGATGATATCAAAGAGTCTGATGCCTACTTCGGTTTGAAGCATAAGACCAGTAACGGCCGGATTGTAATCAAGACCGTTTATGAYGGTACACCGGCGGCAGATGGCGGCGTTAATGTGAATGACGAACTCATCGCACTAAACGGAAACCGGCTTACACCAGACAATGCGGTTAAACTTTTAAAAGAAACAACTGTGGATGAAAAAGCGAGTCTACTCATCTCCCGGGAAGGGGAAATTGCTGAACTGGAGATAACACCTTCAACCACTCCTCCTGACAAATTCTCCGTTATTCGGCTTGAAGAAGCGACAGACGATCAACAGCAACTGTTTGAAGCGTGGCTGGGAACATCGTGGGAGAAGTAGATCATCCTGAGCCGGCAGTCGTTCTTGCTGACGGCCTCTTTCCTACTCACTCTGTCCCGCTCTCCATCCTCACTTCCGCCGGTACTCTCATCTGCTGTGACGGCGCCACTGACAAAGCTCTAGCCGCAGGCTGCACGCCAACTCTTGTTATCGGTGATCTCGACTCTCTCCAGGCTGACCGGGAAAGCCTCAGCGGTGATGTCATCTGGGACAATGGACAAGAGAATACCGATCTAGAAAAAGCTATAGAGAGGTGTATAAACAACGGTATTTCGGAAGTAACTCTACTGGGAATCACCGGACTAAGGGATGATCACACGCTGGCCAATYTTCATCTTCTGGCCAACTTCAGCGGAGCCATCCGGCTGACAGCCGTCACGGACTTTTTCACCATCATACCTCTCTCCGGTGAGAAAAAATTTGAAGCTGAAGCCGGTCGGCGAGTTTCCYTACACTGTTTAGGAAAGTCAGTGAAGATTACCACAGACGGTTTGAAGTACGATCTACACGGTGAAATGTTCTCCGGCAGCGGTCACGGCATGAGCAATGAAGCCACCGGCGATTCCTTTACTGTGACTGCGGAGAACGGCACAGTGCTGGTCTTCGTTTCTCACCCATCGTGAAACTCCCCTTCGATTCTCCCGCCGCCCTAGTAGTTCTCATCTACTTTGTGATGACTCTCGGCATCGGACTTTTTCGCAGCAGGCAGCGGTTCAGTGAGGACGAAAGTGATTATCTCTTAGCCGGGCGGAAGCTGACCATCTTCCCGTTCACTGCTTCGCTGGTAGCTACTTGGTACGGCGGGATTCTCGGCGTGGGCGAGTTTACTTACTCTTACGGCATCTCCAACTGGGTGGTGTTCGGACTCCCTTACTACATCTTCGCCYTCMTCTTCGCCTTCTTTGTGGCTGGCCGGATTCGACAGAGCGAATCCTTCACCATCCCGGACCGGTTCCAAAAAGCTTACGGCAGAGGACCGGCCGTGATCAGCGCCGTGCTGGTGATGATCCTCGCCTCACCGGCTCCGTATATTTTGAGTGTGGGCGTACTTCTGGGATTTCTTTTCGGACTTCCGCTTCTTCCCGCACTTGTCATTGCTACACTCTTGAGTACGATTTACATCTACCGGGGCGGATTTCGCTCGGTGGTGCGGACGGATGTGCTGCAGTTCGTACTCATGTTCGCCGGCTTCGGCGCTCTCGTGGCGTATGCAATTGGCGAGTACGGCGGGTTCGGAGAACTGGCGGGAAAGCTGAACGGAATGGGCAAATCACTCCACCTGACGTGGCACGGCGGAAACACAACGCAGTATATCGTGGTATGGTTCTTCATTGCCCTCTGGACTTTCGTGGATCCCGGATTCTATCAGCGTTGCGCAGCGGCGAAATCACCAGCAGTGGCACGAAAGGGAATCTTTATCTCCATCCTCTTCTGGATCGTATTCGATTTTCTTACTCTCACCGCAGGACTCTATTCCGTCCTCTTACCTGTAGGTGTCATCACAGACGCGAAACTCGCCCTCCCGCTCCTGGGGATGGAGGTACTCCCGCCGCTCCTGCAGGGACTCTTCTTCGCCGGACTGCTGGCCACCATCATGTCCACCGTGGACTCTCTGGGATTCATCAGCGCCATCACTTTCGGCCGGGATATCATGGCGAAAAGAAGCGGGGACTCGGTCAAGCAAACTCAAATGGGATTAATTGTCGTCGCAATCGGGTCGCTCATACTGGCGTGGTCGATTCCATCCGTAGTGAATCTCTGGCTTACGCTGGGGAGTGTGGTGGTACCGGGACTGCTACTGCCSTTTTTGGCAACATTCCTGCCGAAAGTCAGAATTCAAAAAGTGGAGTGGATGATGATCGCTTCAGCCGGAGCGAGTGTGATCTGGCTTCTGCTTGGAACAACAGATGTACCGTTACTCGGAGTACAGCCGTTTTATGCGGGAATGTTGGTTTCTATCGTTTGGACGGGTTGGGGACTACTCAAGAMCGGAGATTAGCCAGAAGCTTCCATCTCTTCGTTATACTTCCCCATCGCCGCCGCACCGTTACATTTGGCTCGGTGCAGGAATRCCTGCTGAGCCGCCGAAACTTTGGCTGCATCTCCGCTCCACGCTTTCAATGCCGCGGCCTGCARAGCKCKRCCGTAAGAGAAACTAAGTCTCCACGGTAAGTCAACACCGAGAGCGTTCATGGCGTTCAAATGCTGRGTAGCGACAAGRTCACTTTGCCCKCCGGAAAGAAAACAGATCCCCGGCACTGCYGCCGGCACCACCCGCAAAARACACTCCACCGTCGCTTCGGCAACCTCTTCCACCGATGCCTGCTCGGGGCAGTCCAATGCGGAAATAATCATGTTGGGCTTCAGTATTATCCCTTCCAGCAGGACGCCCTGTTTGAAAAGCTCCTCGAACACCACCTGCAGCGTCTCCTCAGTCTCYACGAAGCAATCATCAATCGTATGGTCTCCATCCATGAGCACTTCCGGCTCCACGATGGGGACAATGCCCACTTCCTGGCAGAGAGCAGCATAGCGAGCCAGGGCGTGAGCATTGGCTTCGATGCAGGYACGGCTGGGAATATCTTCACCGATGGTGATGACCGCCCGCCACTTGGCGAACTTGGCTCCCAGATCGCTATACTCAGCCAGCCGTTCCCGGAGACCGTCTAACCCTTCCGTAACCTTTTCGCCGTCGTGACCGGSCAGCGCCTTGGCGCCAGTGTCCACCTTGATTCCGGGCAAAACACCTTTGCCGTTCAGGTATTCTGGGAACAGAGTACCGTCCGCTAAAGAAGATTGGCGCAGCGTCTCGTCAAACATGATRACGCCGCTGATGTRATTCTCCARCCCTTTTGCAGAAAAAAGCATATCCCGGTAGGCATTTCGACTCACTTCAGTACTCTCCACACCGATGGATTCAAACCTCTTCGTACAGGTTGGGGTACTTTCATCTGCCGCCAAAATTCCCTTTCCATCTGCTACTATGGTATTTGCTAATTGAATTAAATCTTCCATGTCTTTTCCTCTACAATTGCTCTATTGTCCAATTTCATTAAGCATATCCACAAACCATTGTACCGTAGTGTCGAACGGCTTACCCCCTTTTATGCGATCAAACGAAATAAGTCCAAGTTTATCACCATCATCTTGATCCATCCCGACTACACCGCTATTTCCKTCAATCCCAAATTGAGAAACCAGTTTAGCAGTTTTACGAATCAGTTCAAGATCTTGATCATTAGGCGCTGCCGACCGGGCGAAGTAGCCGCTTTTCTGTACCAGTGTCTTCTCAGCTCCGAGCTTTTCCGTAAACTGCTTGGCAAACCACTGCCCGGGCTGGATGTCATCCAGCCGGACATGACCAAACGGATCCCGCGGCACGTCTTCACCTGCAGCTTCCATCTCCGCTACGATCATCTTAACTCCGGCCCCTTCGCTCAAAAAGATATTGACACCGTCCTTCTCGTCCATTCTCCGGCGCAATCGCTCTACCTCTGCAGAAAAATCAATGGTAAGTTCCGGCACGTACACGGCATCCACATCCCACCGTTCACGGGAAATGAGCAATTCCGGTAGGAATCGTCKCTTCCCCAATCGAGATCGGTACTCCCGAGCTGTCGCCGCAGTCAGCCAGCCGCAGTGGCGACCCATTACCTCGTGGATGATAAGCTGGCGGGTGCTAGTGGTGTTTTCGTTGGCAATATTCTCGAAGAAAATCGCTCCCTGCTCAGCTGCCGTCCACGCACCGAGAGATTGAGTGATGGGGGTCACATCGTTGTCCACAGTYTTAGGCAGACCCACTACAGTCAGATCGTGACCTTTTTCCGCGAGATGAGCCRAAAGTGCAGCTGCCATGGTATTGGTATCATCACCACCCATGRTGTGGAGGATGGTAATGTCATCTTTAATTAACTGCTCAGCAGCAATTTCCAACGGATTTTCTCCCTCACGAATATATCCTTTACTAACGCAGTCATCAGAATTCGTCAGCTTCACGCGACTGCTGCCGATAGGGCTTCCACCGAACGCCATCAACACTTCACTGTTTTGTCGGACGCTATCCGGAAAATCGATGCTCTGCCCAAGTAATAATCCACGGTAACCGTTAAGGTAACCCATGTGTTTAGCTTCAGGAGCGATTRCCGAATATTCAGCCACCAAAGCGCCTATGGAAGCGGAAAGACAAGGTGCAAGTCCGCCGGAAGTGAGAAATGCTATTTTCATGAGTTAAATAATTTACTGAATTAGTTAGAATTTAGAGTGATAATAACACCAAGGAAAGAAACTGTTAACCAAAGATTGGATTGATATCATTAGCAAGGTTATCAGTGCAAACTATCCGKAATCAGCTTTACCGCTTRTCTAATGGGATGAAYTTCGAAAGAGTATTTCCGGTATAGATTTGCCGCGGACGATTAATCCGACGATGCTCTCCTTCCGTCATTTCTTTCCACTGAGCAATCCACCCGGGAAGGCGACCCAGGGCAAACATTACGGTAAACATCTGTGTCGGTATACCCATAGCTCGATAGAGAATACCTGAGTAGAAGTCAACATTTGGATAGAGCTTCCGTTTGATGAAATAGTCATCCTTTAACACGATTTTCTCCAACTCCATAGCGATCTGCAGTAGAGGGTCATCCACACCAAGCTGGTCGAGAAGTCTGTCAGCAGCCCCTTTCAATATCCTGGCACGGGGATCRAAGTTTTTATACACYCTGTGCCCAAAGCCGAAAAGCTTAAAATCCGACTTCTTATCCTTAGCCTTATCCACGTACTTCTGGTAGTTCTGGCCATCTTCGTGAATCATTTTCAGCATTTCTATAACCTTCTGATTGGCTCCGCCATGCAGTCGCCCCCAGAGTGCAGCAATACCCCCGGCGATGGAGATGAACAAGTTAGATTGACTGCTGCCCACCATGCGAACGGTAGCAGTCGAGCAGTTTTGTTCATGATCAGCATGCAGCACCAAAAGAAGTCGAAGGGCATCAGCCATTACAGGTTCAACCTGGTAATCTTCTGCCGGTACGGAGAACATGGTATAGAGGAAGTTTTCCTCGAATGAAAGGTCATTCCGTGGAAAGACAAATGGTTGTCCGATGGATTTCTTAAAAGAGAATGCCGCCAGCGTCTTCACTTTTGCCAATAGGCGGATAATATTAAGATCAACRTCACCATTCTCTGTGCTGGGRTAAAACGTGGAGAGTGCACCAACAGTGGAAGCCAGCACCCCCATGGGATGAGCATTCATGGGATAACCGTCAAACAATCTTTTGAAATCCTCGTGAATCATTGAATGATACCTAATCTCATACTTGAATTTGTTCAGTTCATCCTGTGCCGGGAGTTTCCCATAAATGAGTAGATAGCACACTTCAATAAATGACGATTTCTCTGCCAGCTGCTCAATAGGAATACCTCTGTATCTAAGTATCCCCTGTTCACCATCAATGAAAGTGATGTCACTGGTGCATGAACCCGTATTGCCGTAAGCGGGGTCGAACGTAATGTATCCAGTCTCAGCCCGGAGATTGGTAACATCAATTGCCTTTTCTCCTTCAGACCCTTCAAATATTGGCAGTTCGATTGTCTGATCCTCTAGAATCAGTTTTGCATTGCTCATGATTTTACCTCGGAGTTTTTTTCTATATTCATTATCATCATAAAGTAAATACCTCGGATTGAAGTATATGCAGTCTRTCAAGAATTTAATAAATTGTGGGGRATTCTGAAAGAACCCCGTCGATTTATATTGGTAATTTCACCTCACATAAAATCTGCAATTGACAAATGAACATTCAGTTGTAATTATTGCTAAAATTCTGAAATTTATCTACTTTTCATTTAAGAAAAGAGCACACTAGTGTCCAATACATTAAATATTAAGAAAATATTAGTCACCACTGATTTTTCAGAGTTTTCACATTATGCGTTTAGATACGCTATTACACTGGCAGAAAAGTTCGACGCTGAACTTAACATTGTACATGTAATTCAGCCTACAATCACACCTTCAGATTTCGCTTGGGCTACACCACCGCCGAATTTATCAGGTGAACATGATGAATTAGTCAAACAGTCCTTGAATAGGCTTGTTGATAAGCTTATACCGGATACCATTAGAAGCAGGATAATACTGACACACGGATCCCCCGCAAGGGAGATTATCGAAACAGGAAGAAATGAAAAGGTAGATATGATTATCATGTCCACCCACGGCTTGGGAGGACTCAGTCATGTACTTTTCGGAAGCACGGCAGAGAAGGTGGTTCGAAAATCACCTTGTCCAGTACTCACCATCAGGCATCCAAAACACAAGTTCGARATGCCCTGATAAACATTAAAGGAAAAAAATAATGCGCAAACTAATCTTTACTCTCATCRCCTATACAGCATTGAGTCTCAATGCTCAGGAAYTAATAAATGTTTCCAGCCTAGTTTTCTTCGACGCTTCGTATGRTTCAATTGTCTCCTTAAACGTCACTCGCACTTACGTTGATTTTCGAAAAAGTATTTCTGACGATGCAGCAGCCAGAGTGACGATTGACTCCTATCGCCCTGGTGAAAATGATCCTCTTACATTTATTGTTAAACATGCTTATCTAGTTTGGAACACTGCCGTAGGTTCATTCCTTATCGGCCAACAACCCACCAACTATTTTGGTCCTACAGCGGCAACTTGGGGAATGCGGTTCATCGAGAAATACCCTACCGATCTCTGGGGATTTGACAGTACTGCAGACATCGGACTGGCCTTTAGGAAGAGCCTCTCTGACGATCTGCTCATTCATGTTGCCGCTTATAATGGAGGTGGATTCAAGAACGACGAAGTTGATACTCACAAACGTCTTTCAGCACTGGTTTCACTGGGAGAACAACGGCTGAATTCAAATCCCGGATGGAATGCGGGAGGCGTGGTAACCTTCGAACCCTACGATGACTCAACATCTACAAATCAAATCTTTAGGCTGTCAGGATTCGCGGGATACGCTACTGAGTCACTTCGTATRGGCATGGAAGTATTCACGTCTGATAACAGCGGAGGAGGAATACTGGWTGGCGAAGGAAGGAAAGGACAACTGCTCTCAATTTACGGTAACTTCGCTCTTGGYAAAGCTTTGGACGTACTGGCCAGAGTGGACACTTTCGATGAGGACATTGATACTGAAGGCAACAGGGAGACCTATCTCATCGGAGGCATGCATTACCGGCCGACAACGGGATTCTCTATCGCGCCGACACTTCGCTACACTCTATACGAAGATAACTCAGACCCCGAGATGACTCTCAAGCTCAACTTCCAATTCCAATTTTAAGGAATAGTTGTTACTGATTAGTAAACCAGTCTGATTTCGCCAACTTTTGCGCTTCTTCCAGATCTTCTACAAAGTCAATCTCAATACACGGCAAATCTGAAATATCAATATAGTGAACTTCCATCTCCGTTAGCAGGGGATGGATAGCTGCTTCAAAATAATCAGCCTTTCCGCCGGAATCGATAAGGTGTTCCAGCGAGGATGCCAATCGTTCACCGAACTCCGGGCTAAAGCGTGCTACTCCAATGAATTCCCCCAGAGAATTCTCYTGAATCAATTCTTTTCCGATAGCAACCAGTTTATCCCCTGAACCTGCGATGACCTTCACCTCTTCCCGGCCGCATTCTTTCACATCAACTGCCATAACATCTTTGTGAGGGGATGTCATAAGCCTTTCTAAAAGCTCTTCAGGGTAAAGAACGTCAGCATTCATCAGGATTGATTCGCTGTTCCGGAATTCATTGCGACAAAGGTATAAAGAATAGGATGTATTGGTTTCAAAGAAGTGCTCGTTTGTGATAAAAATAYAGTTAATATCAGGGKACTCTTTTTGGATGTGATCTATCAGTTTCTTACGTAAGTAACCGACAACAATAATCGCTTCTGATATTCCTGCTTTTTTCAACGCTTCCATCTGAAAGTCAATGATAGGTCGTCCGCCCACTTCCAGTAGACACTTGGGTGTGTCGTACGTAAGAGGATAAAGACGKCGGGAAACTCCTGCTGCGAGAATGATAGCTTTCATGATTCGGTGGCGAAGTTACGAAAAATTAAACGATGCTGTAACACGGTTTTGAAAATCATAACGAAGAGTATGTCTCCCAAACTTCTTTAGCATCCAGCGAGGTCAGGCAAAGCAGGGGCTCCTTCCAATTTCCACAAACATTCTTGCGGCACGGACTGCAATGAACACCGGTTCTGACGACTTTTGCTCGTGGACCTTGAGGTGCTGTATGTGCGGGATCTCCAGCCCCGAACAGTGACAGTGTCGGCAGTCCCAGATTGGCCGCAATATGCCCCAATCCACTATCTGTTCCAATGGCACCTTCACAGAGAGAAATGAGGATTACGCTTTTCCGGAGAGTGTAATTGCCRCAAATAGAGACAGCACTGTCCAACTGTTCTGTAAGAGCTTTCGCGACATCCTGCTCACGATCGCTCCCGAAAAAAAGTACCTCTTTTTCCACTCTACCGGAGTTGGTTAAAATCTCAATCCACTTATTAATAGGTACTCTTCTGGACTGAGCAACACTGGATGGAAAAACGGCAAGCGGACTTTTCAAGCCAAGATTTCCCATCTCCGCTCTTCCCCACGCAGATTCWTCCTGGGAGATGGCGAGACCGTCAAACAGACCGATCTCCGGACTTCCGATGAGCCGCAGATATCTCTCAGATCTGTGAAGTGGACCTCTCGGACGATATTCAGCTCTGGTCAACAGTGCCGAGCGCCACTGCCCACGAAAGCCGATTCGACAGTCAGAAGCGAAAAGCCGAGCCAAGTAGGCACATCGCCACGAATCGGAGAGCAGGTAGGTGACGCCCAAATTGAGCTTCCTGAGATTGAGCCCGGCCCGGGTAGTACCTATAGGACCGCGAGAGTGTGTTAGACTGATTATCTCATCTACTGCCGGATGATGCTTGAAAAGYTCCGTTACCCACGCTCGACCAATGATGATGATCCGATCATCAGGACACTCCCGCCGGATGACGTTGATGAAGGGGAGAGCCATGACAGMATCGCCCACCCAGTTGGGGACAAAGATACCGATATTCAACCGCTGTCCCTTTCCTTCAGCTTCACTTCAATGGCATCTACCAATCGTGATGACGCCTGACCGTCAATCTTATAGAGATACCTTTCGACCGCWRCKTSSCRSKYWMTCKMYWKWWMAWSSRRAWWYTCTWWYRSRTKATYRAYMASAKKMWRAWSWWKAMWWRGGYGKWKMWGRAWRTGWGYAAWKYMTAWWKSRCYGGMYCKTKYWKWATCRAGMCGTCGRGASAGWCKCCANGSGRAAATRCGATGMCKCGGYTTAGGGGTATARAAMTSWGTYYGRATTATRGGKCGATTYASAGCYAGAAAYTCAAAAAGGGTAGATGAAATATCAGACAACAAGACGTCTGCCACWGAAAAGAACTTGGTAATATCGAATTCATCMGGTGGAAGGAGCACCACTCTWTTTCTACCTTCAGAAACTTCTGAAACCATTTGACTCTGATGCCGGTAGCGCTTTTGATGCCAGCTGAAATTATGGAGTTTTATCAGTACATTGGTTTGATCTGCAAGYGCCGGAAGCWCMGRRAGAAGCTTTTCMARMGAAGATGGATAGAATGTTGGCGCATAGAGAACTGTCGGCAACTCGGGATCGAGATTCCATTTCTGGAGCAGGTTAGCTCGAGAAGTTTCCCCAGCACTGGCAAAGACATCCAGTTTTGTGAGACCTGTGAGTACCAAATTCGTTTCACCTTTTGCCTCCAGCTCACTGAGACGGGTTTCACTCTCCACCGCCCGCAGATCCACTCGTGAAGAGATATCGGTATAATAGCTCTGCTTCAGCCCAATTCCGTGATAGACCATAACCACCACAGAATTTTCCGCTGCTTTCTCTTCCACTCTTCCCACATTTCCGATAATAATTATATCAAATACCCCCTGCCTCAGTTTTGCGACTCTTTCTTTTTCATCCCGGGCGGAAATAATTTCGACTCCCAGTTTCTGTGCAGWTTCTGCAAAAAGTCGCCGCTCATCGGTAGCGACTGTCAGCGGGATCGATGCGGCTATTTCATATCCGCCGCGCCGCTTCAGCTCGGCTATAATCGGTTCAAAATGCGGCAGATAGTAGAGGTGGTGGCTTTCAAAGAGGACTGATGTCATTTATTATTAACCCACTTTACATTCATTTTGGATGCCCGACAGCTCATTCCAAGGTTAACCCAATAAACAGGTGAATGAAATTGCTTCCCTCGTACGTCTAACTTAAACTTACGACAATTCAGAATTGAACAAAAACGTGACTATGGTACTACTAAATGTCTGCAAATAATCAGAAACCCATCTTTATTGTCGGCTGTGAGCGATCCGGAACCACTCTTATTCGGTTGATTCTACACAGCCATCCGAATATCGCTTTGCCACCTCAGACCAAATTCCTCAAGAAAATCTACAAACGGAGACTTCGCTGGAGAAACCTGACTAATGAGGCAAGCAGGATTAAATTAGGTCGCTGGTTTGCGGAACATTTTGAYAAACGTACCAAACTGCCCGACCTTGGACTGGAAGTTGGGGCTATCCACAAGGAAATCATATCCTCAGCTACATCACTGGGAGCTGCAGCAACTAGTGTCTTCAGTCTCTATTCCAGAAAATTCAATAAACCCCGCTGGGGCGATAAGAGGCCCTATTATATCAAGTACCTTAAACAGCTTCTGGCGCTTTTCCCCAATGCCCAGATTATTCATGTAGTACGCGATGGTAGAGACTGTATCRCATCTCTACTTAAAATGCCCTGGTGGAAGGAAGATCTGGTATACTCCATTTTCAACTGGCAGGAAGCAATTCGGAAGGGCAAACACGCAAGCAGAGTCCTGCCAGAAGAGCAATTTATAGAAATTCGGTATGAAGATTTTGTTACTCATCCGGAAAAGTGGACCCGCGAATTGTGCCGGTTTCTGGGTGAAGAATACCATACAGAGATGCTCCGATTCCAAGAGACTGCGGAGATAGCCGTTCCGGACTACAAAATGCCGTGGCATTCCGCTACAAGGGAACCTCTTTCCTCTACTGCTGTAGGAAGATGGCAAAAGGATCTGGAAAAATGGCAGATCAGGCTGATCGAAAATGCAGCAGGCCGGGAGTTGAAGGAGTGGGGATACGAACTTAGCGGTGTAAATGCTATTATACCGCTAGGTGAGCGATTTAAATACTATAAAGGACTTGTGGAATATCGTTTGAATGGTTGGTTCATTTCAGGTCTTGACCGATTCATCTCTCTGTTTTATCCCTGGCCGTTAAGCAAACAGATAGACCGCACTAACGACACATAGYGTCTCAACTTCTAAACAAACCTTTGGCTTGATCGAAATCCTCTTCAGTATCTATTTCGTACCACTGCGTACCTGAAAACAGTACACATTCCAGTTGTAAATCCTGATCGTCAACAGCATCGGCGATAGCCTGTTCATAGTATACCTGATCCTGACCAGATTCAATCAAGTGCTGAAGTCGGGGCACAACAGATGACATATAATTCTCATAGTCAAAGCTGTAAATGTTGACAGTTTTATAGTAAGAAGAGAGATCAGTTGGCCTGCCAGGTGTAGATTTAAGATAGAATCGGTCTGCGGACCCCTTTGTATCAATACTGACGACGGTTCCATCCATATTCGGGAGGAAACAATCTACAGCTATTCTGTTAGGACCAAGCATTTTTAYAAAAGCTTCCCATTKAAARATGAGATCCCCTTCCAGGAGAATGAAATCCTGATTCAGAGAGTCAGTAGCCATAGCCAGTGAYACCACGTTATTCGTCGTTTCCCACTTGTCATTATAGATATATTGGACTAACATGCTGTCCCATTGCTGACCAATATGCCTGCGAACTAAATCGGCCTGAAAACCCACAACTAAGATAGTCTCTTTAATTCCAGCCTGGTTCAAATGCGTAAGCATCCGCGCCAACAGAGATTTACCTTGCACCTCCAGCATACACTTGGGGCAAGCCAGGGTTYGAGAGCCAAAACGAGTACCTCCACCAGCGATAAGAATGATAGCTTGTTTCACTTAGATTTTTCTTTTTCCTCGGCTATTACTCTTGAATAGATGATCGCCCCGTCGTCTCTTCTATAATCCCACTTCTCTTGCGGTGTCTTCCAATCACCGTATCGAAAAGTCAGATAATCATCTATATGAGAAGGAATGGAATAACGTTTACCCTTGAAAGTTAAACTGTCGCATTTATCGTAAAAACGAGCCGGAACACTCTTCTTGGTATAGTGTTTGAGGCCTCCGCAGGACCAAACATATTGTTCCTCATGACGGGTTGCTATAAAACAGTCCATCATCACTTCACCTTTAGTGAAAAGATACTTACGATTGTAAATCTTAATAATCCTGACTTCGTCGAGCTTTAATGGAGGATCTTTCTTTTTTTGATACCGTACTCTTACCAGATAGCCTGTGCGCTTTATCTTGGAAATTACCCTGATGATTTGATCTRCATCCTCACGGAATACACGCAGATCCAGATCATTGTCCCACGGCAGTAGTCGGTTCTCTCTATAAATACCCAAAAGAGTCCCTGCGGTCAAGACATACTTTATCCCATACTCCTCGAATATACTGGTGACTTCTTCCAGCATTCGAACAGCAATATCAGCGTTTCTGCTAYCTAACCTATACTTACCGCTCATCTAATCTAACTCACTGAAGTTTGTCACTCGTTAAGCTAGAGTGCGCAGAAAATCCAAACACCTCTGGGTAGATTTTCCATCATTGAAATAAAAACATTTTTTCAGAAGGGATTCCATGTCTTGAGGTATAGACTTATCATCAAGGTTTTTCTGTATCATTCCTAAGATGTCATCGCCATTACTGTAGTGATCAGCTATGTGATAAACACTCATCCCGTCATCATCCATATCAACTTCATTTGTCTCGGTTTCAGCAATAATTATTGGTCGACGCGTGATCAGATACTCATAGATCATAGATGATGTTTCACTGATGAGCAGATCGGCTATCAACATATTGTCAATATAGCTCTTCCGAAAAATATGGGCGGGGCGGACAAAAGTCACCCATTTTCTCAAGTTATGCGGTACCATCTTTGCCAGTTCTGGTAAATAGTTTGTTTCGCCGTAATGCGGCCTGACAATTAGATTGTACTTTTGAGGAATGGTTCTAAGAAAATGGGGACCATACTTCAGAAGGGTTCCGCCGCCATATCCCCAAGTAGGAGCGWAGAGTACGGTTGGACGGGAWGTATCTTTGATACCAAAACGAGCTCTGATGGCCACTAGATCGTAATTCTGTTGCACAACAGGGTCAAACATCCAGTTGCCAACCCGCACCAGGCGGGATGAATCTAAACTGATCCCTGATGCTTTACTRAGTTTTGCCTCGTTCTTGGGTCCGGAAAGAAGATAATAGTCAAATTGATTCGCCACCTGCTGCGGCACCCGGGGAACCTTATCAGACGTACCGTGATACATTAAAACGGACTTCAGCTTGTCGTGATCGTAACCAAGTTCATGAAGCGTGTTAGCGATCAGAACTCCCTCCAAGCCAAYAATGTTTTTACGGTCAATTCGCTTTACCCTGGGTAAAATGCCAAGAAAGGACTTTCCCACAGCTTTAAGAAAAAAGTGTTGATAAAGCTTGAAATGAGTATCGCGAGTCCAGGCCAAAAACTCACCACCCAATTCCCGGTAAACCGGCTTTGAATAGACATACTGGTATAGGTTGCGAGCTAAATAGTAATAGTTCAAACTTGTAGAGGTTGTAACGCAAATAYTTCAGGAAGCATAAGAGCTATCCACGATTGAATCGACAATTCTCTCCGCCGCCTTTCCATYCCCGTACGGATTCTCGCCCTCCCAYTCYGGRGAATCATTAGCCCAMWYGAARTKMCYGKCTAWRTCGGTTCCMACMATCTTSGCYARWCCTRCCTCCACACCTTCMGGACGYTCRGTTTTRTCCCKGCAGACCAGCACYTTYTTGCRRAATRCYGCACACTCCTCCTGAATTCCGCCGGAATCACTGATTACAAAGCGAGCTTCACTGAGTAATTCCAGGAGAGGTCGATACTGCAGCGGCTGGACTACGTTCACATTCTTGAGCAAATCCTTATGCCGTTGTACTTCAGGATTGGGATGCATGGGGAAGATAAACTCAAGATCTCGGTGTTTGGTTGCGAGCTCATCCAATTGCCGAAATAGGGTCTCCATTCTGTTGCCAAAATTCTCTCGACGGTGGAGTGTTACCAAAACTTTCATACCATAACTCACAGGTAAGTCATGCCTGCTGCAGATATCAACAATCGTATTCCCGGTGACAAGGACATTGCTGACACCTTCTTTCCGCAGATTTTCGGCTGCTGTCTCCGTTGGTGCCCAGTKSAAATGTGMRACWCGTGARATSAMTTGMCGGTTGRYYTCYTCMGGMMARGGAGCTTGARKATCATAMGTRCGCAAGCCGGCTTCTACATGTCCTACTGGAATCTCTTCGTAGAATGCAGCCAGAGCCACTGCCGCAGCTGTGGTGGTGTCACCCTGTACGATCACAAGCCCCGGCWTTTTCTGACGCAAGAKTGGCGCAATCCCGCTGGATACTCGACCAAAGACGTCAGCTGGAGACTGCTCTGCTTCCATAATATCAARGTCTATGTCAGGTTTTGGGATGAGATCAGCCACATCTTCGAACAGTTCATTGTGCTGACCCGTAAAGAGTGTCTGGAAGGGGACGTCTCTTTCTGTCAGCTCACCCATCACGGAAGCCAATTTGATCACTTCCGGTCGAGTGCCGTAACAGATCAGAATTGATGAGCATTGGGTGGGATCGTTCATATGCAAAGAAAAGTCATTCAGCCGGAATTTGCTTTAAACTGCATCTCATAGAGTTGTTTATATTCGCCGTTTTTCTGAAGCAATTCATCATGAGTCCCTTCTTCCACGATACTTCCTTCCCTCAAGACGACTATCCTATCAGCGTTGACTACAGTGGATAGACGGTGAGCTATGACAAATACAGTCCGATCTTTCATCAACCTATCAATAGCTTCTTGGACTTTCCTCTCCGCTTCGCTGTCGAGGGCTGAAGTAGCTTCATCAAGAATCAAGATAGGAGGGTTCTTTATTAGTGCTCGAGCTACTGAAATTCGCTGACGCTGACCGCCAGACAGCTTCACACCTCTATCACCAACGATAGTGTCAAAGCCGTGAGGCTGTTCCTGGATAAACTCCAGAGCGTTGGCCGCAATTGCCGCTTCCCGAATGGATTCGTCTTCCACTCCCTCCGTGCCGTAAGCGATATTATTCCGGATGGTATCGTTGAATAGAAACGTCTCCTGAGGGACAATGCCCATCAATTTTCGGAGAGGATCCAGCTGAATGTCGCGTACATCAATCCCATCCAGGCGCACAGCTCCATGAAGAACATCATAAAATCTCGGGATCAGGTCTGCCATTGTGGATTTACCTGAACCACTCTCACCTACAACAGCCACAACATCACCCCTTCTGATCTCCAGATTCACATTGTTTAAAACTGAGTCGCTACTGCCGTCATAAGAAAAGGATACGTTGTCAAACTGGATGGATTCTTTAAATCCTTCAATCTCCTTGGCATTCTCACTTACAATGATACTTTGGGGCTTATCCAAAAGACCAAACACCCTTTCTGCTGATGCCATAGCCGTCTGCAAGTCTTGATTGACAGTGTTGAGTCGGCGAATGGGTGTCAACACCGAAAACATGATAAGGATAAAACGGATGAAATCTTCCGGATTCATCACCTTATCTATAACCTGCATCCCTCCCACCCAAAGAAGTATCACACCAACAACCACACCAATAGTTTCAGTGACAGGAGTTGAGCCGTAGCGAAGCTTCATCTGTCGGTAAACCAGCCGGCGATGGCGTGCAGTCTTTTCCCCGAAACGCAGTCGCTCAGTTTTTTCCATGACAAACGCCTTAACCACTCGGATAGCACTCAAAGTCTCCGTCAGCGTCGCTGTGATATCCGCTACCTGAATAGACGTCCGCTTGACTTTCCTGCGAATGCTCCGCCCAACCACTGTTATAACAAATCCCGCCAGCGGTAGGATAACAAGTACTGCTAATGTCAGCTTCCAACTTATTATCATCAATAAGACAGTAAACATTAGAATATTAATGGGCTCAACAAGTAGGCGATGGAAGCTTACCGATAAGGATCGTCGGATGTTATTCACATCATGAAGAACAATTGAAGTCAATGTACCCGCCCGGGTCTTGTCGAAATATGAGAGCGACAGAGACGTAATGTGGTTAAACAATCTATTCCTCAGGTCTCTGACTACACTAATCTGAACAAAGCCGGTCAGCAGATTTTTCAGATACTGAAAAAGGTTCTTCATCAGGAAAACAATTAAAATAGTCACACACAACGCCTTTAGTGTATCAACTTGGGTCTCCTTTAACACGAGTCTGTTGGTCCAGAGCTTGAGAGAATCATTCAAGCTTAGACTCGACGCAGATTCCAACGCTTTGTGACCTGCGGTAAGCGTTTCGAAATCAGTTAATATGTTATTGATAAGAGATGCAGTTATCCAGACTGACAGGGAGTTAAAAAACACATAAGCCAGCGAAGCGATAACCGAAAGTGTCAGGATATGCCAGTAGGGCTTTGCTAGTTTTAATACGCGTTTGTACATCAGTTAGTCAGAATTACTGTTGTAGATCATCTGGCGGTGAGGAATATCTGCCTCAGAGAATAACTCTCCTTGTACTTGAAAGTCAAACTTTTCGTAAAAGGCAACAACTGACTCTTGGGCATGAAGATATATCCTTTTGTCAGAACCTAAATGCTCCATAATGAACTGCACCAATAGTTTCCCTATCCCMATTCCYCGAAATTCTTTCAATACAGCAAACCGCTCCAGTTTAATGCCGTTTCCAGTCGACCGCCAGCGGGCTGTCCCTACCGGTTTCTCCCTGTCAAAAGCAAGGATGTGAGCAGCCGTTTTGTCAAAACTGTCCAGTTCAATCACTTCAGGCACATTTTGTTCCTCGATGAACACAGTTCTTCTAATAGAAAATGCCTCCTCCAATTCCCGGTCATTCTCAACAAGCTTCACCGTAATATCAGTTTCTGAAGCCATCAATGATCCAATTCTGAAAAGGTGATTCCACAGAATTTTCTATTAATTACTAAAACCATTAAAATGGTTATATATTCTTGTAATATATTGATAACAAATGACTTAAGTCGTTGGTTACACTTAAAAAACAAACGCTGATAAACCGTTTTAACGGTTTTATTACCTGAAAAATTTTCATTTTGGATCAAAACCATCAGTGAAGGAAAACGTAAAACGTTAGTGCCATGAGGATGAGAATGAAGCCCATGATGTGCTTTTCGTACTGCTCTAAGAACTGCAGTTTGACGGCTTCTACTCCTTTTAGTCCCAGCCGCACCATAAAGATGATGCCAGCCACCGTCACCAGAAGGTACGTCACCAGAACTATGAGAATCCCCTGCCATCCTGCCAGGCTGGCGTTAAAGAAATAGGTGTCAATTTCCATGCAGGGAGAGAAGAACATGGCGATGACAATAGCAGTCACGGCTGCACGTGTTTTCTTTTTTGTGGCTTCTTCCAGATGAATATGCCGGTGTTTATGATCCCGGATATTGTCTCTGATCCCAGCCAGAATGTACATGATTCCAAATATCAGGAAGATTACAGGCGCCACAAGTTCCATGGCAGTTTTACTTACTTCCGTCAATTTTAAACCGAGAGCACCAACTGCAACTCCAATAATAATAGAACTAGCGGTGTGTGAAAATCCGGCGAGAGCGGCTATTCTCAGAGAACGTCCCTGGTCCCACCTTTCCGACCTTGCCATCACCACAATAGGCATCCAGTGATTGGGGATCAGAAAATGGACAACACTGAGAGCCAAGCTGCCCAGAAAAATGTTTAGTAATATTCCGCTTTCCATTAGTCTCAAGAGGAAATTAACCACAATGGAGGGAAAATTGCATTACAAACAAATAAGTACTTTCTAAATACAAAAAATATTTTTGAAAGAAATTCTCGGGATTAAGTCTTTGGAAAAAAGTGTCCCGGATGAAGTTTTAATTTGCTCCGGAGGAGGGACTCGAACCCCCAGCCTAGTGGTTAACAGCCACCCGCTCTACCCATTGAGCTACTCCGGAATTATTGTCTATCAAAAAGCGGGGGAATTTAATCAGGTTTAACTGACCCTACAAAGGCCTTACATCTCTTTTTCTGCTTCAAGCATTCTGCCTTTTACAAATAGTCCATGTACAATTTGTTCCTCAGTGACAAATACCACGCCAGCCTCATTATGAGGTTGGCCAAAAACAGAGTGAATGGATTTCAATCCTCCCAGCCATTTACGTTTATCGGATAGATATACAAGATCTCCGGGATTTGCTTTCATGGCTGACATATCATCCTTTGAAAAATGGACCATGGCATTATCACCCTCAACCTTCTTCAAATGAACAAATACCTTTTCACCTGCTTCATCGTTTGGTTCCCCACCTTTGAATATTTTCCTGGCAACATCAAGAGATGAGGCAGTTAAGCCTGTAGTATTCTTTTCCTCATCATACCGAACAAAATAAGTGACAACCAACGGAACCAAAATAACGACACCAATGGCAGCCGTGACCTGCAGAGAAATTACTGAAATATTGAAAAAAACTAATAGAAAGAACAGAACAGTCAAAGTGGCCAAACTATTCATGATGAATGTACCATTCGGATTGCTGCGAATCTTTGAAATCAATTTAATTTGCCAGCGGTTTGTTAAAGCGGCGAAAACAGCGACGCCGGTACATACCAGCGTATTATACAGCGCGCGGATGTAAGAATATGGATGCTCAGGATTCATTATAATCCCATGGTCAAATGGAGCGATCAGGATTCCGGGATATCTTGCCCCAAGAACCATGAGTGTTACACCGCCAACAAATGCTGTAATCACACCCGCAGGTGTGAATCGTTTCCAAAACACACCCAGGAAAATCCCTACCACCAGCGGTGGTGTCAGCGTTGAGTGAAAATATCCGTGGGCTTCGTAAACCGTGGGGAAATTTTTAAAGGCAAGCACTGCCAAAACTCCCAGTGCTGTGACAGCGATAGATGCGTACCGAGCAGCGCTCAGTTCTCTCCGTTCTTTCTCAGCATTCGTATCTACTCTCCGTTTCAGAAACTGTCGAACGGGCCTATATACGTCGTTGATATAAATGGCGGCCGTGGCATTTATGAGGGTGTCAACCGTACTCATGAGTGCGGCTGTGAGTGCTGCCATAATGAAGCCGAACATTCCGGGACTGGCAATGATATTTGCCACAACTACAAAAATCTGGTCAGGAGAGACTGCAGGACTTACAACGTCTGGATTTACCACAGAGATTGCTTTACCTATCCAGCCGGCATTACCTACCACAATTGCCGAAATGGGGAGGATAAACAAAATATTAATTGCAGCAGCTTTACGTCCTTCATTGACGTTTTTACACGCCATAAAACGCATGATAAGACCCTGATTCATAAACAGGAATCCTATGGAACCAGCAATGGCATCCTGCCAGAATATGCCTACAAAATTAAAATCCGATGGCTTATTAAAATCCGCAAGCGGAAGCTTCCACTCCGTGGGAAGCAGATTCCAAAATATGTCAAAACCACCCARATAAGTTATCCCGAAAAAGAAAAGCAGCATYCCGGCAAACAGAAGTATAAATCCCTGTAATAGATCGGTAAAAATAACTGCTGTCTGGCCGCCAAAGGTGATATAGATACCCGTTATAACAGCGATGACAATAATGGCGCCCATGAGCGTAATGGGTAATGTCGTTCCAAATATACTGAAGGATTCCGGGAGCATAGGTATGACCGCTTTGCCGAGTGTAAGAAACCCAATGCCGATGTATCCAATCATGTAAAGAAGCAGGAGGATAGTAGCGAGAAACCGAGCTGACGGACTGAACCGTTTTTCAAAATACTCAGGAATAGATCGAACTTTGGAATAAACAATTATCGGAAGCCATCCGAACATAAAAAACGCAATAAAGAACCAGTCGTTCAGATAAGTCATAGAGGAAGATATTCCGTGTTCAAATCCTTTGGCAGAATATTTCACGAAACTATGACTACCCACACCGGTGGCGACAATGGACATGGTGATCAACCACCACGAAAATCTGCGTCCGCCAAAGAAAAAGTCTGAAGTGGTTTTTGTATACCGTCCGAAATAACTTCCAAATAGCATAATCACAATAAAGTAAATCACCATGACAATCCAGTCTGTGGAAGTGCCGATATTATGAAATGTTTGCACTATGCCTTTGTTTTCCTTCTAAGTGCAACAGTAACACCAATAAATATTGCGACCATCAAGAGCAAAATGACCGGGACCGTATAGACAGAGATCGTTCCCAAGGCAGCCAAAGTCATTAATGCATGCATCATCAGATACCAGACGAATCCAAAGAGCAAAACCCACATCCATTTTTTATGTTTAAACCGTCCCAAATCGAACGAACCGGCTTTTATGGTTATAACAATTCCGGCGATAAAAAGGATTCCTCCTAGTCCATAAAGATAAATAAAAGGKAGCCAAACCCTGGAAAAATCTAACATATCAGAAATTATCAAACTCTTTCTTCAATTCATCATAAGATTCTTGTAAACCTTGAACCAAAACTTTTGTATGGCCTARAACCGGCATGAAGTTGGTATCGCTYCGCCATCTTGGAACCARGTGATAGTGAATATGYTCTTCGATTCCTGCGCCGGCAGCAGCTCCGAAGTTCGCTCCAAAATTGAACCCGTCAGGATTCATTAACTGCTTAATAATAGTCATGGATTGATCCGTCAACGCCATAATCTCCGACTTGGTCTCAGATGATATCTGGAGTGGATCATCTACATGTTCATAAGGGGCAATCATCAAATGACTGTTGTTATAAGGATARAGATTCATAAGTACGTARCTGAACTCACCTCTRTGGAGAATCAGCATCTCCCGGTCATCACTATTTTGAGGTTTGTCGCAAAAGATACAGCCCTCGTCCTTTGGCTGGCGGATGTAATCAATCCGCCACGGAGCCCAAAGCTTATTCATCTTCATCTGATTTCGATGCAGCTACCACTCGGGTTTCTATCTCTTTAGGGAGATCTTCGTAGTGGCTGAATTTCTCATGATGCATACCACGACCGCCGGTAACAGAACGGAGAAGTGTAGAATAGCGATATAGATTCGCCTGCGGCACAAGTGCCTTCACTACCTGGTAATCACCTTCGTTATCCATACCCAGAATCTTACCTCTTCGACCGGAAATGTCGCCCATGACCTCACCCATATGATCTTCCGGGACTTTCACTTCGATTTCAAATATCGGCTCAAGCATACCGGGTCTTGCGCTCATGAAAGCCTCCTTAAATGCCCCCTTCCCCGCAATCTGGAAAGCGATATCCTTGGAGTCTACAGGATGCTGTTTWCCATCATAAAATTCCACCTTTAGATCAACGACTCGATAACCGGCCAAAATACCTTCTTCGCAAGCTGCTTTCACACCTTTCTCAACGGATGGAACAAAAACGCGGTCTACATTTTGACCCACGAGGGACTCTGAAAACTCTACTCCGTCGCCATGATTTTTGGGTTCCACACGCATCCACACTTCTGCGAATTGACCAGCACCACCTGACTGCTTCTTATGGCGATATTTTGCGCTGCCGTTTCCTTTGATCGTTTCCCGATAAGGTACCTTAGGCTCGACCAAATCTACTTCAACGTTAAATTTTCTTTTGAGCCGAGAAACTACTACTTCSATCTGCAACTCTCCCTGACCGGAAATGATCGTTTGTTTCAGCTCAGAATCTACGCGGAACAGGAAAGTCGGATCCTCTTCGTGCAGAGTAGCAAGACCTGTGGCGATCTTTTCCTCATCGCCCTTGGACTTAGTAATCACAGCCTCGTTAATATTGGGGAGAGGAAAATCGATTCTTGGAAACTCAATATCAAGTTTGGAACTACAAAGTGTGTCACCGGTATGAGTATTTTTCAGCTTCACAACAGCACCCATGTCCCCTGCTCCAAGAACACCCACCTCCTTCCTGTTCTTACCGTTCATGACGAACAGCTGTCCGAGCCGCTCCGATGACTGACGAGAACTGTTCTTCAAATCCATCCCATGCTTAACCTCACCTGAGTAGACGCGGAAAAACGACAACTCTCCCACATGTGCCTCGCTWACCGTCTTAAATACAAACAAACTTTCGGGATCAGTCGCTTTAATTTCTATTTCTTCCTTTGAACCGGCTTTTAAAGCCTTAGAGGGAGAAAAATCATCCGGGGATGGACAATACTTAGCCATTATATCCATGAGTCGAATTACTCCCACATTAGAATCAGCCGCTGTACATACCAAAGGAATTACACTTCCATTAATAATGGCATCGTGGAGTCCAGCCCGAAGTTCTTCTTCAGATAKATTCCCCTGATCAAAAAATTTCTCAAGGAGGGAATCATCCGATTCAGCAATGTACTCGATTAACTCCTCATGGAGCTGATCCACACGATCCTTCCATTCGCCGGATAATTCATCCGTCTGGAATTTTCCACTGCTGTCAGTTGAATARGTAAGGAGTTCCTTACGAAGGACATCAGCTATTTGATTAAATCCGAGGCCGGGATTTACGGGAATTGTAAAAGGAAATACTCGTTTAGAATAACGGGACTGCAGTTGCGATAAAACAGTGTCAAATTTTGTGTGCTCTTTATCCATCATGTTTACCACCAGAATCTTCGGAATGCCGTAGTCAGTGGCAAAATCCCAAACTGTGTCCGTCCCAGCCTCAGGTCCGGTTACACTATGTACCACAACCACAGCAAAATCAGAAACACGAAGAGCGCTTTTTGCTTCACCTACAAAATCCAGAAATCCCGGTACATCAATCATATTCAGCTTCTTTTCAAGCCAATTGCAGTGAAGCAGCGTGGMGCTAAGAGAAATTTCCCTGGATATTTCATCATGATGGTAATCAGAGATAGTATTGCCATCTTCTGTCTTACCGATACGATTGGTCTCTCCGCCGTTATAAAGGATGGCATCTGAGAGAACAGTTTTCCCTGATGTTCCATGACCAACCAGAGAAAAATTCCGAATGTCAGAAGGTTTGATTACAGCAGTCATCAGTTATCCTTTCATAAATTTTCCTCACTGATTCCTTGGAAACTTGAGGAGTGTATTATTGTATTGGTTTAGAGTTGACGAGTATAAAAAGAATGGCACGGCAAATCAAGTGATTTCCGAGGGTGTAGAGGCACCACTTTCCTTGAATATCTGCTCTGAAATAAACTCGCGAAGTGAAGGAATCACATAGCGCTGATCCAAGCGCAATTCATGAAACGATCGAGCAAGAACTCTAAGTCGCTGACTCATGGGCTTTAAACGATTCAATACAATAAAGCGGTCACCATTCAATGTGCAGAAACCACCTGCAAAATCTCCTTTTCCTTCAACAAATGAAATACCCATCTGCTCGGCTAACTGTTCAAATTGGGAAAAGGTGTTCTGTTCTGTCATTATAAAACCTTTTCTCTCCCTTCTTCACGAAGTTTTTCAACTAGTTCTTTTACATCTTCGACCCGGTCTTGAGGTACCACAAGAGTAGCGTCTTTTGTGTTTATGACTACCATATTATCAGCTCCAACAACTGCTGTAAAGCGGCCGTTGGAATGCACCAGGTTATTGCTCCCGCCAATGATCAAACCATCACCTTTGATCACATTTCCCTTACCATTCTTCGGCAACAGTTCGAAATAGGCATTCCAAGAACCAATATCGTTCCATTTAAATTCCGCTCTAACCACCGAAATATTTTTCGACCTTTCCAAGATGGCGTAATCAACCGATGTTGATGTAAGTTTGTCCCAGTTTTCCTCAAGACTTGATTTATACTGTCTTGTGTGAATMGAATCTCCGATAACTTCGAGAGCCTCAAAATCTTCTGGCATGTGCTCCAGAACGTTCTTCAGGAAGACAGATGCCCGCCAGACAAACATACCGCTGTTCCAGAGAAAATCACCACTTGCTAAAAACCGTTTTGCGGCAGATAAATTAGGTTTYTCAGCAAATGTCTTGACTCCATAAGCTTTTCCCGCAACCATTTCCTTTTTCTTATCAAACTGGATGTAACCATAGCCAGTATGAGGCGAGGAAGGAACAACTCCCATAGTAACCAATGTTTCATCCTGAAGTGACAGATCGAGTGCCGTTTTCAAAACATTAGAAAACGCCCTGTGCCCGATGATGAGATGATCTGCCGGAAAAACTGCCATAACTGAATCCTGTTCCTTTCTTTTGAGGTGCTCCGCCATGAGCCCGATGGACGGCAGGGTGTTTTTACCTGACGGCTCCACGATGATATTCCGAGTCTTCACTCCKTCAAGATTACGGCTGATCTTCCGCTTTAAATCTGCGCCGCAAATAATGTAGATTTCCTCAACAAAGGAAATCTTGCGGAGGCGGTCCACTGTCATTTGTAGCATGGACGAATCGCCAAGTATCTTCAAAAGCTGCTTCGGTCTTGCTTCTCGACTTAACGGCCAGAAACGGGTACCCCTYCCACCGGCCATTATGACAGCATTTATCTTTCCTCTTTTTYTCATAGGACTCAAATCAGTTTAATTATCTGGGAAATGGATATCTACTCCTTCATTGTCCCAGTTTGCTCTCACTTCTACGGTATCAGGTAAAACGACGAACGGCTCTGCTGTCTGAAACGGCATTGCCTTGCCGTAACTGTATCGGCCATTTCCGTCTTTGTCCTGGAATACGTTCATAATCCAATTGCCTTCCGGAAGTTCCAATAGTGTAAAACCACGGTCGGAATTTACATCTGYTGAAACAGAAAGTGAGGCGTTTTCTACTGATTGAGCAGTCACAATGGAGTTTTCCGCGAAGTGACCCAAAACCATCCCGAGAATATTTCCTGTCCCTGGAGCTTCCACAGCWAGTATGGAAATTGTTACTGCAGAATCGCTCAATACGTCACCGCCGGGACTGCGAATAAACTCGCCTCGTAATTTGATCTCGTAAGCTTCTCCCGGACGCCAACCGGCTCTCGGCTGTACGGAAATCCGAGCAGGATCGTCCCAGCCCACTTCTGGCGTTACCTCGACTCCGCTGGAATCAACCAAAACCAAAGCACTGTCCAGCGGTTCCAGAACAACTGGATCTGAAAACTGCAGGTAGAGAGTCTCAGTTTCGGTCACTTTAATAGTCTTAGATGCAATGGGCGACAGTAATTTGAGAACATTGGACGTGTCAGACGGAACTGTAAACTGACGAACGGTCATCTCCAGCAGTTGATCCACACTATCACGTATACCGAACAAAGACAGGTCAAGGAAATCACCTGCGGCGACATCCGTCAAGTAAAAGGAAATACGGCGAGAATCCTCTTCAGATTGGAAAAGAGTTCGCTCCAGGACACCTTCATCTCTTTTTTTTAGCGAGAGGTTTATTGCTTCCTGTTTTGCCAGCTCCACCGGATTGGTAAAGCGAACGTAGCCGCGATGATTGGTTTCCATACGGGCTTCCAGCAATTTCAGAGGTGGTGTTTCAGAAGTGATTCTAATGTTAATAGAATTCACCGAATCAGGATTGCCGACGAGAGTCACTGGATCCTTCCAAAACGTCCCGTACGGCATGCGACTGGGAATGAGTGGTGATGGGGCTCTACCGCCCTGAAACGCCAGCAGACGGTAATCCCCCGGCTCGAGATATGAGAACACRTATACGCCGGAATCGTCCGTCTCCGTAAAATACTTTGGTGATTCGGCAAAAAGCGAATCGTTATTTATAATGCTGAGATCGTAGAGATAAACCGTGGCGGAACCTTCACCGCCGTACACCTTTCCACTGATAATCCCTTCTGAAATATCATCACCGGTGCTGAAAGCTAATTGGTAAGTCTGGTCCAGCCGGACTTTATGCTCATCCTTCATTTCCCTCGTGAGCGTCAGGATGTAGGTCTGATTTTCAGCAAGCTTATCCGGGAATGTCACTTCCAGTACATTCTTCTTCAACTTTACCTCAGGAGGCTCCGGCAGAGAGGGAAGGACGCGAATGAAAGATGCATCGGTGTTCTCATCCAGCCGCTCGGAAAACGTGAGCTGGACTGTAAATCCCGGAGAAATTCTCACTGTTCCCGAAGGAGGCTCCACGGCTGTCAGTGTGGGTGGTATATCGTCCACGGGACCGCCAGGCGGAGGAGCCACCGCGGCGCACCCGAGAATGAATAAAATCGCAAGTGGATACAGTTTTTTCACAAGAGTAAYAGTTAACAGTAAATTACGGCTGAGTGAGGTCATAGGGAATCACTTCTTTGTACGTGATTTCCCGGGGTGTAATATGTGCTGAAATGATGTGCACTCCCACTCCCGCAGCTWCCGCCTTCTGCAATGCCTGAGCAAACCGGGGATCCCGCTCCCACTGAGGCCTAAAAAGCTTTACATCCGATCGCTGGCAGACGAAGAGGACTGTGGCACTCTTCCCGGAATGTACAATCTCCGCCAAAGCCGCAACGTGCCGGGYACCCCGCTCMGTTACCGCATCAGGAAACATRGCSAYGCCGTCYTCCACMAGWGTAACYGACTTWACTTCKARGWAYARCTCKCKRYTWCYYTTACTCAGCAGAAAATCGAAGCGGTGTCTGCCGTGGGGGACTTCCCTCCTTTTCAACTCCCAATCAGCAAACATTGGAAGCTTCTTATCCTTAAGCAGYCCYTCTACAAAACGGTTRGGYAAWGTAGTATCCAAYGATATCCAYTGCTTWCCGCTYTTCACCATGAYGGTGGWCCAMTTKGTYTTTCTKCCGCTGGTTTTYTCCGCYTTCCTGAYYTTYARWGACRCWCCSRGRAGAAGGAGTTCCTTTAGTCGTCCCGGATCCGGCAGATGACTTTCCACCCGCTCGCCGTCGAGTTCCACCACAGTGAGAAAGCGATTGGGACGCTCCAGGAAAACAGCATCGGTTAAAGGTCCGGCGATTTTCACGGCGGGAAGTTTATCCCATCACAGGAGACAGACAATCGAAATCCATGTGGTAAGTATATTTCCCCCTAACCTGGAAATCCTCAATTGTATAAGTAAAAATCMTGATTAAACGTAAATTCARTGRATTATGAAAACTCCCTAAATTCTCAACTTGGACATGAAAACGTGAAYAGACAAAATATTGCACTTATCGGATTTGGAACCGTGGGACAGGGATTRGTSGAAATCCTGCGGGATAAGCGCCAGATGTTGAAAGAAAAACACGACTACGAATTCAATATTGTCGCCGTTTCCGATTTTCTGAAGGGGTCAATCTACTRYCCTGACGGACTGGATATTGACAAACTGCTGGATCTTGCCTGCTCGGGGAAAGACCTGAGTAACTATGCCAAAGACTCCCCAGGATGTGAGTCGGGTTGGGACGCACTCACCACCATCCKCGAGAGTAATGCCMATGTCATCTGCGAACTGACCTATACCGACATCAAGACAGGGGAACCTGCGCTGGAGCATGTCCGGACTGCATTGGCTGCGGGCAAGCACGTGACTACYAGCAACAAGGGCCCTGCCGCCCTTGCCTACCGTGAACTGACCGACCTCGCCAGTGAGAATGGTGTACTGTTCCTYTTCGAAGGGACAGTCATGTCCGGCACGCCGGTGCTGAACTTCGCCAAGAACAATCTGGCCAGCTGCGAAATCTCCGCTATCCAGGGTATTCTGAACGGTACCACCAACTTTATCCTRACRAAAATGGAARAGGGCGAGTCCTACGACGCTGTATTGAAAGAGGCGCAAGAGTTAGGCTACGCCGAAGCCGACCCCACMGCCGACGTGGAAGGGCACGACGCACTRGCGAARGTGACAATTCTTGCCAATGTGGTCATGGGTGAAAACGTGAAGCCATCCGACATCCCGTGCCAGGGTATCTCCCATCTGACGCAGGACGACATCCAGAAAGCACAAACCGAAGGGAAACGTTGGAAGCTTATCAGCTCAGTTAAGAAAAGTGGCGACGGGATAGAAGCATCTGTAGCACCACAGATGGTAGACTTTTCTCATCCGCTGGCAGAAGTGAGCGGATCCATCAACGCCATCACGTTTACTACAGACCTTCTGGGTGATGTGACTGTCGTAGGACCCGGAGCAGGCAAAGAAGCGACAGGATTTGCGCTATTGTCGGATTTGCTGGAAATTGGGCGGAAAGGGTAACCCTTACCCAAAGGGATAGGATGGAAGAATGAAACAATTTATTATCAGCACGCTTTTTGCTTTATCATGCATATATGCTCAAGATCGGATAGCTATTGTCCAGTTTACTCCGAGTGGTATAGATAACATCACAGCTAAAAACATAACCAATCGATTTTCTTATGAACTATCGAAAACGAAGAAATTCGAAATTGTTGAACGAGAGATGATGGACAAAATTCTAGACGAGCAGAAATTTCAAGCATCAGGTTGTGTAGTAGATGAATGTGCTGTAGAAATTGGGCAAATATTAGGTGTGCAAGTTATTGTCGCTGGGAACATAAGCAAGATCGAAAATTTCTATTCATTAAATATACGTTTTATTGATGTCGAAACAGGGAGAATTTTATATCAAGATATGCAAGATCATGAAGGTAAGGTTTCTGAATTTTTGCTAGTTACTGTAAAAAATATGGCTTTGCGAATGGCAGCTGAAACTACAAAAAAAACAGTCACATCTTCAGGATTGATAACACAGTATTCTACAACAAATAAAGGCATGGTAGTGTTTAATATAAATCAAAACGATGTTGCTATATTTGTAGATGGTAGATATTCCAGTCGTAGCTCGGGAAAAGTTGTTACGCTATCACTTGCGGAGGGTACACATAATATAACATTCAAGCTCGATGGATATAGAGATTGGGAAAAAGAATTCAATATTTTATCAGATCAGGTTATTCCATATGACGTTGAAATGGTACCTGGGACTTCGCAAACACAGGAGATTAATGTAACAGGTATTCTTTTAGTTCGGTCTGAACCGTTAAATGCCAAAGTGTTTGTGGATGGAGTTGACAAAGGGGTAACA